>BNUV01000004.1 GCA_025997615.1 Spirochaetia bacterium
ACCCCAGGCCGATGCCGCTAAAACCCGACCCCGCGCCGGTGGCGGTGGCGCAGGGGTATCCCGGATCGTACCGCAAAGATGATCGTATCACCATCAGTCAGGAAAAAGAAGCAAAGATTTTTTTTGCCGGGGCCCGATCCGAAAAAGAAGGGGAAGAACCGGGGCTCTACACCGGCGGGGGTCGGGTTTTAGCGGCATCGGCCTGGGGTGCTGATGCGGATGAGGCTTATGAAAAGGCGTATAAGGCCCTCGAAGCGGTTCATTTTGAGGGCATGGATTTTAGAAAAGATATAGGCAAAGAATATGCCCGATAGAGGAGACCCCCTTTTATGGCAGTTAACATTACAGCTCATTCTGATTTTAGTTAATGCCGTTTTTGCCTGTGCCGAAATTGCCCTGATTTCCGTCAGCGATACCAAATTGGAAAAACTTTCCGCCGCCGGTGATAAACGGGCCAAACGGCTTTTGTCCCTGACAAAAGAACCGGCGAAATTTCTTGCCACAATTCAGGTGGGAATCACCCTGGCGGGATTTTTGGGCAGCGCCTTTGCGGCGGGAAATTTTTCCGGAAAACTTACCGCATGGTTAATAGATCAGGGGGTAAAAATTCCGCGGGCCACCATCGCCGCCGTATCGGTGGTGATCATCACCCTGATTCTTTCGTTTTTTACATTGGTGCTGGGGGAGCTGGTACCCAAGCGGCTGGCCATGAAAAAGGCGGACTCTTTGGCCTTTGCCATGTCCGGCCTTATCGTTTTTATTTCAAAAATATTTGCACCGGTGGTGTGGCTGCTGACAAAGTCCACCAACGGGTTGCTCAGGCTTTTGGGAATAGACCCGAATGCTGATGATGAAACGGTGACCGAAGAAGAAATTCGTTTCATGGTGGATCTGGGCAGCGCCCGGGGGACGATCAACGCCCGTGAAAAAGAAATCATCCACAATGTGTTTGAATTTGACAACAAGAGCGCCGGCGAAGCAATGACCCACCGCCGGGATGTAACCTTCCTTGATCTTGCCGATGATGATGCGGCGTGGGAAAAAACCGTTCTGGAAAAACATTACAGCTATTATCCCATCTGCGATCAGGGGCCCGACAGTGTGGTGGGCATACTCAACGCCCGTGATTATCTGAGCCTTACGGATCGCCGCCGGGAATCGGTGATGAAAAATGCCGTTCGGGAAGCGCCTTTTATTCCGCAGAGCATCCGCACCGATGTGCTTTTCCGTAACATGAAAAAAAGCCGCATCCACTTTGCGGTGCTGCTGGATGAATACGGCGGCATGGGCGGCATCATCACCATGAACGATTTGCTGGAACAACTTGTGGGCGATCTGGAAAATGATCTTTCGATGCCTCCGGAAGATCCCCCCATCGTAAAGACCGGCCCCGGTTCCTGGCGGATCAACGGCGGCGCGGCGCTGGACAAGGCCGCTGCGGAAATCGGCCTGCCTTTGCCCCTGGATGAACACGACACCTTCGGCGGTCTGGCGTTCAGCCTTTTGGGCCATATCCCCGAGGATGGCGAACAGCCTGAGTTTGAAGCCCTGGGCCTTAAAATAAAGCTGCTGGAAATCCGGGATCACCGGCTGGAGAAGGCTCTGGTGCAGATTGTTTCGCCAAATGGCGAAATTCCGGCAAAAAGTGACTAAAATTCCATGAAATTTACCTATTATGCCGCCTTTATACCGGGTATGCAGACCGTGGTGGAGGACATCGTAAAAACCCGGCTTAAAGACGTAAACATAAAAAAGCTTCTGGACGGCGCTGTTTTTTTTGAAACGGACTGCAGTTACGACTCGCTGAATTTTTTTTGCTTCAACAATATTTTTTCCGTATTGGATATTTTTGAAAATGCTGACGAAAAAAACGCAATAGAAAATCATATTAATAAAATTTTTCGGCAAAAGAATTTTATTTTTGGTGATAAGCCGCCCAGCAAAAAAATAAAAACTTTTAGGGTGATAAGTTCCCATGCCAACCAGCTTGTGCCGGTGGACGAAAAAATCAAACTAAACATTGAAAAATATATTTCGCAAAAAACCGGATTATCCTGCAACCGGAGCAGCCCCGATACTGAATTCTGGTTTTTGTACCGTAATGAAAAATTTTCTCTTTTCATGGAACGCCGCAGCCGCCATCATTCTTTTGATAAAACGCTGCACAAGGGAGAATTGCCGCCGCAGTTGGCTTACATGATGTGCCGCATGGCGAATCCCGGCAAAGCCCACATCGTGCTGGATCCTTTTTGCGGTTACGGCGCTATACCGGAGCAGGCCTTAAAACATTTTCCGGCGGAAAATGTTTACGCCTTCGACATCAACAACGATGCCCTGAAATTTACCCGGAAAAAATTTACCGGTTCAACAAAAAACTGTATCATCAATAACGTTGATATCAACACTATATTTTCATCCCTGGCGGAAAAAAGCATAGACCGGATCATCACGGACCCGCCCTGGGGAATGTACGAACAACCGGAAATTCCCATTGGGTTATTTTACGAAAAGATGATAAATATTTTTTCGCGGCTGTTAAAAGACGACGGCATCATTGTGCTGTTGACAGCGCGAAAGGAAGAGCTTGCCGCCGCCGTGTCAAAATGCAAAAAATTGATGATAAAAAACACCCTCAATATTTTGCTGAGCGGTAAAAAAGCGGCAGTATTTATTGTGACAAACGCTCCGCAATCTGCTTGAAGGCCGAGGCCTTCACTTTTTCCTCCAGCCATTCCACCAGATCGCCGCCGCTTTCGTATTCGTAACGGGCCAGCTCTTCCATCGTCTTATCCACACCGTCAATATCAAAAGTTTGGGCCGCTTTTAACAGTTCCTCCAAAACGGTTTTATCCGGGGCCTCTTTTTTCAGCTTTTGTCCGCCGCCCATACCTTCCAACAATACGGAAAGATCCGCCAGTAATTTTTCAACCCTGTTGATAAAATCGCCGTTATTCGCCGTGACAAAGGCGAAGTCCCCGGATTTTGCCGCGTATTCCAGAGCTTCGGCCTTTTTCCCGGCATCCCCGGCGCCTATAGACAGGCTGCTTCCTTTAATACTGTGGGCAGTAATAGCGTAATCGCGCAGATTATTTTCCGTAAGACCGCGCAGCCCGTTTATCAATTCCGGCGTATTTTTTGTATAAGAACGCAGAATGTGCAGATAGGTTTCTTCATCGCCCCCGTAAAGCGCCGTGCCTTTTATAAAATCCATGCCCTCTATTGCTTTGCCCTCGAAAAGGGACGGAGAAGTATCTTTTGACGGGACGGCGTTTTCAGTTTCCTGCCCGGACAGACCCAACTGCGTTTCCAGATCGCGGTTACGCACAAAGCGCCGGATAGCGGCGTCCAGGGCCATAATATCAATGGGCTTGGATAAAAAGGCCTGGAACCCGTTTTTCAAAAACATTTCCTCGTTGCCGGTAATGGCATTGGCGGTCAGTGCGAGGATCGGAACATTTTTTGCGTACTCTGTTTCAATCCCGCGGATGCGCCGGGCCGCTTCTATCCCGTCCATTCCCGGCATCATGTGATCCATAAAAATGGCGTTGTATTTCACTTCGGCTTTTTCGACGAGCGCGATGGCCTCAGGGCCGCTGCCCGCAAAGTCCACATGCATTCCGTAGGGTTTCAAAAGGCCGCCGGCTACATCCAGGTTCGTTGCCACATCATCCACCACCAGCACACTGGCATAAGGCATCTTAACGCGCACGAGCTTTTCGTTCCGGCTGCGTTTGCTGTCCGTATAATGAAAGTCTTTCAGATTCCGGGCGACTTCATCGCCGATAACCGAGTCCGAAACAAAACCTTGTTTTATCCGCACGGTAAAGACGCTTCCTTTGCCGTACTCGCTGTCCACGGATATGTCCCCGTCCATAAATTCAACCATTCTTTTGGTGATGGTAAGACCTAATCCCGTACCCTCGATTTTCCGGTTACTCTTTGTGTCAACCTGGCCGTAGGTGGAAAAAAGCTTATTGAGATCTTCCCGGCGGATTCCGCTGCCCGTGTCCCGCACGGTTCCCTCCAGCCATACAAAATCGCCCTCGCGCCGGCATGACAGGCTCCAATACACATCGCCTTCCTGGGTGTACTTGAAAGCATTGGAAAGCAGGTTGTTAAAAACCTGCCTTATGCGCAGATCGTCCCCGAAAAGTTTGCCGGGAAGCGTCCCGTCAATATCCAAATGAAAGGTAATGGGCTTACTGCCGATGCGGGGTATATTCAAAGTTACCGTGTCGTTAATCAGGCTCGGCACATCATATTCTGCGGGGAGGAGCTCGAATTTTCCCGCCTCAATCTTGGACATATCAAGCAGATCATTTACGATGCTCAAAAGGTTCATGCCCGCATGGTAGACTTTTTCGATATTCTCCCGGGCCTGCCCGGTTACAGAGTCATAACCCAAGGCCAGCTCGGACAGGCCAATCACCGCATTAAGGGGAGTACGCATTTCGTGGCTGGTGTTGGCGAGGAAATGACTCTTTGCTTCATTGGCGTTTTTTTTCGGAGAGGCTTAACTCGGTCAAACGTACATTCTGCTCCTCAATCTGGAGGAAAGGTTTTGCAATGATACCCGACACGAAAAATGCTATGCCGACACTGATGATGAAAAATATCAACCCGCCCAGGATAAGGCCGATTTCCACATTTGTCGTCGGGCCTTCTCTGATTGGAGCGGCCACGCCGATGGACCATCCTACTAAAGAATCCGTGAGAATTTTCCATGCGCAGTACCGGTCTTCCCCGTCATAGTTATAAATGCCTTCGCCCGCTCTCTCGTTGGGGTCGATGATCCTTACGCAAAAATCTCCGATGCTTTTATATGCCGGGTCCGTTTTCCCCAGTTCGATAAAATTGATCCTGTCCCGCACCAATGCGTCACGGTAATTGGCGATTAAGGCGCCCTCTTCATCAAGGATAAAAATATTCCCGGTTTCCCACATCCTGAAATTTTTGATAAGGTCGCTGAAAAGCATACCCGGAATTGTTACGGAAAGGACATAGCGCCCCTGTGCATCGATCGGGAGGCAAATATGAAACACCAGCTCCCCGGAATGTTCGTCAACACGCGTGGTGGACAGGACGGAATTTCCCTCAAAGGCCAGGGATAAATATTTGCCCTGGGAGAGCCAGGAAGATTCTGTCGGAGAATTTCCGGAAACCGCCGCCACACCGTTTTTGTCAAAAACCGTAAGGGCGATAAAGTTCGGGTCCTCGTCCATACGCTCCCGGTTCAGAGCCTCTTGTATATCCTCTCCACGTTCAAGGGCTTCGGCCAAATGCAGCGCCACCACCGCCGAGTCGGCTTTAAGCAGGGTGATCCGGCTGCTGATAAACATATCCGCGATGTTTATCATATTGACCAGGTCCTGGCTTATCGTCTGGGAAAGCCGCCCCTGTATGATGACTGAACTGATACCTATGTTCGCCGCGGTGATTGCGGCGGCGATCAGTGAAATAATGATAACGATTTTTGCACGAATTGACATGCGGCGCCTCCAGCCGGTTTAATCTGACTAATAAGATTCCTCTTTCGCTACCCTTGCAAACTCATCCGCCAGTTCGGAAAACATTTCCACCAGCGCAGGATCAAAGTGCGTACCTTTGCCCTCCAGAATGATTTTCCGGGCCTCATCGGTAGACATGGGGCGTTTGTAGGGACGGGCGGATACCAGCGCGTCGTATACGTCGGCGATGGCCATCAGGCGGCCTTCCAAAGGAATATCCTTTCCGGAAATCCCCGCGGGATAACCCGAACCATCCCATTTTTCATGATGGCTTCCGGCGATGAGCCGGGCGTGTTTCAGGAAAGAACGTTCCCCCGTAGTTTTCTCGATACGCCTGATCGCCTGTACGCCGGCCGGGACATGGGTTTTCATGATTTCAAATTCTTCCGGGCTCAGTTTTCCGGGCTTGTTCAAAATGGCGTCGCTGATGGAAATTTTGCCCGTGTCGTGCAGCTGCGCCGAAGACACCACGGATTCCAAATCCCAGGTTGATGTTTCATCCCGGTAAATGCCGCGGGAAATCATTCCGTTGGACAAAAGCTCCATATACTTTTGGGTGCGGTTAATATGCCCGCCTGTGGCGCTGTCCCGGGATTCCACCAGGTCGGCCACGGTGTTTAAAATTGCGTTGTGCAGGGAGCTTAACTGAATTGTTTTTTGTTTTACTATTTCCGTCAGATTTTCATTGACGTTCTTAAGCTCTTTCTTTTGGGCCTCGGCGGAAAGATGATTCTCGATGCGTTTTAAGAGGAGCGGGGCGGAGAAAGGCTTTGCCACATAATCTATGGCGCCCAGGGAAAGGCCTTCCAGCTCGCTGCCCTCGTCCGATTTGGAGGTAAGAAAAATAACCGGAATTTGCGCCCACCGGGCATTTTCTTTCAGCCGCCGGATCGCCTCGTAACCGTTCATTTCGGACATTTCAATGTCCAGCAGGATCAGGTCCGGTTCCACCTGTTCCAGCAGATCAAACATGGTGCCCGCCGACGGGAGGGGGAATGTTCTGTACTTATCTTTGGTAATGTCCTTCCCCACCGTGAGATTGGTCATGTTGTCGTCCACAAAAAAAATCGTTTTCCTGTCGTTTTCCATACCGCCTCCTTTTTTGCCTGTTATGACAGACGCTCCACAATCTGCTTAAATCCCGTAATTTTTACCTGCTCCTGGAGCCAGTCCACCAAATCCCCGCCGGATTCATAGGTGTATTTCCCCAGTTCTTCCATCGCCGTATCCACCCCGTCCATGTCAAAATTTTCACAGGCGTTTTTCAGGGCCGCAAGGACAGCTTCGTCAGGGACGGCTTTGACGGGCCATCCATCCTGAGTGAAACGGGCCAGCACGGTGTTAAGGCCCATGATCAAATTCCCGGCGGCTCTCATAAATTCCCCGTGATGAGCGTTAACATAAACGAAATCCCCCGCCCTCGATGAGTGTTCCAGTTTTTCGGCCATATCGCCCAATTCATCCGCCCCTATGCTTCTGCTGCTGCTTTTTATGCCGTGGACAATAACCGCATAATCGGCGACATCTGCGGGATCACCTGAGTCTATTGTTTCAAGAAGCGGCGGCGTATTCCGGGCGTAGGATTTCAGCACATCCAGATACATTTCCGCATCATCGCCGAAGCGTTTCAACCCGCCGTCCGCATCAAAATGTTCAATCTTCCGGCATTCATCTTTTAATTCATCAATAGAAATAACATTGTTTTCATCCATAAGTTTTGGAGAAGCCGCCATCTCATCTTCCTTTTCTTTATTTCGCACCCACCGGTTAAGGGCCGCGTCAAGGCGTAAAATGTCGATGGGCTTGGACAAAAATGCCTGGAAACCTTTTTGCAAAAACATTTCCTCGTTGCCAACTATAGCGTTAGCGGTCAGGGCGATGATGGGAATATTTTTTGCGTAATCCGTGCCGATTTCTTCCCGGATGATCCGCACGGTCTCAATGCCGTCCATACCGGGCATCATGTGATCCATGAATATGGCGTCGTAAATAATTTCCTGTTTCCGGATCATCTCAATGGCCTGCATGCCGCCGGACGCGCAATCCACCCGCATCCCGTAAGGTTTCATGAGTCCTTTTACCACATCAAGGTTCGTGAAAACATCGTCCACCACCAGCACACTGGCGTAGGGGAGCTGCGCCCGGACAAGGTTGGCGTGTTTGGCGCGCCGGTGCTCGGAGTACTTAAACGCCATAAGCCGCCCCGCCACTTCCGCCCCGATGGGTTCTTCCGTCACAAAACCCTGGCAGATGCGCAGACTAAAAACACTGCCCTTGCCGTACTCGCTTTTCACGGTTACATCGCCGCCCATCATTTGCGCCATCCGTTTGGTGATGGCAAGCCCCAGACCGGTGCCCTCAATTTCCCGGTTGCCCCGGGTATCCGCCTGGCTGTAATCGGAAAAAAGTTTTTCGAGGCTCTCTTCGGTAATACCTATCCCCGAATCCCGAATGTCAAAATTCAGCCAGACCTTGTCGTCCTCCCGCTCATGGGAAATGTTCCACTCCACGAACCCTTCTTTTGTGTATTTGAAGGCATTGCTCAGGAGGTTGTTAAGCATTTGTTTGATCCGCAGATCATCGCCGATAAGCCGGGAAGGCAGGGACGGATCGATCTTCAAACGGAAATCAACAGGCTTGCCGGCTATATGAACGCTGCTGGTGGTTACCGCGTCGTTAATCAAGCTGGAAAGCTCGTAGTTCGCGGAAATAATTTCAAACTTGCCGGATTCGATTTTTGACATATCCAGAATGCCGTTGATGATACCCAGAAGCGTAACACCGGATTTATAAATTTTTTCCAGATTGCCGGAAATGGCGGAGCTGCCCCCGGAGGCGCTGTCCGCATCCAAAGCAATCTCGCTTAACCCGATGATGGCATTGAGGGGAGTCCGCATTTCGTGGCTCATGTTGGCCAAGAAGCGGCTTTTTGCCTCCGTGCCGGCCAGGGCTTCCTCCCGGGCGGCGGTCAGTTCCGTAACCATCCTGGCGGCGGCGGCATAAGGCTTTTCAATGAAAAGAGAAGCGGCAAACGCGGCTATTACACACAGAACAAAACACACCAGGCCCACCAGTAAAAAACCGGCCCGCGTATCTTCCAGCGGACTTTCGCTGAAGGGCGCTGTTACACAGAGGGTCCATCCGATAAGGGATCCGGAAACAGGCTGATAGGTATAAAACCGTTCCTCCCTGTCCCGTAAGATCCGTTCCATACCGGCCTTCCCCTGAATCATCCGGGTGGTCATTTCCGCTATCGGCACATACACGGCGTCGGTTTTGGCAATTTCGATAAAGCTATGCCGCTGCCGTACCCAGTCCCGGTTTTCATGGGCAATAACAACGCCTTCGGCGTCGTCTATAAAAACATAACCGGTATTCCAAACCTTAAGCCCGCCCAGAACATCGCAAAAATACATACCGTCCACCGCGGCGGCCAGAACAAAACCCTGCCCCATGGGCACAGAGACATAAAAGATCAGATCCGCCCCGTCGGGGCCGAGGGTAGTGGTAGAAACGATACTATCCCCCGCAAAGGCCCTGCGCACCGGGGCGCTATCCAGAAAAGAGCCGGCCGCCGGATATTTTCCTGCAAAATCCACCACGCCGTTTTTATCCAGCACCGTCAGCGACAGGAACGATTTGTAGTGATTGACCTGTACCATCAGTTCCTGATGAAGGGCTTCGGAGGGCGTATTCATTATATTCATGGCCGCTGCGGAAACATCGGACTTTAACAGTTTCAATTCTGCGGAAACAAGCCGGTCGGCGGTTTCGGCCACCACCCGCATATCCTGCTCAATGGCCGTTGTCACGCTCTTTTGCGTAAACATAAAGCCTGCCCAGATACCGACTGTGATGATCAGCACAGACATGATAATGATAGAACTGATAATTCTGCCGCGAATGGACACGAAAATACTCCGATTAATTATGTTATTTTACGGTACACCCCCTATCCGGCTTTTTCAAGGCCCCTTATATGGAGGGTAGCGGCTTGTCAGGGGATAGGGTACAATAAAGGTTCACTATGGGTTTATTAGAAATTATCCTGATCGCAATCGGCCTGGCCATGGACGCCTTTGCGGTGTCAATTACGCTGGGTTTATCCGTAAAAAATCCCAAATCCCGGGAAATTGTCATTCCCGGCCTCTATTTTGGCCTGTTTCAGGCCTTAATGCCCGTCATAGGGTATTTTTTGGGCATTTACTTCGCCGCCAAAATTCAATTCCTGGATCACTGGATCGCCTTTGTCCTGCTCGGCTTTATCGGCGGGAAAATGATAAAGGACAGTCTGTCAAAAGAGCCGGAAGAAAAAAAGCGTGAAAATCCCTTTGGATTTATCGTGATGCTTGTGTTGGCCTTTGCCACCAGCATTGACGCATTGGCGGTGGGAATAACCTATGCATTTTTTGAAATAAACATTTTGCAGGCGGCGCTCATAACCGGCGCCATCACCTTTTTTATTTCCTCAGGCGGTGTTATACTGGGCAATATATTCGGGGAAAAATTTAAATCCAAAGCGGAATTGATCGGCGGTGTGGTACTGGTCCTCATCGGCATAAAGATATTGACGGAACATCTATTAACACGATAAGGGAGAATGAATACATGAAACAGAAAGAAGCAATTCCCGCCGGGGACGGGTGGACAGGAAAAACCATCCGGGAATTTCAGGGTAACACCGCGGAACGCATCGGGAACGGATGGATGCTCATTACCGCCGCCGATGTCAGCTCTGACAGGGGAAACTGGAACACCATGACGGCCTCCTGGGGCGGTTTGGGGGTGCTTTGGGGCAGGGATGTGGTATTTATGTTTATCAGGCCCTCCCGGCATACCTACCATTTCGCCAATACAGCGCCGCTTTTTACCCTGTCCTTTTTCGAGCCCGCCATGAAGGGCGCCCTGGACCTTTGCGGCAGCAAGTCCGGCCGGGACATCGACAAGGCCGCCGCCGCAGGCCTTAGCCCCATTGTGTTTGAGGAAGGGCCCGCCGCCGGGGCTGTGGGTTTTAAGGAGGCAACGGAGATCATCCTCTGCCGCAAGCTCTACACCCACGATTTTGACCCGCATAAATTTCTCGATGCACCTTCCATCGAAAAAAACTACAACGGCCAGGATTATCATCGTATGTTTATAGGTGAAGTTATCAGCCTGATGGTCAAAAAATAACGTCCTTGACATCCTAAAGGCATAAGTCCGATACTCTATAAGTAGGGATGACGGGACAAAACGGTTCCGTCACATTGTTATCTTAATTCATAAGGAGAATTAGATGAAGAATGGGAAACGGCTATTTATGCTGTGTGTGGTGCTTCTGGCGGCGGGTATCGTATTCGCCGGGGGCGGTAATCAAGCCAAGACCAGCCCGGGGCAGACGGAGATTAAGGTTCTGAATTACCTCGACATGACCGCCGCCAATGGCGCGCTGGAAATCACCAATGTGTGGGATGCCTTTACAAAGGCTAATCCGGACATCAATGTCATACGGGAGGATCTTTTTAACGAACCCTTCCATCAAAAAGTGGAGGCCTATGCCGCGGCGGGATCGCTTCCGGACGTTATCTATGCATGGCCGTCGGGAAGGTCTACCACCCTTCATACCAACAAGCTTTTGAAAGATCTGGGGCCTCTGGCAGCCAAAGATAATCTGGCCTCGGTTATGCTCCCCGGCTCTCTGCTCCCCGGTGCGCAGGGCGGCGGCTATCTCGCCATTCTTCCCCGGGCCATGACTTCAAGCCATGCCTTCTACATCAACAATGAAGTTCTTAAAGATGCGGGGCTTACTCCTGCCAAAACCTATGCCGAACTCAAGGCCCAGGTTCCTGTTCTCAAGGCGAAAGGCTACGAGACGATCATCATGGCCAATCAGGATGATTGGGTTATGCAGTCCTGCCTTTTCTCCATGGTGGCCGGCCGTTTCTGCGGCGCCGGTTGGGAGCAGAAGATTCTCTCCGGTCAGGCGAAATTCACCGATCCCGACTTTGTAGCGGCCCTTAACTTTATCAAAACCCTTTACGACGACGGGGTTATTCCCCGGACTGCCCTGACAACTGAATACGGCGCCAGCATCGGTCAGTTTGCCACCAACAGAAGCGCGTATTATGTTGATGGTGATTGGCGCATCGGCGCTTTTATTACCGATCAGTCCACCGGTCAGGCCCTTATCAGCCCCTCCCGGCAGGCTAACTTCCAGATCACCGTGTTCCCCGATATCGAAGGGGCCAAGGTGAACAAATCTACCTCCGGTATTCTGGGCACCGGCTGGGGCATGAACGCCAATATCGCCTCCGGCTCGGCCAAGGAAGATGCGGCGTGGAAGCTTGTCAAGTGGCTTTCCGGCAAGGAAACCCAGATATGGCTGCTGGAAAGCGGCGGTATTACCACTCCCACCCGGACGGATATTGCCGTTGGCGGTCTCAAACTTGAGCCGCTGCAAATCGCCGGGAGCCAGCTCGCCGGGCAGTACAGCACCACCACGGTGGTTGTTGACGGTGTCTTTGAAGGCCCGGTTTATACGCCCCTTAATGTCGGACTCCAGGCTATCGGCCTTGGCGGAACCCGGGCTCAGACCCCGCAGCAGGTAGCCCAGGCGGCCCAAACAGCCTTTGAAGCGTGGAAAGCCGGCCGCTAAAGTGCAGCAGAAGTAAAAACCAGGGGCCGGCCGTCAGGTTCGGCCCCTATGCTTTGAGGAGGTCTTATGGCTGATTTAACTGCGCGCCGGGAACAAAGTCTTTCGTATCTGGTGCTTGTGATCCCGGCGGTATTGATTTACTTTGCCGTAGTCGCCTTTCCCACGGTATTTTCCGTAGCCTTGAGCCTTACCAACTACAACGGGGGTAAAGTTTTCGGGAACCCTAAGGTTCACTTTGCCGGTCTGCGGAGCTATGTCGAAATATTCACCAATCCCAACGGCTATTTTTACCTGGCCCTGAAGAACAATTTTTTAATCGTGATTATGTCCGTTTTCGGCCAGATTCCCCTGGGCTTTGCCCTGGCTTATATCCTTTCCCGTAAACTGGTCCGGGGGGTCGATTTTTTCCAGACCATGATTTACCTGCCCAATGTTATTTCGCCGGTCATCATCGGTATTCTCTTTAAAAGCTTTTACCTTAACAGCGACAGCGTTTATATGGAAATTGTCCGTTTTTTTAATCCCCAAATCCAGTACGCCCTGAATGATCAACCCATGATTCCCGTATTGGTGGTTATGCTCTGGATGTATACGGGTATGTATGTGATCATCTTTTTGGCGAATATTCAGCGCATTGACGTTTCCATCATCGAGGCGGCCCGCATAGACGGGGCTAACGAGGGCCAGGTTCTGGCCCGGGTCATACTCCCGGCTCTGTCGGGGGTTATTGTTACCAGCGCTATCCTGGCCATATCGGGTTCACTAAAATCCTTTGACCTTATTTATATAATGACCAACGGAGGGCCGGCGAACCAAACCACCGTGTTATCCCTTTATATGTATATGATGGCCTTCCGGGGAGCCCCCAATTATCCCCTGGCAAATGCCATTTCCACGATCATGGTGATAATCAGCTTTATCCTCATCGGCCTTACCAAGGGCGTTGAGAAAAAGTTTGGGGGGAAGGAATAATCATGGCGGACATCAGAACGAAATCAACCGTTGCTTCAGTTGTCATTTATATTGTCATGGGCATTTTTACCGTATTGGCTATCTATCCCCTTCTGTGGCTGGTGATTCAGTCCTTCAAGACCACCCAGGAGTACCTGACCACGAATAAACTGGCCCTGCCCCTTATGTGGTTCACCGGGAACTATCCGTATGCCTGGACCATGGGAAAATTCGGCACACTGCTTATCAACAGCGTTTTCTATACTACCGTAACGGTTGCAGCCGTGGTGCTTTTGGGCTTTATGGCGGGTTTTGCCTTCGCCAAAATAAAAAACCGGTTTACCCCGTTGCTCCACGGAATTTTTATTATTGGTATCCTTTTAACCCTCCAGTCCATCATGGTTCCCCTTTTCCTCATGGTTACGCGGGTGGGGCTTTACGATACCCGCCTGGGGATCCTCATCCCCTACATAGGGCTGGGGCTGCCCATAGGGGTATACCTGGGCACTGAGTTTATAAAGAGTATCCCCGATGCGCTGGTGGAATCTGCCCGGATTGACGGCGCGAAATATTTAAGAATTTTTATCAGCATTATTTTCCCCATGACCGCCCCGGTGGCCATGACTGTGGCGATCCTCACCTTTACGGGCACCTGGAACGAATTCATGTTGATCAACGTCCTGGCTTCCAGCGATTCCATCAAGTCAATCCCGGTGGGAATTGGCCGTTTTTCCGGGGCCTTGGCATCGGACTACGGCAAGCAGTTTTCCGCCCTGGTGATAGGCATGGTACCCATGCTGGCCTTCTATTTGGCCTTCCGCAAGCAGATAACCAAGGGCGTTGCCGCCGGGGCGGTGAAGGGGTAAGTTTTTTTAAGCATCTACCCCAGCAAAGCCGCAGCCTTTTTCATGTTTTTGATCACCGGCACGGAGAAGGGGCACCGCCCTTCACAAGAACCGCAGGATACGCAGTCCGAACCGCGATGTTCCAGGTCCCGGTAATGGCTGCGGATGCTCGGGGGAATGTTCTGCTCGTCTAAAAGGGCGATGTCCAGGTACTTGTGCACACCGGCGATGTTGATCCCCGCCGGGCAGGGCAGGCAGTGGTTACAGTACACACAGCGGCCCTTGAATCCGCCCTGGTAGTCCCGGATTATCGCGGTGTAATCCCGTTCGGCATCGCTCTTGTTGAGGTAGTCCGCCGCCTCCCGCACCTGTTCGGCGGTGGCGCAGCCGATGAGGGTACTCACCACTGCGGGACGGGTCAGGGCGTAGTGGATGCACTGGGCCGCGGTCAGGGGCCGGCCAAAGGGGCTGTGTTTCGCCGAAAGCAGCTTCCCCGCCCCCAGGGTTTTCATCACCGTGATGGCCACCCCCCGCTCCTCACAGAGCTGGTACAAAGCGGCCCGGTCAATGTCCAGCCGTTTCTCAAAGTCCATGGCCTTGTCCCCCAGGTAATCCAGCACGTCCGTATCCGCCGGGGCCATGTCAAAGGCGGGGTTAATGCTGAACATGAGCAGGTCCACCACGCCGGTCTCCACCACCCGCCGGGCAACGAGGGGATTATGGGAACTGGCCCCGATGGCCCGGATCCGCCCCTCCTTTTTGAGGTCCTGGGCATAACGGAGAATGTCACCTTCAAAGACATCGGAAAAATCTTTATCCGAATCGATAAAAAAGAGCATCCCCAGATCGATATAATCGGTGTTAAGACAGCGGAGCAGATTCTCAAAATATTTTTTGACCGTGGGCAGGTCCCGGCTTTTGTCGTATTGCTCATTGATATCCGTGGAACCGATATGCCCCTGGATCAGCACCTTGTCCCGCCGCCCCTCCAGGACCCGGCCGATGTTTTTCCGCACCGTCTCGCCGGGCATAAAGAGGTCCATGATATTGAAACCCTGATCCAGGGCGGTGTTGATCACCGTTTCCACCGTTTCGTAGGGCTTGTTGTCCAGGTGCTCGGTCCCCAGGCCTATAACGCTGGCGGACATTCCGGTTTTTCCGATAGGGCGGTACTGCATAGCCATAAAACGCTCCTTTATACGTTTTTTAGCATAAACCCGCAAAATCCCCTTGTCAATTATCGTCTTTTCAAACGCACCGGCAGCAGTATCACCAATGTGTAGAGCAGGGCCACGAGAAGGATCGTCATCACCGTGGGGATCCAGATGTTAAACCGGTTGAAGAGGTGGTAGCCGATAATGCCCGAGAGGGCGATTCCCAATGCAGGAAGGCGGAAGGGCTTTTCGTGACGGGGGCGTTTGAGGAAAAAGTCGATAAAGAGGATCGTGTAGATGGGCACGAAGACGCTGCCGATGGCCAGAAGAAAATTTTCGAGGAACAGGCCGTATTTTTCCATGGGGAAGAAAACAGAGATCAGCACAGCGATAAGGCCTATTATCAAAATGGGGGTCCGTTCATTTTTTGTTTTAACCAAGTGACCCGAAGAAACCGCCGCGGAGTAAAGGTCGAGGAAGGCGGTGGTGAGCGTTGATAGCAGCACTACAAAGCAGGCGGCAAGGCGGAAACGGCTTGCGGTGATAAAGCTGAAGATGTCGCCGTTTCCCCCGGAAGAAAGGCCGATAAAAAGGCCGAAACCGTACATCAGAACGCTGCCTGCGAAATACCCGATAAAGGGCATCAACACGGCGGCGCCCTTGGTTTCCGCCCGGCGGGCATAATCCCCCGCCAATGGCAGCCAGGAAATCGGCATGGCGATGGAAAGCTCGATGGCCAGGACCATGCTCATGTCCCCGGAGGCGGCGCTCATGCCCCCGGAGGCGGCCTCAAAAAACAGAACGAGACAAAGAATCGCCAGGAGACACACCGCCGCCTCGTTAATCCGGGCCGCCGGACTGCCGAAGATGAGGGCCCAGACAAGCACCAGCGCCGAAAGGATCAGCGCCAAAAGACGAAAGGGTATATCCGGCAGAAAACCGGTCAGGGCGCTTCCTGCCTGCACCACCATCACCACGGTCCAGCCTGTAAGCTGCACTACGTTGCAGAACGCCGCCAGCGCTCCCCCCCGGCTGCCCAGCGAAAAGGCCACGCTCTCCATGGCGGCCTCTTTCCGGCAAAACGAAACATAACCCCCCAGGGTCAAAAGTCCTGTGCCGATCAGGTGGCCGATAAGTATTGCTCCCAGCCCTTTTGCCAAACCCAGCGGCGCGATAAGGCCCCCGGTAAAGATCTCCGAAATCGAAATCGCCGCCCCCAGCCAGAGCAAAAGCAAAGTTCCCTTTTTCATCCTGCGCCTCCAAAAAAAACGCCCCCCGGGGCTGGGAGGCGCTGAATCCATTCTAACGTTTAACGTGAATGAAACTTCCTACGCCGGCATTACCCGGATCAGGTCTGAGGGTTCAAAGCGTCAAGCCGCTTTATCTCAGCCGGAACTATCCGGCGCCCCTGTTATGATGATGTTATAGCATGAATAAAAATTTGTCAAGAAGAAATATTACCCTTCGATAAAGCGCTATGCACGGGCATATTTTTTGGAGTAAACTAAAATAATGAAGAAATTACGCCCTTCCCTTGCTTCCCAAATTCTCATGCTCTGTTTAGGATTGGTCTTGACCATTTCGGTAACACTTTCCATAATTTTTATGACCAATATTAACCGCATAAGCGAAAATAATCTCCGCGCTCTTGCGGGGGAAACAATGCGGTTCCTTAACGCGGATATACAAAACGCACTGGCTCCCGCTATACAGATGACCACTCTGGCCGCTTCCTTTGCCAATGATCTTATAGGTTCCCCTGAAGCACTGGATGCTATTCTGGTCGAAATGCTTGCCACCAATGACTCTGTCTTTGAGCTGTACTACGGAACCGCTCTTTCCCGGTTTGATGGCGGAAACATGGTTACCGCCACAGACTGGGACCCATACAGGGACAACCCTGCCTGGGATCAGGTCAAGCGGCCCTGGTTTGGCACCGCCCTGGCGCATCCCGGCCAGGTGGTTATTACCGAACCCTATGAAGATGCCAATACCGGAAAAACATGTGTTTCCGTGGTTCTCACCGTGCAGGATAAGCGGGGAACAATCGTCGGCGTTACGGGGGACGATGTTTTTCTGGATGAACTGACCCGAATTGTTACCGCCCGGAGTATAACCGATGGAGGACGTACCTATCTGATAGATGCTGCAGGACTCTATGTAGTGCACAGCGACACCAGTTTGGTAATGAACAGCAATTTTTTTGATGAAACCGCTAAACAGGGAAAAACCGTCAATAAGGCGGATATCCTTTCCAACAATATATCGGTAAGCTTTTTTGGAGATACCTATATCTGTTCCGCTCCGGTTTCGGGGATGGACTGGTATCTTGTCTCCACGGGATCATTGACTCCCCTGCGGGCTGAATCTTTAAGGATGCTGCGGTTCATCATCCTCGTTGTAGTTATCCTGGCGGTCTTTTCCTCGCTGATTACGATCATTCTCAGCGGAAAGCTCACCGCGCCGTTTAAGCAGCTCGCCGGTTCCTGCGCGGTAATCGCCGGCGGGGACTTTACCGGCGCCACGGCGGATTATACATCGAAGGAAGCGTCCGTCCTTTCCGGCGGCTTCAATCAATTTGCCGATGGCATCAGCTCTCTGGTACGGAACATTAAAGATTCGTCCCTCAGTATCAGTCTTATTACCGATGATCTTTCCCTTTCCATCACTGATACCCAGGAAATTATCGGGACGGTGAAAAAGGCGGTTGATGCGATCCGTTTTGATGTGAACCGGGAAAATGAAAGCGTTACCCAGGCTGAAAACGCGGTAAATCATATTACCGGAGAAATTGAAAATTTGAACGGACATATCCGGCAGCAGATTATTCAGATACGCGGGGCTTCATCGGCAGTTGAACAGATGGCAGCGAATATCCGTTCCATCGAAACAAACGCGGTGTCTGCGGATACAGCGGTGCAGCGCCTGGTGCAGTCATCAAAAGAAGAAAAGAAGCAGCTCTCCGAGATGGCGGCGGCAACAAAACTGGTAGAAGAAGAATCCCGGACTATGGCGGAGATGAACAAAGTTATTTCCGATGTGGCAACCCAGACGAACCTCCTGTCAATGAACGCGGCAATTGAAGCGGCCCACGCAGGAGAATCCGGGAAAGGTTTTGCGGTGGTAGCCCAGGAGATCCGAAAACTGGCGGAAACCACGGCAGCCCAGGCGAAAAATTCCGGGAACGCCCTCCTTTCGATCCAAAAAAACATACAGGCCATCGCTGAATCTTCGGCTTATGTAGACAACGCTTTTGACGCGATGATAACGATAATCCGCCAGATTGAATCCATTGCAAGCAACCTGAAAAATTCCGCCCTGGAGCAGGATTCCGGTTCCCGGAGTCTGCTTGAATCCATAGCGGCGCTGAACGCCCTAAGCGGCGATGTTGAATCCGGCGCGGCGGCGATGCAGGCAAGCGCTTCCGACACGGTGGAAATTTGCCGCATCCTCGCCGATTTAAGCCATAGCGTTGTTGACAAGGTCAATCTCTGTGAAACCGGGGTACAATCCCTGACAACAAACGCCGATTCGATGGTCAAAATCGCAGAGCACACAAAGTCCAGTGTACGGGATTTAGACAAGTCGATCAGTCCCTTCAAGATACGGGATTAGGGGTGACAGGCATGCCTGGAAGGACCGCAGCATCAAGCCCTGTGTTATCCTTTTTTGAAAATCTTGTATAGCAGTAAAAGCAGGTTGTAATACATAAAGGAAAAAATTCTGAAAAAGCGCAGGGGGTTTTTGACGAGGAAGCCTATCCATTCGAGGCCTTTTTCAAAGGCGTACCGTGAGGGCCGCTGTTTCCGTTCGGCGAAAACGTCGAAGAGATCGCTGCACCAGAGACGGAGGCCCCGGCTTAGGCGGGAGCTGTTCCGGGCGATCCACAGTTCTTTTCCCCGCGCGCCTTTCCCCACCAAAAGCAGATGCGGGGAGGCTTTGCGAATCGCTTCCAGAATGGAGGCTTCGATTTGCCGTTTGAAAGCGCCGATACAGCGGCCTACAATCCGCAGGCGGGGAAAAGTCAGGCGTATATTTTTTTCGGTTTTTTTGAGGATGCGGGCTTTGGCGCCCAGCAGGAAGGCGGAAAATTCACGGTTCTCCAAAATTGTCAGGAGCTGTACCACAAAATCAAAAGGCATATAACGGATAGCTTTTTTGCCCGTGAGAAACCGGGCGCCGCCCACGAGGCTTTTTGAAATGGGGATTACCAGGGCAGCGTTTTGGACATAAGTGCGGTACTCGCCGTTTCGCCGGGCCCGCAAAAGATCCCACAGGGAAAGGAGAACGATGTTGCGGCCTTCGCCGGATGTTTCAACCTCGTTCAGCAGATCGAAAATGACACTGCCCAACTGTTCCGGCGGAACGATATCCAGGGGAACTTTTAAGAGGCTGATCCGTTCCCGGTTTACGGGATTTTCTGCATCCACGATGCGTTCTCCAAAAGTATTATTCTAATAGCCGCCATGCCATACAGGGCGGCGGTTTCGGTCCTTAAAATGCTATGACCCAGCGTCAGGGGCTTAAAACCCGCCGCCATAAAACCTTCGGTCTCGCCGGGGGAAAAACCGCCTTCAGGGCCTATGGCCAGGGCAACACAGGCGGGTACCGGATCAAGATACCGGTGAAAAGCCCCCTCTGCAAGGCGTGTTTGATGGAGGAATATTCCCCGCGCCCCCGGATACATCCTTTTAAGTTCCTCCCAATATGATAACAGAGAATCAAAGGATTGGGGAGACCGTATTGCCGTGGCCGCCGCAGAACCGCTTTGCTGACGGGCCTCCCGGATGATCCGCCGCCACCGTTCTGTTTTTTGATCGTACCCGCCGTCTTTCAGGCGGACCACCGAATACTCCGCCTCAAAGGGGACGATCTCGGTAACGGCGCCCTCGGCGGCCTGCCGGACGATAAGGTCAAGCTTTGTACCCTTGGGCAAAGCCTGAAAAAGGATCAGCGGGGGAAGGCCCTCGGGGGATGCCGGGCTTACCGGGATAACACCGGCAGCGTTAGGGGTAACGCTGACAGCGTTAATGCCGGAAACGTTTTGGAGACATTTCCCCACAAGACATTCCCCTTCCAGCGACTGCACCAAAACCTGCACTTCCCCGCCGCCGGGGAGGAGGGCTGAAAAAACCAGCCCCGGCTTCAACCTCCTGACCCTCGCCAGATAATGAAAATCCGCCCCGGAAAGACGGATGATCCCTTTTTTGTCCGGCGGCCGGGGCAGCAAAAAACGCTTCATACAAATCAGGATGCCAGCGTCTGGTCCGCCCTGTCCGATTCTTCCTGAAGCGTCTTGAGCGTCTTCGCCGTCTTCATCAAATTGGTATAATTTCCGCCCCGGAGTATGTTCACAGCCTCCTGTAACTGCACATCATATTCCAGATCGTAAACCGGGGCCAGACTGGTCCGGTTTAATTCATTTTTGACAAGGCGGCGGACCAGCGAAAGGTCCAACTTGTATTCCCCCTGAAGCTGCCGGGCAAAGGTATCAACCTGGGCAGCGGCGGCCTGGGGATTTGCCTCCACAAAAGCGGGGATTTTATTGGACTGAATAAGGCTGTTCAGCTTTTCCGAATCTTCAGCAGAAAATTCGGGGAATTTCACCTCCCTGTCCGGCGGTATGCCGATCTTGTCGATATTCACATCGCTGGGGGTGTAATACCGGGCCGTGGTGATTTTAAAACCCGAGCGGTTTTCATCCAGAGGATAGACCTGCTGAACCGATCCCTTGCCGTAGGATTTTTCCCCCACCAGGTACGCCCGGCCCCGGTCTTTCAGCGCCCCCGCCACGATCTCCGATGCGGAAGCGGAGCCCCGGTTGATCAAAACGACGATAGGAATTTCCTTGGGGATAGTATTCCGGGATCGGGCGTTAAAGACATTGTTTTCCGATGCAAGCCGGGACTTGGTGCTGACCACCACGCCGCCGTCAAGAAAAAGATCGCTGATCCCCACAGCGGCGTTGAGCAGACCCCCGTAGTTGTTCCGGAGGTCTATTATCAAACTTTTGTATTTTTTACCTTCAAAATCTTTCAGGGCATCCCTTGCCCGGTCCACGGTCATAGGGGTAAAGGTGAGAAGCTTCAGGTAGCCTATATCATCAATCATGGCGGCTTTGGTGGTGGGCACTTCGATAATAGCCCGCTTCAGGGCGACGGTGAATTCCAGGTTTGCCCCCCGGCGGATCAGCAGCTTTAGCTCCACCCCCGGTTCGCCCCGGAGCCGGGCCAGCACATCGTCCATGGACAGAACATCGGTGGGTTCGCCATCGATAGAGATAATCAGATCGCCGGGGTTGATCCCCGCCCGCCAGCCGGGAGTGTCCTCAATGGGGGAAGCTACCTCAACATAAGGGGGCTTGCCATCGGCCCGTTCCCCTATGGGCTTGGAAATATAGAGACCGACACCGCCGAAAGTACCCTGAGTGGTATGGTTCAGGCTGCTCATCTCCGTCTCCGGCAAAAAGGACGTATAGGGGTCGCCCAGGGCGTTCATCATCCCCGTCATGGCCCCTTCGTAAAGGATTTTTGGATCCACCTCTTCCACATAATTACGCTGGACAAAATCAAAAACCCGCTGAATTATCGAAAGATAATGCCGGCTGTCCCTGGTATTGATCAGAGGGATAGTCTGCCCCTGAGCCGTCGATTGAGTTTTTTCCTGTTCCCGTCCCTGGGCATCCACCCGGGGCGCCGCGGCAAAAATAAAGGCCGCGCAGAGCAGAACCGTCGAAACCAGCCAGACCAGCGAAAGCGGCAGTCCGGCGGAGGGAAAATTTCTATTATTCATAGGATTATTATAGCTTTTTCGGGGACAAAAGCAAGGCAGAGATTATTCCCAGGGAAATCGAAGATTTCCGGTTAAACCCTCGCCCCCGGCGATCCAGTCTACATATTGGGCGGCGGTGCGGGGGGATCTGCCGTTGAACCAGCGTTCCCACCGGATGGCGTTTTCGCGGAATTGTTCCGGGGCTGTTTCTACCGGGATGCCCCGGCGGCGGGCGATGTGTTCGGCAATTTTTATATATTCTTCCTGATCCGGGGCGCTGTAAATGACCGTGAGGCCGAAACGATCCGACAGGGAAATCTGCTCTTCTACGGTGTCAAAAGCCCGGGCGCCGTTTTCTTCTTCCTTCACCAGATGGCGGCGGTTGCTGGTGGCGTATATCACCACATTGGAAGGTTTCGCCTCAACGCAGCCTTCCAGCAAGGCTTTAAGGCCGGTGTAGGAATCATCCATACTTTCAAAGGAAAGATCATCAATAAAAATAATAAAGCGCCGGCCCCGGCTCCCCAGAAAATCCATGATGATGGGAAGCTGACCCAATTCGGTTTTGCTGACTTCCAGTAAACGCAGTCCGGAAGATACATATTCATTGCATACAGCTTTTACGGTGGCGGATTTCCCCGTGCCCCGGTCGCCGTAAAGGAGAAGATTGTTGGCAGGTTTTCCTTCCAAAAAGCGCAGTGTGTTGGCAATCACCAGTGAACGCTGTTCCTGGTAACCCGCAAAATCGGCCAGTGCGACGGGGTCGGGATTTTTTACGGGGTTTAAGGGAGGCAGCGAGATTGAAGCGTCGGTCCATTCCCAGCGGAAAAAATGGTAAAGCCCCATGAGGCCCGCTCCCCGCTGCCGGATGAATTCCGTGTAGGGGGTCAGCGCAAGACCCCAGTTGGTATTTTCGGGGAAGACCCCCAGCAGCGATTCAGCAATTTCGGCGTTGGCTTTTTTCCCTTCCGCAGCCCAAAACACACGGGATTCTTCTTCAATATTTCCGGCGATTTTATCCAGCCCCGATTTGCGGCAGGTTTCGGCGATGTAAAATCCCAGGCTGGGAATATCAAAGGCCGCGATTCTGCCCAGCCGGGAAAGATCGGTTTTTGCGATGGCGCAAAGGACAGGCGGCAAAAGTTGGGCGGAACCCCCTTCATAGGGATTTTTCAGATTTTCCGCCGCCAGGGTGTAGGCATTTTCATCAACCGCGGCCATGTAGGCCACCGCCAAATAAAACGATCCGCCTTTCTGCTCACTGATAAAAGCTTCGGTAAAGGCGGCCCATTTTTCCACCATATCCAGGGTGGAATTTGACTGCGAAAAAAAAACGGCGTCCTCGGTTTTCTCCTCGCTGATACTTTCCACAAGATTTTTGAAGGTGCCCAAAAGCAGACTGTCCCGCAGGCCGCTGAAAAGGGAAAGACCCAAAATATCCGCCAGCACGGAAAAAAGACTTTCGTTTATGTTCATGGACCTACATCATTCTGAATGAGTTTTATCGCTTTAGTGGGGCATTTTGCCGTACAGGCGCCGCAGGACGTACATTTGGCATAATCCACCACGGGGATGCCCTTATCCATGGTGATGCACTGCGCCGGACAATTTTTTACGCAAAGTTCGCATTTGATACAGCCGTTTTTACAAGACTTTCCCACCTGGGCTTTCAGCGGATTGCGGTTAGAGCAGATCACCAAGGCGCCTTTTTGCCCCGCAGGGATTTCTTTGATGAGGAGCTGGGGACATTCGGCGATGCAGAGTTTGCAGCCGGTACATTTTGTTCCGTCAACATGGGGAAGGCCGTCGTCCCCCATACGCAGCGCGCCGAATTGACAAACTTGTATACAGTCGCCAAAACCGAGACAACCCCAGGCGCAAAGTTTCGTGCCCCCGGTGGAAATTTTCGCCCCCCGGCAGGTTTTAAGCCCCGTATATTCGCCCTTGAGCGGGGCCGCCGCTTTTGATCCCCGGCAAGCCACAACCGCCACCACGGGGACCATCGCCGCGGAAGCGCCGGTCAAGGCCGCCAATTTTTCCGCCGTTGAAACGCCCCCCACGGAACAGGAATTTATCCCCGCCTGCCCGGAAGCCACGGCGGATGCATAGGCGTTGCAGCCGGGGTAACCGCAGGCCCCGCAGTTTGCCCCCGGTAACGCTTCACGGATTTGGCCTGCCAGAGGATCCTGTGCCACGGCAAAAAATTTCTGAAAAAACCCCAGGGCGAAACCCAGAATAAAGGCCAGGGCCAGGGCAAATAAACCGGTGATAAGAATGATACTCATAGCCGCTCCTACTTCACCAGTCCGGCAAAGCCTGTAAAGGCCATGGACAAAAGGGCGGCGGTGACAAAAAGAATCGGCGTACCCTTGAGAAAATCCGGCACGGGGCTGCTGCGAATCCGCCGCCTTATGCCCGCCAAAAGGAGAAGCGAAAGAAGGAAGCCCAGGGCGACTCCCACCGCATAGATTATCGATTCAATAAAAGTGTAATTTTTGCTGATAACGTCGAAGGTTACCGCCAGGATAGCGCAGTTGGTGGTAATTAACGCAAAGTAAATACCCATGGAATTGTACAATGCGGGGGAAGTTTTTTTGAGATAAAATTCCAGAAGCTGTACGAGAGCGGCAATCACCAAAATAAAAACGAGGATCTGCAAAAATTCCAGCCCGAGTTTTTCCAGAATGAAACGGTAAATGGGCCAGGTAACAGCGGTGGCAAGCACCGTGACAAAGGTAACGGCCAGCCCCATACCGATAGACTTGTCCTCATCGGAACTCATGCCGATAAAGGGGCAGAGGGCAAGGAAGCGCATAAGGATCACATTGTCAATTAAAAAAGCAGCGATAAAAATTTTGAAAAGATTCATACAGCGCCTCCGGTACTGACCTTACCCCCGGTGCGAAACCGTGATTTCAAAACCATGTTAAGGCTGATAAAAAGGGCAAACACAAAAAATCCCCCGGAGGGCATCACGAAAAATAAAATAGGCTGAAAATTTTCGCCCAAAATATAATTGCCCAAAACAGAACCGGATCCCAAAATTTCCCGCACCAGGGCGATGCCGGTAAGCACCCAGGTATAACCCAGGCCCATGCCCAATGCATCGGGGATCACATCCCGCACCGGCTGTTTTGACGCAAAAGATTCCACCCGGCCCATGATGATGCAATTCACCACGATGAGGGGAATAAAAACGCCCATAGCCTTTGACAGCTCGGGGAAATAAGCTTTTAACACATAATCGATCACCGTGGTAAACGAAGCTATGATGATGATGAATACGGGGATCCGCACGGGGCCGGGGATCAGCTTGCGGAAAAGGCTTATCACCACTTCCGACATGAGCAGCACAAAGGTCATGGACAGGCCCATGCCTATACCGTTGGCTGTTGCCGTGGTTACCGCCAGCGACGAGCAGAGTCCTATCATCAAAACCAAAAGGGGATTTTCTTTGATAAGACCATTGGCAAAAATACGAAAAAATCGTTTCATAAACCGCCTTCCATAAAACCGGCCGAGGCCCGGGCTATTGCCTTGACGATGTTTGAAACGGAACGGCTTGATACCGTTGATGCAGTGATGGCCTCCACATCGTTCTTGGCTTCAAAAGGATCCTTCACGGACTTTCCGGCGAATTGCCCCGTGAATGTAATCTTGTTTACCTTATCCACATAGTACCGCGGCGATACGATATTCGCCCCCAGGCCGGGGCTTTCCTGATGCTCCAGAATTTTTACCCCCCGCACAATACCGGCGGTGTCGATGCCGGCCAGCAGTGTGATTGTTCCGCCGTAACCGGGGCCTGATGCCTGAACCGCCACACCGGCAAGATTGCCATTCTGAAAAATTTTATAGGCCGCGCTAAAAACGATCCCCCCGCCGGAATTTTTTATCGTTTCGCCAGAGTCCTCAAAATCATCCGCCTGGGGAAAAATTTCCTTTAATGCGTCCTCCAGATTCCGTTGGGCGTGACCGGCGATAGTTTCCGCCGTGGCGGTGTAAACCAGGGCCAGCCCTACGCAGGCCGCCGCGGCGTAAAGGGCCAGCGCCAGACCAAGTTTTACCATACTTTTCATTTTGCGGCCCCCTGGGGTGTTTTTTTGGGGATAAAGCCGTATTTTTTCTGCAAAAGACGGTTCAGGAAGGGGGTAACGGCGTTCATTATGAGGATACCGTAGGTGCAGCCTTCAGGAAAGTTTCCCCATTTCCGAATCAATACGGTGATAAGCCCGGCGCCGAAACCGAAGATCAGTTTACCCTTGGCGGTTACGGGGGCGGACACATAATCGGTGGCCATGAAGATCGCCCCGAAAACAACGCCGCCGCTCAATACCGCAAAAAGCGGATCCTGGCCTAACACAAATGATGCAAGGGCCGTGGCGGCAATTAACGCCGCCGGCGCCCGCCAGTCTATGGTTTTGGTGATCAGCAGGAAGAAGCCCCCTGCCAAAATCAGCAGTATAGAAGATTCGCCAATGCAGCCGCCGCGGAATCCAAAGAAAAGTGTACGGATAACCGACCAATAATCGGCGGATGGAGCCAGCCCCGAAGCCGCAAGATCCGCCCCTGCGGCGGCGATGCCTTCGCCGGCTTTTATAAAGTAGAGGGGGGTAGCGCCGGTAACGCTGTCCGCCAAAACTTCCGGCGATGAAATTAAAGGCCGGCTCCAGGTGGTAATGACTGCAGGAAAACTCATGATAAGAAAAGCGCGGCCCGAAAGGGCGGGGTTAAAAACATTGGCCCCCAGCCCCCCGAAAAATTCTTTCGCCACTACCACCGCGAAGACCGCTCCCAGGGCCGTGATCCACAGGGGCGCAGCCGGGGGCAGCACCAATGCCAACAGCAGCCCTGTTACTGCGGCGGAAAGATCGCCGGCCCGTATATCCCGTTTGGTAACAAGCCTGAACAATGACTCCGCCAAAACCGCCGACGCTACGGAAACCAGTATCGTTAAAAGGGCGGGGATGCCGTAAAGAAAAACGCCAAAGGCCGCCGCCGGGGTTAAGGCCAAAAGCACCCGGCCCATGAGCTCTTGAGTTTTAACCGGAGAGGTAATATGGGGGCTGGACGCAAGGAGCAGTGAAGTATCTTTCGCCATGTTACACCTTTGCCTTTGCTTGCTGCGCCGCTGCTTGCTGCGCCGCCGCTTGCCGCGCTCGCAGCCGCTGTTTACCCACCCGGAACCGCTGTGTCAGTTTTATCCTTGCGGGGCACATATAAGCGCAGCTCCCACATTCAATACAATCCAGCAGGCCCGTGCGGACCGCTTCGTCGAGGTCGCCCGCTTCCAGCGCCATGTTCATCAGCACGGGCGAAAGGCGGCAACTGCAGTTTCGTATACAGCGTCCGCAGCGTATACAGGGCCCTTCCTCATCGGCCAGCGTTTCTTCCATCGTCATCAGGATGACACCTGAAGTATTTTTCTGAATGGGAATATTCAATGTTGATACCGCGGTGCCCATCATGGGTCCGCCGAAAATTATTTTTCGCAGTTTGGCCATATCAAGATCCATAAATTCTTTGGGCAGATCCGTCAAAATCGTGCCGATGGGAACACGGATATTTTTCGGCGTTTTACAGGCGCCCCCTGAAACGGTCAGGTCCCGGTCGATCAGCGGTTTGCCCAGCGTAAAAGCTTCGGCAATGGCCACCAGGGTGCCCGCGTTTTGCACGATACAACCCGCATCCATGGGCAGCCCCCCGGAAGGAACCTCCCGGCCGGTGAGGGCGGTGATCAGCATTTTTTCGCCCCCCTGGGGATAAAGGGTTTTGCAAAGGCCGATGGAAATATCCCCGGGGTTCTCCCCGGCCGCATCTTTGTTCAGCCGGATCTCCCGCTCTATCATGGGGATAAGGCGCGCCTTGTTATCTTCCATGCCGATGATGGCTTTTTTCACCCCGGTGATTTTCATCACAATGGAAAGGCCCCGCACCAGAAGATGGGGCTTCTCGGTCATCACCGCTTCGTCGGTGGTCAAATAGGGCTCGCACTCGGCCCCATCGGCAATAATGATGTCGATAGTTTTACCCTGCGGCGGCGAAAGTTTTATATGAGACGGAAACCCCGCCCCTCCCATGCCGGTGATCCCCGCCTCCCGAATCCTCGCCAAAGCTTCTTCGCGAGTACAGGTAAAAGGGTCCAGCACAGGCAGGTACTCATTATCATCATCATGATCGCCCGGCTCCGCTTCGATGATTATACAGGGGCCGCTGGTATTGTTGGACTGTGGCCGGGGCTCGATTTTTTTCACGATGCCCGTGATAGAGGCGTGTACCGGCACGGTCATTGGGCCGGGACCGGCGGCATCGGCGATTTTCTGCCCCCGTTTTACCCGGTCGCCCACCTGCACAAGGCTCTTGTTCGGCGCTCCGAAATGCTGATTAACGGGGATGACCACCTGACCGGGAACCGGGGCCGTTTCCACCGGTTTTCCCTCGGTGGCGTGCTTCCGGGTGGAAAGCTTCAGGCCCCGCTTAAACGTACTGACCATGGTTTCATGATAAAGAAAAAGGGATGTTGTTTCAAGGGGCATGGCTCGGATATACTGGTAACGTATGAACCGGATAAACTTTGAGCAGGTACACTACGAGGCATCCGGCGATGTAAAGCCGATCATCACCAATTTGGTGAATACGTATCCCCATTGGCACAATGATAAACATTATGCCGAAAGCCCCACATTAAGCGCTGTCGCCGCCGCCGCGTTTGTAAGTCCTTTTTACCTTTCGCATCTTTTTACCCAGGCCATGGGAATATCATTTTCCCAGTACCTTAACTACGTAAAAGTGAATATGGCGCAGCGCGATCTTGCCATGACAAAAGATACGATTATTGAAATCATGGCACGGCATGGATTTGCCAATGCAAAGACGTTTAACCGGGTGTTCAAGTCGCAGACCGGGTGCAGCCCGAGCGAATACCGGAAAAATGCCCTCTCGGGTAATGGTAAAAATTTTACCCCGCCTCCTTCGCCGCTTGGCGAAAAAATGCCGGGTAATTATGTGAATTTTTATGCTCATACCGCGGTTCCAAAAATGTCATATCGCGAAAAAAGTGCGAGCATCACCGGTACGACGGAGTTTATACCGCGGGAACATACGCGAAACATCACCATAAAAAAGGGCGGGCAAACTAAACCGCTCGATCGCTATTTTTTAAAAATGGCAGGACAGGCAAGGGCCGGTGATTTTTTGCGCAGGGGAGTGCAGGATCATTATCGCATCCTACAAAAAGAAATACGATTCGAGTATATCCGGTTTCATGGTATATTTAACGATGAAATGTGTGTTGTTGCCGATGATGATCGCTACAACTGGACGTATGTTGACGAAGTGTTTGATTTTCTGCGGGAGGTTAATTTACGCCCCTTTATCGAATTGTCCTTCATGCCCACGCCCCTTGCCTCAGGGGAAACAACTGCATTTTTTTACCGGGGAAATGTGACGCCGCCAAAAGATTGGGAAAAATGGGGGGAACTTGTGGAGGCCTTTGCACGGCACCTGGTGGATCGCTATTCAGCCGAAGAAATCAAAAACTGGTATTTTGAAGTGTGGAACGAACCGAATATTGATTCATTTTGGACCGGCGGCTTTGACGGATATATGCGGCTCTATCAAACGAGCGCCCTCCGCCTAAAATCGGTTTCGCCGCTGCTTAAGATCGGCGGTCCGGCAGCGTCAAGTTTCAGCGACCACGATGCCCGGGGTTTTATGGAAAGGTTTCTTTCTTCCTGTGCGGAACAAAATATACCGGTCGATTTTGTCTCGGCCCATCCGTATCCGGCGATTTATTTCGAAGAAAATAATAAATTGCACGAGGTGTTTTTGGATTCCGGTGCGACAAAAAATGACGCGTTATGGCTGCATGATCTGGTGCAAAACTCGGCATACCCCCATGCGGAAATACATCTTGACGAATGGAACAGCTCGCCGGGCGACCGGGACCTTGTGCATGACACGGCGTTTATGGCCACCTTTCTCCTGCATAATTATCTTTTATGCGGCGGCATTGTTTCTTCGCTGTGTTACTGGGCGCTAAGCGATCTTTTTGAAGAACATGGACTTGGCGGCTGCGAGTTTCATGGCGGCTTTGGTCTTTTGAGTATAGGCGGATTGAAGAAGCCGCAGTATTATGCATTTCAGGCGCTCAAACAGCTCCAGGACACCGTTCTGGCCCAGGGCGATGATTTTATTGTCACGTGCTCATACACCACAGACAGCGGAACGGAGATTGCCGAAATACAGGCGTTATGCTGGAACTATGTTCATTATAGCGAAGCTTATGCGGTGGGAACAATCGATCGCAGTGACGCGCCGGATTTTTATGATCGTTATGAAATATTTGAAAAGAAAAATCCGTTTGAATATGCCCTTCATATCGGCGAAAATTTATTTGCCCCGTGTCCTGCCTGTTCGGTTGAAAAGACGGTGTTTAATCGTGATCATGGCAGTATATTTGATTTTTGGCTTAAAAATGGCGCCATCGAAAATATTAGTGATGAACAGCGGAGCCTCATGCGCGTTCAGTGCATTCCCCGGCAAAACATAGAAATTCATCAGGTGTCTGGTGACGGGCTTGTGATAAGTGAATTAGTGGAACCTTTCGGCTTTGTACTGTTCAAAATAAGGCCATTAAGCAAAATGTGAGCATAAAAAACGCAATCCCCGGGCCTGATGACAGGGAAAAATCAAAATCCCTCGGCAATATGGCAAAAAATGAGTATATAGTGGGCAAAAAAAGCAATAGCCGCCATGTACAACCGGGTTTATCATGCTACCATGAAGTTTAAACAGGACGCTTCACTGTATTTTTTCGCGCTGCCGGGAATAATTTTTTTGCTGATGTTCTGTTACTTCCCCATGGCAGGTCTTGTGCTTGTTTTCAAGGATTATAATTTTCGCGGCGGTATTTTTGGCAGTCCCTGGGCCGAGCCGATATTTCGCAATTTCCAATTTTTCTTTAACAGTCTTGATAAAGCTTTCCGTGCCACGCGAAACACCGTCGTACTAAATATTTTATATTTTTTGATAGGTACAATAGTTGCCGTTGCAATCGCCATCATGCTCGCAGAAATTAAGAACCGCCGTTTTGTCAAAGTTACCCAGAGCGTCATGTTTTTTCCGTTTTTCATTTCATGGATGGCCTTCGGTTCGATTCTGCAGTCGATTTTGAATTACAATCTCGGCACATTGAATAATCTATTGGTTTTTTTCGGGGGAAACCGCGTTGATTTTTATTCCAATCCAAAATACTGGATTCCTATTTTAGTGATATGTAATACCTGGAATCAGGCCGGATACTCTTCCATAATTTATTACGCCACCCTTACCGGCATTGATCCGACCTATTACGAAGCGGCCATGGTTGACGGCGCAAGCAAATGGAAACAGATCGCCCATATTACATTGCCCCTGCTTCGCCCCACGGTGATCATGCTTTTTATGCTGTCCCTGGGCAATATGCTCCGCGGTAATCTTTCCATGATTATGGGCCTCACGAATCTTAATCCGACGCTTCTGGAAGTTACCGATATTATCGATGTGTTTGTCTATCGTTCCGGTATACGTTCCGGCGAGCTTGTCTTTACATCGGCAATTTCCCTGTATCAATCGGTATTCGGCTTTTTACTGGTTATGATAAGCAACTCCATAATCAGAAAAATTGATCGCGAAAACGCTTTATTTTAGGGGTATACGCATGGCTAAAGGGTATAGATATTCCAAGGGCGACCGCGCCTTAACGGTTTTCTTTTATATTTTTATTTCACTGTTTTCCCTGATGTGTCTCTATCCGCTCGTCCTGGCCTTTTCATCGGCCTTTTCAAACGAGGCGACGGTTACCGCAAAAGGTTTTTCACTCATCCCCCGGGATTTTACAACCACAACCTTTTCATATATGCTTTCACAGCGGCGCAATATTGTTATTCTCGCCTACAGAACATCAATTATTGTAACAATTCTGGGGACGGCAGTATCGGTGATTGTTACCGCCATGTATGCCTTTGTCATTGCGGTGCCCGGCTTTAAGCACGCAAACAAGTTTGCCTTCTTCGCCTATTTTACCATGCTGTTTAACGGCGGTATGCTGCCCTGGTATATTCTTTCTACACGGTATTATCATCTTAGCAACACCCTCGCCGGGCTCATTGTTCCCTACGCCATGAATGTGTTCAATATGTTTCTTATGCGGAACTATTTACGGACCATACCCGCCTCTATTTACGAATCTGCCCGTATTGACGGCGCGGGAAATGTGGCGGTGTTTTTCAGAATTGTTATGCCCCTTTCGCAGGTAGGTCTTGTGACGATTGCATTGTTCTACGGCCTTGGTTTCTGGAACGATTTTTATCTGCCCTTGATGTTAATCACCAAAGACAGCCTGGATACGGTTCAGTTTATGCTGTATCGCATGATGAGCAACTTGCAGTTCCTTGTTACCAACGCCGGAAACTCCATGTCGCAGCACATACAGCCGCCGCTGCAAACGGCCCGTATGGCGATGAGTGTATTGGCCATCGGTCCGATCATCTTTCTGTATCCCTTTGTACAGAAATATTTTGTCAAGGGAATAATTATCGGCGCGGTGAAAGGCTAGGCTGGGATATTGTCATAGGAATTTAACCTTTCGTTGAAGGGTATAAACATTGAGGAGGACGAAATGAAAAAGATCGTATTTCTGGTTTTGGGTGTTGCGATTTGTGCAGCATCGGTTTTTGCAGGAGGCAAGGGCAGCGGATCGCAGACCGGCGGGACGCGGGAAGTTACTTTTATCATTTATGGTGATAAAACCGATCGCATGACACAGTTTATGGCAAACGATATGCCCAAACTGTTGGCGGAGAAGGGGCTTAACATCAAAATGAATTTGCAGGTTCAGCCCTGGACAGAGTATGCCAGTTCACAGATTGAGCTGCGTTATGCATCCGGCGAAGATTTCGCCACCTGGACTGATATGCCCTTTATTGCCCGTTGTGCCGGCAAGGGTTATCTCTATGACATAACCGATTTGATACCAAAATATGCACAGAGTGTTCTCAGGGAAATTGACAAGGCATCTTTCGATTCTTTTTCGCTTAACGGTAGAAACTACGGGCTGCCGATTGGTAACATACCGAATGCCTCGGTGTTTTTTGCGGTAACGGCCCGTACGGATTTAATGGCGGAAGTCGGCATAACGGATCTTAAAACGTTGGACGATGTTGAAAAGTTCTATACAACGGCAAAGAAACTGCATCCGGATTATATGGGTGTGGCAGAAGGAAGCCCGACCGATACCTATGGCATGGTTCGTATGTTGAGCCGGTATATAAGCGATAAAAATCTTCTGTTCCTTAACGAGCTTGTTATTACCGATGCATCGGCGAATAATGCGCAAATTTGGAGTTATCTTGAATCGGATGAATTCAAGAAATATGCGGCTATAGCCCGCCGGTGGAACCAAATGGGGATCATTGATCCGCAGGTCCTCTCCGACGGTACTATCGCAAACTCAAAGTGGCTTGCCAGTCAGGCCATGTTCCGCAACGGCAACGCCGGACGCCCCTGGGAAGAAGTCGGTTCGATGAAGGCGCAAAATCCGAAAGCGGCGCTGCGCAGTTTCTTTGTCGGCGACGCAAAGGGTCCCCTTGTATCCCGGGGCACCTACTCCACGGCATTCCAGATTTCTGTCAATGCGAAACATCCTGAAGCCTACCTTGAGGTGATCAATCTTCTCTATTCCGATCAGAAAACCTACAACTATATGACCTACGGCATTGAGGGTACTGATTACACATTGAACGCCCAGGGAAAAATTGCGACACGGCCGAATTTGCAGGTTATTATGCCTGAATGGGCTTCAAATAATGCCAAATGGCAGATTTTCGAAGGCTACATTGATAATGCAGTGATCAACGATTATCTGCACTGGAACGATGGTTCCATACTCCAGAAAGACATTGGCTTTATTTTTGATCTTGAACCGGTCAAGGTTGAATATGCCCAGATACAGGCGGTTACCAATGAGTATGTTCCGCCGATCACCTACGGCTTTGTTAATTACGATACGGCGTATCCCGAATTACTGAGACGGCTAAAAGCCGCCGGTATTGATAAATACATGGCGGAATTTCAAAAACAGTTCAACACCTGGTATAGCACCAAAAAATAGTAAAGGAAAAAATGCAGGGAACATATTGGCTGCGGCCTTTATGTTCCCAAAGGAAGTCATGTATACCTACCACAATCCGGTTATCCCCGGTTTCAATCCCGACCCGAGCATTTGCCGCGATGGGGAAGATTTTTATCTTGTCACATCTTCGTTTGAATTTTTCCCCGGCGTACCCATTTATCACAGCAAAAACCTTGTAAATTGGGAATGTATCGGTCATTGCCTCACCCGCCCTTCCCAATTGCCCCTTGCCAATTGCCAGTCTTCCGGCGGGATTTATGCGCCGACTATCCGCAAGTACAAGGGCCTTTTTTATATGACAACCACTAATGTTGATATGTATTCTAAAGGCCGCCCGGGAAACTTTATTGTTCATACTGATGATATACTCAATTCTTGGTCAGAGCCTGTTTGGATTGATCAGGGCGGTATTGACCCGTCATTGCTATTTTTTGATGACAAAACCTATTTCTGTTCCACCGGCGGCGAAATGAACAGCGGTTATGCCGGGGATACAGAACATGGTATTTATCTTTGTGAGATTGATCCTTTGTCAGGTAAAAAATTCAGCCCGTCCAAACTTATTTCAAAAGGCACAGGCGGCAGATTTGCCGAAGCGCCCCATCTGTATCACATTAACGGTATGTTCTACCTTATGCTTGCCGAAGGCGGCACCGAATATGGCCATATGGTAACGGTGCAGCGCAGCCGCAGTATATACGGGCCTTATGAACCTTGTCCCCACAATCCAGTTTTGTCCCACCGGAACCGGGGCGGGCATCCGATACAGGCGACAGGTCATGCCGACATGATGGAAGACCAAAACGGAGCCTGGTGGCTGGTCTGTTTAGGCATACGGCCGCTTCCGCGGGCAATGCTCCATAATCTGGGACGCGAAACATTTCTCTCTCCTCTCCGGTGGATAGACGGCTGGCCGGTGGTGGGTAACAATTCCGGTATTGAGCTTGAGATGGAAGGTCCTCTCCCCGCAGCACCTGAGCCAATCAACTTTAACTATATGACGGATTTTTCCGGGCCCCTTGATCCCAACTGGAATTACATCAGGAATCCCGTTGAAAAAAATTATGTTGTAAAAAGCGGATGTCTGACACTGAAAGGTGATGATCAAACACTTTCCACGGCAAACGGTAATCCTGTATTTATCGGGATGCGGCAGCAAGCTTATGTGATGAGTGCGGAAACAACGCTTCGCCCTCCCGAAACCGGAAAAGCCGGAATCACCGCATTTTATAATTACGATTATCATTACGAAATTTTTGTTGAGCGCAACGGCGAAGGAGATATGGCCATCGTGCTTAATAAACGCATCCATGATCTGGAAGCGGAAACTTTTCGGCAAAAAATTCCCGCCTGTGATAAAGTTTCCTTACGCATCAAAGCCGACACTGAAAATTATACCTTCGAGTATAAATGCGGGGAGGGTGTGTGGATAACCGCAGGCCGGGGTCTCTGTGCCGGTCTCTGTACAGAAACCACCCATACAATGACCTTTACCGGTGTGTATATCGGCCTTTTTGCCGGCGGCGGCAACGCTGATTTTCTCTACTCCAAAAGTATCGTGCCAAAATCCTTGGGCTGATGAAAATCGGGATGATCCGAGACTATAGGATTCCAGACGAGGTAATGGGGGTGTTTGGTCTCATCACCACATTTATAGAAATTGCCTCTGAGAGTGGTTCCCGATTCCAGCCGGAATGAAGGCACATAGAGCTGTATGAAAGACAGGGGAATGGAAAAATCAATTCCCCAGCCGCCTTCGAAACTCCGGGGGATCACCGAGAACTGTTCCCGGTAATCGACCAGTACCTGCCGGGATGTATGGTAACGATCCCTGCCAAAACCCAGGTACAGGGCTCCTGCGGGATTGAATTCAAAATTAAAATACCGGCGATCCTCTCCGGGGCTGAAAAAAAACTCCAGGCAGCTATCACGGCAAACCTCATCCAGCAGTCCGGAAAACCGGGAGAGGATATCCTGTTCCCGCACCGAAAGCCGGACAAAAATGGCGGCGCCGGTGTAACAAAGCTGGGCAAAGGCCTCCATGCCGTCGGGACAGGGAAGCCATAAGGCACGATCAATGGCAGCCTTGTCAATCTTGTTCCACTCGGGCAGATTATATATCCGCTTTACCGGATAGACGCTTTTTCATTCATAACATTCCCCGATAGGTTAACTGCATGATCCACCCCTCATCCTGGTCATAAATCTAGCATACATATTTTCCAAAAAAAGGGAAGGTCAGAACTATGATACCCACTTGATTTTTAGTGTCAATTATATATATTTAGTATCATATGCTATAACAAGGTGGTATATTTTGACACGTACTATTTCGCCCTTAATGGCGGGGATATTGGAGAGGCTTGAACTGGATCGGCCGACTCTTGTGAGTAGTGAAGACCTTTCCCATATCCTTGACGATGAAAAAATCTCTACTCCTGTCCGGGTGATTGCCTCACGTTTACGCGAAAAAGGATGGTTTTTGCCAACCGCCCAACGTGGGGTATGGGAATTTGTCCCTGCTGAAGTTGCAGGGGCTATTTCAAGGAACGAGCCAACAATAGGGTTACTATCCTTCCTTGCTAGATACCCTAAAGCCCAATGCGCATTAACACTCCAGGCAGCAGCCTGGGCACATGGTTTTTCTGATCGTGTGCCGGCCAAACTGGAGGTGGCAGCTGCCAATGCGAGCATTATAAAATCTTTGCCTTCGTCGCTAGACCCTTCTGTTTTTGTCCCCCTCCTGCCCTATGTAAAAAAGCAAGGTGTCCCTACCCTTGCCATAGAAAGTATCTTTATTCATATAGCTTCAAAACCTCAAAATGTCCGATCATGGACAAGTGCCACTGAGTGGCTTCCTTCTCTTGCCGCTGAAATAAAATGGGAACAGCTTGAACAAGAACTGAAAGGGAGGAAACCCACAGTCCAAGCACGGTCGGGATATATAGTGCAGGCTCTACGCCCAGATCTGGCAGAACGTATTTTTTCATTATTTCCCCCTGGCAGTAAAACATGGTTCGGCCCAAGGGCTAAACTCAAGCGGCACGACAATCATTGGCAGATAGCGGATACCCTATTGCCCTTTGATCCACGGAAATTGGAGGCAGTACATGAGTGATATAAACATTACTTCGGGGTACATTGCCCGTCATACACCTCAAGGAGAAGGCGCTCAGGGGCGCGATGCTGCTATTGTTGATATTGCCCAAGACTTATTACTCCGCCACCTGCACTATGCAGGTATCCTTGATAGCCTTGCATTTAAGGGCGGCACTGCTCTCCGCAAACTATATGCAGGAACAGCAGGACGTTTTTCTCTTGATCTCGATTTTTCTATTGCGGATATTGGTGCTAATCCTGACGATGCTCTCACAAATTTAATCACCTCAGTTGATGGGCTGGAAATAGGGCCATTCCGTTATGGTGTATCAGAACGCCGTGGTAAATGGACATTTTTATATAGCCATCCCTTTGGCGGTAACGTATCTTCATTACAAAGTAAAATCGATCTCACTCCGCCACCCTGGCTAGAGCCTATAAAACGCGGTTGGCGTCCTTTACCTATACACCAACAATATGGCGATCCGCCATTACCTGAAATAAAAGTGATTAGGATTGAGGAAAACCTTGCGGAAAAAATAGCTCGCCTAAACCGCACTACTACCGCACGAGATATGTACGATTTATATTGGCTTGCCCGAAATCCAACCATAGTCGGAAATTTTGACAAGCATCTTATCCGTCGTCTTGCCATATTGAAAATATGGACTGATGCCAATGGAGTCCATGCCAGTAACATATTCTGGAGACCAGGGCATGAAGGTCCGCCGTTCATAAGTGAAGAATGGTTACGAGATCGCAGTCAGGGAGATTTTGATATAAATGACATCGGTGCACTTGCTAATCCTACTCCAACAGCAAAAGAACTATCTGATGAGGTAAGTAAATATTATTCATTTCTTTCTGATCTTGATGAAGATGAGAAAGTTTTATCATCAGTCCGAGAACAAGATCGCCCTCTTGCACTTCATTGCTTATCAGAATTGCCTGACAAAAGACTTGTGGAGATAGGTATGTATTAGTAAAATTTACTACCAATAAATTTCGAAGACAGAGTAATGAAAAATTACCCGCAGCTATCCCGCCAGTTCCGAAAGCGGGATGGGCCGGGGGGATTCGTTTTCACCTTCGACTTTGGACAGCTCTTCCAGAAGTTCCTTACCCCGTTTTGAAAGCTTTGCGGGAATCTGTATCATCAGTTTGATGTAGAGGTTGCCCCGGCGGCCACCCGAGGGCACTCCTTCGCCCGGGATGCGGAGCATTTTGCCGTTCTGGATTCCCGGCGGCACTTTTACCTTGATGGTTTTGCTGTCCAGGGTAGATACATGGATTTCCGCGCCCAATGCCGCCTGGGTAATGGAGATGGGGACCGCGCAGTAAAGGTCGTAATCCTGCCGTTCAAAATGTTCGTGGGGTTTTACCCGGATGAACACGTAGAGATCTCCCATGGGGCCGCCGTTGGAGCCTGCGTCACCCTGCCGGGGAATCACCACCCGTTTGCCGTTTTCCACCCCCGCAGGGATGGTGACCATGATCTTCTGCCGTTTTTTCTGGTTTCCCGAGCCGCCACATTCTTTGCAGGGATGCTCGATGATGGAGCCTTCGCCGCCGCAGGTGGGGCAGGTGGAGGCCATGGAAAAGAACCCGGCGCTCTGCCGGACCTGCCCGGCGCCCTGACAGGTGGGGCAGGTTTTTTTGCCGGATCCGCCGGCGGCCCCGGAACCTTTGCAGGCCGGGCAGGGCTCGTTCCGGGAATACTGAATCTCGACCTTTGTGCCGAAAATCGCATCCTTAAACGAAATTTCTATGTCGTAACGAAGGTTTGAACCCTGCCTCGCGCCGCCGGGACCGCCGCCTGATGAACGCCGGCCCCCGCTGAAGCCGCCGCCGAAAATAGAATCGAAAATACTGCCAAAGTCGCCGCCGCCGAAAATATCCTCGAAGCCCCGGAAGGTTGATGAATAATCATGCTGGCCCCCCATGCCTTCGACTCCGGCAAAACCAAACTGATCGTAGGCGGCCTTTTTCTGATCATCGGAAAGAACTTCGTAAGCCTCGGAGGCCTCTTTGAACCGTTCCTCGGCTTCCTTGTTCCCCGGATTTTTATCCGGATGATTCTGGAGGGCCAGCCTCCGGTACGCTTTTTTAAGCTCGTCTTTGGAGGCGCTTCTTTCTACTCCCAGCACTTCGTAGTAATCGCGTTTGGCCAAGGTATTACCTACTTCTTGCCATCGTCATCGACAACTTCGTAGTCTGCATCTTCGGCGCTCTTGGTGTTACCGCCTCCCATGGAGGCGTCGTTACCGCCGCTGTCACCGGGATTTCCCCCGGCTTCGGGCCCTGCCCCCGGCTGCTGCTGTTGGGCGCCGGTCTGCTTGTACACTTCTTCGGCGATCTTGTAGGACACCTGTTTCAGTGCTTCGGTTTTGCCCTTGATGGCTTCAATGTCGCCCCCCTCCAGCGCCTGTTTCAGATCCGCAATAGCTTCTTCCGCCTTGGCTTTATCGGCAGCATTGACTTTATCGCCCAGGTCTTTGATGTTTTTCTCGGTGCTGTAGACCATGGAATCCGCCTCGTTGCGGGCTTCGGCCTTTTCCTTTTCCTTGCGATCTTCCTCGGCGTGAAGCTCCGCCTCTTTAACCATACGGTCAATGTCGTTATCTGAAAGGCCCGAAGAGCTTTCTATACGGATCTTCTGTTCCTTGCCGGTACCCAGGTCTTTGGCAGATACATGGACAATACCGTTGGCATCAATATCAAAAGTTACTTCGATTTGCGGAATGCCCCGGGGCGCTGGCGGAATACCCACCAGATCGAAGCGGCCCAGCGTACGGTTCTGGCTCGCCATTTCCCGTTCGCCCTGTAAAACCTGAATGGAAACCGCGGTCTGGCCGTCGGCGGCGGTGGAGAAAATCTGGCTCTTGCGGGTGGGAATGGTGGTGTTCCGGGTGATGAGCTTAGTCATCACGCCGCCCAGGGTTTCGATGCCCAGCGACAGGGGCGTTAGATCCAGCAGGAGCACGTCTTTTACATCGCCGCCCAAAATACCGCCCTGAATCGCCGCCCCAATGGCCACGGCTTCATCGGGGTTGACGCCCTTGTTGGGTTCTTTTTTGAACAGGTCCCGGACGATCTGCTGTACCGCGGGGATCCGGGTGGAACCGCCCACGAGAATAACTTCATCGATCTGATCGGCGTTAAGCCCCGCATCGCTCAAAGCCTTTTTGCAGGGCTCCTTGGACCGTTCCAGCAAATCGGAAACCATCTGCTCAAACTTTGCCCTGGTCAGGGACTTCTGCAGATGCCGGGGCCCCGCCTGATCCGCGGTGATAAAGGGCAGATTCACCTCGGTGGTCTGCATATTGGAAAGCTCGATCTTGGCCTTTTCCGATGCTTCCCTCAGCCGCTGAAGGGCCATGCGGTCCTGCCCCAGATCGATCCCCGTGTCCTGCTTAAATTCGGTGATAAGCCATTCCATAATTCGGCGGTCGAAATCGTCCCCCCCCAGGTGGGTATCACCATTGGTGGATTTGACTTCAAAAACCCCTTCGCCCAGCTCCAGAATGGACACATCGAAGGTGCCGCCCCCCAGATCGTACACGGCGATGGTTTTTTCTTTTTTCTGATCTTTGTTAAAACCGAAGGCCAAAGACGCCGCGGTCGGTTCGTTGATGATTCGCTTTACCTCAAGACCGGCGATCTTGCCCGCATCTTTGGTGGCCTGCCGCTGGGCATCGTTAAAATAGGCCGGCACGGTGATAACCGCCTCGGTGACGGCCTCGCCCAGGTAATCCTCGGCGGTTTTTTTCATTTTTTGAAGCACAAAGGCGGAAATTTCCTGGGGGGAATACTTTTTGTCGAAAATATCCACCCGCACATCATCCCCCTGTTCATTCACATGGTAGGGGACCAGCTTCATTTCATTGGACACCTCGGAATAACGGCGGCCCATAAAACGTTTAATAGAATAAACCGTGTTTTCCGGATTGGTGATCATCTGATTTTTGGCGGGTTGGCCCACGACCCGGTCGCCTTTGTTGGTAAAACCGACAATGGATGGCGTAGTCCGGCCCCCCTCGGAATTCTGAATGACCACCGGTTCGCCGCCCTCCAGGACGGCCACGCACGAGTTGGTAGTTCCCAAGTCAATACCGATTATCTTGCCCATGTTCTTACTCCTTTACTTTATATATTTCTAGTTGCTGCCTTCCGGCATTAAAACTTTAACTTTTGCGGCCCGAATCACCCGGTCTTTCAGGGTATAACCCTTGAGAAGGTCCTCCTGCACCATCGGTTCGGTAATTTCAACGGATTTTTCCATCATGATCGCCTCGTGGCGGTTCGGATCGAAGGGCTCCCCGGCGGAATCGAACCGTTTCAAGCCCCATTTGTTCTCCAGTTGAGACGAGAGCCGCTTTTCGATCAGCGACACCCCTTCAAAAAAGGTGTTTGAAACCCCTTCCGCCCCTTCGGCGGCTTTTAGGGCCCGTTCAAAGTCGTCCATTATCTGGATCAGGTCCAAAAGCAGTGCCTGATTGGCAAAATCGATAGCTTCCTGCTTTTCCCGAATCATCCGCTTGCGAAAATTCTCGAATTCCGCCGCCTTTCGGAGAAATGCGTCCTTTGCCTCCGCCGCCTGGGCCCCCAGATCGGCAATTTTTTCCTTATCGGAGAGAGTTTCCGGGCTATCCGCTTTTTCGGCCTCCCCGGAAAGGGGATTTTCCGTCGAATTTCCCGTTTCTATCCCCTCGTTTACCTTTTCGGCGGCTTCATCAGTCTGGGATGCGTCCCCGCCCTGTTCTTCCTGGTCTGTCATAGGAACTTCCTGTGCTTTTTATATAAATTTTTATCTAAACCACGAGTACCGTCTCATATTAAGGAATTCTTATATCAAAAATACTAAAACAGGCTTAAAAGGTCAAGAAGATTCGGCAAAAGTTTCCGAAACCGGGGCAAAACCGTTCCGGCGGCGCCAAGGGATAGATTGATCCCAGAGGCTGCCAATCTTGTATTTTTCCCATTGTTTCATAATACTTAACGTATGTGTAGTTTTTTCATTCACGCCGACCTTGACGCATTCTACGCATCGGTGGAGCAGCTCGACCATCCCGAGTACCGGGGCAAGCCGGTCATTGTCGGGGGGCTTCCCGGCGACCGGCGGAGCGTCGTGTCCACCGCCTCCTACGAGGCCCGGAAATTCGGCATACACTCCGCCATGCCCCTGGTCCGGGCGGTAAAACTCTGCCCCCAGGGTATTTTCCTGCGGGGAAACATGAAACGCTACCGGGAAAAGTCAGAGCTCATCATGTCAATTTTTGATGAATTTTCGCCGGATGTTCAGCAGCTCTCGATAGACGAGGCTTTTATTGATATTACCGGCATGAAAAGCCTCCTGGGCCCCCCCGAAACCATTGCGCGGAAGATAAAAGAGCGGATCCGCACGGAAACGGGGCTGACCGTTTCGATAGGTCTTGCCTCTAACAAGTACATCGCCAAAATTGCCTCGGGAATGTCCAAGCCGGACGGATTGTACATCATCCCGGCGGGTGGGGAAGAATCGTTTATGCGGTCCCTGCCGGTGGGCAAGATCTGGGGGGCGGGCAGCAAAACCCAGGAGCTGTTCCAAAAGCACGGCCTCAAAACCGGCGATGACATTCACCGTCTTTCGCTGGAAATCCTCACATCGATTTTCGGCAAATCCTTCGGCCTGTTCCTGTACCGGGCCGTCCGGGGCGAAGGGGCCGCCGCCTTTGACGAGGAGCGGGGTACCCATTCCATGAGCGCCGAGCGCACCTTCCCCTACGATCTGTTTGACAATTTCGCCATAGAAACCGCCCTGTTTGATATTTGCCAAACCCTGATGTGGCGTCTTTTAAACAGCAGCTGGCAGAGCAGCACCATTTCCCTGAAAATCCGCTATGGGGACTTTACCACCGAAGGCGCCCGGGAAACATCGGCCACCCCGGTGTCCACCTTAAATGATCTTTACGACCGCCTGTTAAATCTGTTCCACAAAAAATACCAGCCGGGCCGGGGGTTACGCCTTATCGGGGCAGGGTTGATGAATCTGGAAGCCGCCGGCGCACTGCAGGGGGATCTGTTCGATTCCGGTTCGACCGCTGAAAAAGAACGCCGCCTCGAACAGGCGATTCTCGAAATCAACAAGAAATTTCCCGATGCCGTCCTGCGGCGGGGCCGGTCGTGGATATAAGGCAAGGGCAAGCTGCATTATACTGAAAATTTTGCATAACAAAATTCATAAACTAAATTAGCGTCGCTCATATAAAACGATCCCCTCATTTGCGATTTTGCGTTCTATTGTCGGTTGCGTACTTCTATAGTCAAATCTATTCTTATAGTTTGCAAGCACATCAATAGGCATCAAAGTATCAAAATTAATTAGATTGCGATCAATTATCCCCATTGCTTCAATCGGTTTTTGCGGAAAATCATCTTTTAGCACCACATAAAAGTCATAATCGCTGTCGGCATTCGGTGTACCGTAGGCATATGAACCGAATAAGAAAATTTTTTCACACTCAACACTTTCGAGGATTATATCTTTAATTTTTAAGATCTCTTCATTTATTTGCATTTGTTTTTCTTCAAATGTGGATATTATAAACCATTGACTATTTTTGTCAATGTTGTGTTCGTGCATATTTCATATAATGTGCAAGCTATACGAGGGCGCTACTGCGCCCGAAGCATATATCAGACCGAAGGTCTGCGTCCTGTTATACGAAATTCGCCCTGCCCTTACTACAATTATTCCTGTATCATTTCCATAAAATTAAGAGGTTTTGCCAATACAGGGACCCCATCAGGTGTTTTAGCATTATTAAAAATATAATCCCAATAATCATAATTGTTTTTTCCAGAAAATATTGTACTCGCCATACTTCTGTCTTTCCACAATGGCAATTTAGAAAGATTATTGACAAAATTTTTAATATTTTTCCATAATTGTTCATCAAGAGGAGTTTGAAACATTTTGCTCTCGTCGAATTTTTTACCAATTGTTGAAAAATAGGTTTTTACAACATATTTCAAATATACCAACCAATTATAAATAATTTCTTCTTTGCTAATACGATACGCAATTAAATGCTCGTCTTTTATTTCAAGATCCTTTTTATCAATAATTTTTTGCTCAATTCTATTTACTCCAACATTTGGGTCAAATTTTCCTATATAAATTTCCTCTGCAATAATATTGAGAAGTCGAACAAGCTGCGTGATTTCAAGTTCGCGGGGATTAATACCGCCATCTGTCTTTTCGCCGATATTCGTGTTCAAAATTAATTTTGAATCAATAAATATAGAAAGGAATGTTTTTTCAAATGCACTATATGATAATGGTAATTCTTTTGCTTTTCCTTCAAAATCAATATAGTCTTTTAGTTTGTTTTCAGGAGAATATGTAATTGAGTGTTTAATACTATCGATTATATATTTACGAATATTGACATTTTCTCCTTTGAAATATTCAACAAGTTGTTGTTCTGAGAAATCAAAATTATCTATTGTCAACCCGTGATCCGTTTGATAACGTTTTATGCGTTCATAATACAAGGTATTATTTAATTGCCGCATTATTGATTTATCAAATGCAATTTGCCTTAAATTACTTCCGGCATTTGTATTTGTTTCAGTGAGCCTATCTATATTTGGATCAAGAAAGAGTCTAATCAATAATTTTCTACTACCAAGTAAAATTTGAGCTACGGCTTTATGTTGCCCATCAAAGATGTTTATTTTCCCATCCTTTATACGAGCCAAAGAAATATGTAGCTGCGGATTACCCTTTGAAAATTCCTTGACCAATAAAGAAATACTGCTGTTAATACCACGAGGGTTAATTAGTTCATCATGATAAATATATTCAATTGGGATATTCACAAATGTAGTTTTCTCAGAAGATAGTTTATCCTCAAATACCTCAGATTCATAAATAGTATTGTCTTTTAATTCAGAAAATGAATATTGTATTTTATTACCTACAATTTTATAGGAAAATGAATGTTTGGCCCCATCAAATTCTTGTAGAACATCATTTAGAGATGCTGTACGATTTTCATTTACAGATACAATCGTTTGAATTTTCTTTAAATTGCACAATATTCTAGCAATATTTAAATTTGCGTCTTGTTTTGACTTGTTGCAACTGGCATGTGTTACCGCAAAATTTTCCTCTATATCCTTCCCTTTAATTGCAAGAGGTATAATATGATCAATATTCGTTTCCTGTAAAGTGGCATCAATTGTTTCCTGACAGATAAAACATTGATTATTCTGTATTTTCAATAGTTTATCCGTTAAATCCTTATATTCAACGGGGGTAAGAGACGCAAGGTATTTTGAAGCCACCGTTTCCTCCAATAGCAAAATTCTATCTTAATTTATCCTTTATGTCAATTATTTTTACCATCCCATACCGTATTGCCCCTCATGCGATTCCTGTTATAGTATGCTTCTTATGAAACGCCTTGGGCCCGTCAGTTTTTACCGTGAAGTTTTGAGCATTGCCTTGCCGGTGATGCTCCAGCAGCTCATCATGAGTATGGTTTCCCTCATCGACAATTTCATGGTGGCCGGGCTGGGGGATGTCAGCATGGCGGCGGTGAATGTGGCAAACCAGGTCAACTTCATTAACATCGTGTTCGTCAACGCCATTTGCGGGGCCGGCGGCATCTACCTGGCCCAGTACCGCGGCGCCAACAATGTCGAAGGAATGAGGCAGGCTTATCGCTTCAAGGTGATTTTCTCCCTTGCCATATCGATCCTTTACTTTGTCCTCTGCTGGACTATCCCCGGTCTTATGCTGGGCCTGATGACCCATGGCAATGCGGTTCAGGGTGATATTCTGGCCCTGGGGATAAACTACCTGAAACTCACTTCATTTACCCTGACGCCCATGGCGATTTCCATGGCCATCGGTTCATCTTACCGGGAAATCGGACTTCCCAAGGTGCCCCTGTATATTTCCGCCGCCGCCACCCTCGTCAACACCATTGGTAACTGGTTCCTGATCTACGGGAATCTGGGAGCGCCGCGGTTGGAGGTCACCGGAGCGGCAATCGCCACGATCATCGCCCGCGTCGTCGAGGCCGCCGCCTTTTTCATCTATGCCGCCCGGCAAAAAACGCCCTTTTTTACCGGTTTTACCAAACTATTTCAGATTCCCCGGAAGCTTATCACCAATATTCTGTCAAAATCGGTGATGTTATTTATAGGGGATTTTTCCTGGATCAGCTCCGAAACGATTATGATGGCGATCTTCAACGGCCGGGGCGGCGCCGAGGTGGTGGCGGGTATGGCGGCGGGTTTTTCCATCGCCAATATTTATTTTTTGGTTATCGGAGGAATTGTTACCGCCACCACGGTGATAATAGGCGGAAGTCTGGGGGCGGGAAAACTTGACGAGGCCCGCCGCCGCGCGGGGTGGCTAAAATCCGGATCCCTTGTGGCGGGGCTTGTTATTTCCCTGGCCGGCGTGGGAGTTTCGACCCTGATCATCCGGATTGTTTTTACCAACCTGACACCGGCGGCTCAAAACATCGGCCTGGGGATGGTATTCGTTATCCTGGCCTATCTGCCCTTCTGGTGCCTGCTCAATTCCCTTTTTGCCATTTCCCGTGCCGGCGGAGACACCGCCATGTGCCTCTATGCCGATGCCACGGTAAACCTCTTGATCCTGACCCCCTGCGCTTTTCTTTTGGCCGTCTTTACACCCCTGCAGCCGGTGGCCATGTTCGCCATCATCAAAATCAGCGATGTGGTAAAATACATTATCGCCCGGCATTTCCTGAACAAGGAACGCTGGGTACGGAATCTGACGATGGGCAATTAGGGCAAGGTAGTCAAAATATGGTACCTTATATGGTACCATATAAGACAAGGTGGTTAAAAAATCTTAATTTATGGCAAGGCCGCCCTGATCCGCTGAATCGCCTCTTCCAGCCGGGACCTCGGGGCGCCGAAGTTGATCCGCACATAGCCTTCCCCCTGGGCGCCGAATGATTTGCCCTCGTTGGGCAGAATTTTGGCTTTTTCCTGCAGCCACTTAAAGGGCTCATCTATGCCCAAAGGCCGGAAATCTACCCATTGGAGATAGGTCCCCTCCACATGGGTCAGTTTGATGCCCGGGAAGTTATCCACCAGGGCCTTTTCAAAGAAATCCCGGTTCCCCCGGAGGTAGTCCACCAGCGCCATCTGCCATTCCCGGCACTGCCCGTAAGCCGCCCGGGCCGCCGCCACATTGAAGATCCCCGGAGACGGCAGCGCATAGCACGTCTTCACATAATCATCCCGCAGTTCCTTGTTGGGGATAATGGCAAACCCGAAAGGCAGCCCCGCCAGATTAAAAGTCTTCCCCGGCCCCATTATGGTGATGCTATGGTTCGCCGCATATTCATCCAGGGTAAAATACGGAGTGTGAGGCCGGTCAAACACCAGCCCGCAGTGGGCCTCGTCGGAAATGACGATGAGGTTTTTTTCTTTGGCGAAACGGTTTACTTCTATTAATTCCTCACGGGTATAGACCCTTCCCACCGGATTCTGCGGATTGCAAAGGTAAAAAAGCTTCACGTCCGGCTCAATCCGCCGGTTCATATCCTCAAAATCAAACTCGTAATGCTCAAAACCTGCCGTATTGGTGGTGTTTTTCAAGGGCGAAAGGATTGTCTCCTTACCCGCCTTAAGGGGCGCCGCCAAAAGCACATGGTAGTTTGGCGTATTGATCAGTATCCGCCCCGGTCTCAGGTGAGAAACCGCCGCCAGCACCGGCACAATCGCCGGCAGCAGCACGATCCAGTCCTCCCGGATTTCCTGCCGGTACTCATCCTTGATCCACCGGGCCAGAACTCCCGGTAAATCCGGTTCGTACCCATAGCCAAAGATCCCGTGATCCAGCGTCTTCTGTAAGGCCTCCCGGATCTGCGGTGCGGCCATAAAATCCATATCCGCCACAAACATGGGCAGAATGTCCTTCGCCACCCCGTCCCACTTATGGCTCCCAAAGCCCCGCCGCTCAATCACCTCATCAAAATCAAAACTCATCGTATCCTCCTTATATGCTTCAATGAAGGGGGCAAGCAATTCCCGTTTTTCTCTCGTGCGGGTTTCATAAAAAACTCCGCCCAAAATAAAACAGGCATAACCCCCCGCGATAATGCCCGGTATGCAGATTTCCCGTAGGTCCAGCTTTTCTGTACCGCCCGGAGTTTGTTCCGCCAGCGCTTCGGCAAGGCCTACAATAATGCCGCCAGCAAAATTATCGCCGCATCCGGTGGTATCTCCCCTTCTTTCAGGATGAGCGGCAAGCTCGCGGTCTATTCCTTCGGAAACGGGAAGGATCCCGTTCATCTCCTTAAAAATCCCTTTTCCCGCGGCAAGATGAACAGGACGGGACCCTTCGGTGATCACCGCCGCGCCGCATCCGCGTTCAAGAAACCAGGCGGCCGCTTCGGCAACGGAAGAACAGCCCGAGGTCTTTACCGCCTCGTCCCTGTCGGCAATCAACAGGTCTATATGCGGATAGGCGTCGTCGTCCTTTCCAAGTTTCCACTTTTTCCCCTGGGCGCCCTGTTCACTCCGATAATCATACACCAAATTTACTACCGTAAGGGCTTTTTTTTGTTTTGCGGCGAAAAGCAGTTCCGTAATGCTGTCATGAATCAGCGGGGTAAGGCCTGTGCCGCCAAAAGCGATAATATCCGCATCAAAAAAATCATCCCCCAAATCGCCGCGCGTAAGATGTCCGGCCGCTCCAATCAAATTGATAAAGGTCCGTTCGCCGTGTCCGTTGTCATAGGCGGGATCGGAAAGTACATCGGTACGGGGCGTTAATGTATCGTAACGCTTCAGGAAATACCGGGCGCCGGGTTTTTCCGGCGCTTTTTCAGCAGGGGCAAATCCAAGGCGCGCAAACGCTTCTTCTACCAGATCGCCTGTTTTGTCATTTCCCCGGGCGCCGTAAAACGAAACCTGCGCCCTGTCTCCCAGAATCTGTGCGGCGTGAACCAGCGACACTGCCGAAGGCCCGCCCAGATTATGGGAGGGTTTTACCTTTCCGGCAATTTCTTCAAGGACGCTTTCGTAGGGCATACCGGCAAAGCGTTCAAAATCTTCGGCAAAAACAAGTTTTCCTATTCCCAGCCCGCCGTCCCCGTCCTTTTTTGAAAGCCGTGACTGAAAGGCTGGAGCGTTAAAATCAAGGCGGGGATACAGAAAATCAATCAGGCAGCAGCCTGTTCCATGGATGCGTATCATGCAAAATACTCGTTACAAAGAAGCCGCAGCGGTTTTTCATCTTCGTCTATATCGGCAAAGCGGCTTACCGCCTCGGCAAAATAGTTATCCGTTTTATCATCATTTACGGAAGATACCTCGCCGACAACGGTGTCTTCATCACCCGCGCCGAACAGGTGATACAAACCGGGACGGAGCGTTACACTGTTTCCCGGCGGCACTTCGAAACGAAGGCCCGCCGCGTAGGTTTTTTTGATACCGTCGCGGTCTACGGTTACCGGCGTTTCCCTGTCTACAGAACCGGATTTTGAATTGTACAGTTCCATCCACATCAAGCCGCTTCTGGTTATAATGTCTTCTGTTTTTACCGCATGATAATGAAGGGGCAGCCGCTGATTTTTACGTAAACAGATAAGCTTTTCCGCATACGGCGTACCGGTACCGGGACAGCCTACAACACCGTTCCGCAGGGTAAAGAGCACGGCTCCGACAGAGGAAAAATCCCCCATGCCGAAATCGGTAATGTCCCAACCCAGCATGGTCTGCCGTATAGTTCCTGTTTCCCCCCGGCGTGTTTCCCATTGCTCAGGATCCCAGAAGGCGAATTCGGGCAGCCTGAACCGCGCCGTATCCAGCATCGTTTCCGCATATTTTAACGCATTGTTAATTTCACTTCGTTTCATCCCTCTCTCCATAGGCACCAAATTTATCATATTAAGCCGATGTGGCGGCGTCAAGTGACCGTATCACAGCGGCGTAGTCCCGGCGGGGAGCAAAAGCCCGCTGGCGCCGGGGCGGGGCCGGCAAAAACGCCTGTAGAACTCACCTACGCAGCCCTTCCGTTGGGGCGCGTTTCAGGCCTCTGCTGAGGGGAATGATGGAAGATTCCGGGGTGGGTAATTGGCTTGTGGCGGTGGGCTGCCCTTTGGGCAGCTTGGCAAATGGTCTGCTCCGGTGATGAATTCCAGAAATGTTTTTGCCGGCCCCGCCCCGGCGCCAGCGGGCTTTTGCTCCCCGCCATGTCAGTGGCAGATGTAACACAGAATGGAACTGCCATATACTTATTGGCAGGAAGAAGACAGGTGATACTTTGAATTACTGAAGGTCATCTGGTTGGAGTAAAGGCTCATGTTTCACGTGAAACACTTTAACCGGAATCTATGCTATAATTAAGGAATCATGTCATTACAAAAATCGCCGATAAAGACCGTTAAGAGATTGTTTCTGGTGCCGGCCGAGGCTATCCAGATGGCCTTGGGGCGGGGAGCGGGGCCGGGCTGGCAAAAATGATCTGGTATTCCCCGCTGTAGTAGACCATTTGCCAAGCTGCCCGAAGGGCAGCAAACCGCCATTACCCGAATACCCCCCGCAATCTTCCATCATTCCCGTCAACAAAAGTCTGAAACGCGCACCTTACAAGGGCTACGGAAGCGGCCTCCACCAGCTTTTTTTGCCAGCCCAGCCCCGCTCCCCGCCCCAAGGCGATCTGGTGGGGGGGAAGCTCCGGGGTAAAGGCTCATGTTTCACGTGAAACACTTTAACCGGAATCTATGCTATAATTAAGGAATCATGTCGCTGCAAAAATCGCCGATAAAGACCGTTAAGAGATTGTTTCTGGTGCTGGCCGGGGCTATCCTGATGGCCTTTAACATCAATACTTTTGTTCACGCCGGGGGGCTGATTCCGGGGGGATTCACGGGGTTAACGCTGCTCACCCAGGAAATCTGCCTGCGTTATTTCAACTTCCACATTCCCTTCAGCATAATTCTCTATGTGTTGAATGCGGTGCCGGCGGTAATTTGTTTCAGGGTGATAGGCAAACGTTTTGCCCTTTACTCCTGCCTGATGATTCTGGTGAGCGGCTTTTTGACGGACTGGATGCCCCAGATGTTTATCGAATTTATCCAGCTCCACGACACACTTTTGTCGGCGGTTTTCGGGGGGCTCCTGAATGCGCTTTCCATTGCCCTTTGCCTCTATGCGGATGCCACCAGCGGGGGAACCGATTTTATCGCCATTTTTATTTCCGAAAAATATCAAAAAGATGCCTGGACCCAAATCTTCATCGGCAACTGTGTGATCCTGGTTTTGGCGGCCTGCCTGTTTTCCCTGGACAAAGCCCTGTACTCCATCATCTTCCAGTTCACCACCACCATGGCTTTGGGGGCCCTGTACCGGAGGTATCAGCAGCGGACGCTCCTTATCATCACCAATAAACCGGAGGAGATTTACCAGGTGATTCGGGAACGGACCAACCACGGGGCCACTTCTTTTACCGGCTTCGGCTACTACGAAAAAAAGGAACGGTCTATGCTTTACTCGGTGGTTTCCGCCAACGAGGTGGCGGAATTGGTGGGCGAAATAAAAACCGTCGATCCGGCAGCCTTTACCAATGTCCTAAAAACCGAGCACATCAACGGGCGTTTTTACAAGCGCCCCAAGGACTGATCCATGCGGAGGTATTGATTGCGGTGCGAACAAGAAATGATGGACCTGATCCTGGGTTTTGCCCGGCGTGATGAGCGGGTACGGCTGGTAACGATGGAAGGATCACGGATGAATCCCAGGGCCCCGAGGGATCGTTTTCAGGACTATGATATTTGCTATCTGGTCACGGAAATGGAATCTTTTTTATCAAGTGATGATTGGCTTATCTTTTTCGGTGAACGGATTATCATGCAGAAACCCGAGGCCATGTCCCTGTTTCCGCCTTCCTCCGGGGGCAACCGCTTTGCCTACCTCATGCTTTTTGAAGATGAAAACCGTATCGATCTGAACCTGGTCCCCCTGGCCGAAATGGGCGATTATTTTCAGGGGGCCGATTCCCAGACAAAGATACTTCTGGATAAAGACGGCCGGGGTCCTTCGCTCCCGCCTCCATCGGACCGGGATTATTGGGTAAAAAAACCTTCCGCCGTCTTTGTGGACAATTGTTGCAACGAATTTTGGTGGCTTGCCACCTATGTGGTAAAGGGCCTCTGCCGGAAAGAGCTGCCCTACTCCATCCACCACCTTGATCTGATGCGGGAACAGCTCCTGTCCATGGTCTCCTGGAAGGCCGGCGTCGAAACGGATTTTTCGGTGAGCATGGGAAAATCCTACAAGTACCTTTCCAATTATATTTCGCCGCTTCTCTGGGAACGTATCAAGGCAACCTGGCGAAACGATAATGAAGAAAATGTCTGGGGATCCCTGCTCTTATGTTGTGAAATTTTCAAGGAAGTTTCCGGGGAGTTGGAGAATTTGTTAGGATATGCTCACAATTCATACGGGGCGAAGGTGGAGGCCTATGTGAAAGGTTATGCCCCGGACCGAGTAGGTCCGCCGGACCCGGCGAACCCGTCTTTCCAGTGCCACACGGGACGGGATAATGCCGATGAAAAAGGATTTGTCCGGCGGAAATCCGGAAGCCAATCGCTCGACGGTTCCAGCTCCTGATAAAAGCCATCTTCAATATCGAATTCTTCAAGCCAGCCGAGGGCGGTTTCGTATTCCCCCTGATTGATAAAACGGCCCGGGCCCTGTTGATTAACCGGCGTGTATTGGGTCATCAGCGAAAGCAGGGCCTTTCCTTTTGCATGGCCGGCAAACCAGCGGAGGACCTGCCGGGTGGATTCGGGATAACCGGGAATCATCAGATGCCGGATGATAACCCGCTTGGTGCCATCGGCCGGGGGGCGGTACTCCATCATTTTTTCAATGGCCGCCGCAGCGTGTTCAGGATAATCCGGGGCGTGAAAAAAATTTTCGGCGATGGAAGTGTCCAGTGTTTTGAGATCCGGGAGATACATATCCACGGTATTTTGCAGCAGGGCCAGCGCTTCGGGGCTTTCGTAGGCGGAAGAATTCCAGAGCACCGGCAGATGGAGGCCCTTTTCACGGGCCGCGGTCACGCCCTCTACGATGGCCGGCACGGCATGACTCCCGGTAACTATGTTGATGTTTTCCGCCCCCTTTTCCTGGAGGGCGAGGCATATGGCGGCAAATTCGGCGGTATCCACCAGACGGCCCATGCCGCCCCCGGAAATTTGGTGATTCTGACAAAAAACGCAGCCCAGATTACAGCCGCTGACAAAGATCGTGCCGGAGCCGCCTTCCCCGGTGACCGGCGGTTCCTCCCCCCGGTGTATGGATGCGGAGGCGATGCGGAGCCGGGCATCTTCACCGCAGAAGCCTTTTTCTCTCGTCTCGCGGTCAACGCCGCAGCGGCGGGGGCAGAGGAAACACTTTGTCATATCGTTATTCCAATTCTTCGAGTATATCCTATTCATGGGGCGGCGGCAATCGGCATCCTGCCCTATTTTATAATGGAACGGAAGCGGATTTATATAACCGTTAAAACCTATCCAACCCTTTCAGAGAAATATGATGAACTGGTATGTACCGCCGGTATAGGTGAAAAGTTCAACGGGCTGCCAGGTCTTTTGTCTCCGCACACATATCGTTCAGTTTCTCCAATGGGCATGTCAAGAAAAATATACCAACAAGGCCGCCCTAAGGCGGCCTTGTTTTTTGCTCCCCCGCGCGGGTTCGCCCTCCGCCCCTCGGCATCCTGCCTCGGGCCTCCGGGCCGCCTCCAGCCGCTGTCGGCGCCATCCATGGCGCCTTTCCCTCGCTTACGCTCGGCGCGGCTTCCGGTTCGAACCCGCTCCACCGGGCAAAAAATAAAGCCGCCCTGAGGCGGCTTTATTTTTTACTCCCCCGCGCGGGTTCGAACCACGGACAAGCTGGTTAACAGCCAGCTGCTCTGCCAGCTGAGCTACAGGGGAATCTTATCCTCACTGTACCCAATAGGCAAAAACTTGTCAAGCCCTTTTTTGTTAAATTTTCAAAAATTTAGTAAAAAGGGGGCCCAGGGTGGGCGCAGGCCCGATAGTCGGCGCCTGGTCTTTGTCAAGCCGAAAATTTCTATTATTCAGTACCCTTGCGCCGCAATCAGTACCCCTCGCGCCGCTACTGCTTGTCGAATGAAACCTGTGCCCGCTCCTTCACCTGCGCAATAGCCGATTCGTAGTTGGCCTTGAGGGCGTTAATGTTCTGATTGTAAAACGTCACAAACTCCGGGTCCTGAAATGGATCGATCCGTATTTCCCTGCCCATACGCCGCGAAAGCTCTTCCTCTTTTTGCCGCAGTTTGGGGGCATACTGCCGCTTGATAGCCTCGTCGTATTGAGCCGCCTCGTCCAGATACCGCCCCAGAGCGCCGGCCAGTTGATCATATAGTTTGATAAATCCGCCATCGGCAATGATCAGCGCCAGGGCCTTGCCCACATTTTCAATCTTCTTTATATCACCTTCCGACACCGGCAGCCCAATCTGCGCCAGAAGAAATTCAAACACCCCCTGCCGGAAGCTTTCCCGCTCATCCTCGGGCGTTTCTTTCATGGCCTTTTTCAAATCCCCCTTACCCTCCAGGAATTCACTGGCCTGCCGTTTGCCCCACTGCTTTGCCTTGAACTGTGTTATGCTTGACTTATCACCCTTGACCGATTCGGTCTTTTCCAGGGCAATCTCCAGCGCACTTTTTATCCGTCCCATAGTCTGATTATGCTATTACCCAATAAAATTATCGTCAAGGGGCCAAATAATCCGGCCAGAGGGTGTTATCATTATGTGAATAAACTGTTAATATCTTTGACCCTGGAAAAAGATCGGTGAATAGAAACGGTTAATATTGTTAGAAGGTACTTTAATTCCTTATTTTATGATCGCTAATTCTTTATAATACAATGATTTATATTAAATTCACCTTCCCCTTTGTTAAGGTGGCAGTCAAAAAACTTTCATAGAGAGGCAATTTTTCTGTTTTTGGGGCTTTTCATCAATGTTGATAATGTGTTAGTATCATCAGATGGCCGATTGGGACTATTCTGAATTCTGGAACGAAACGCTGAAGCAGATCCGCACAGAATTGGGCGAACAGGACTATACCATGTGGTTTTCCAGCCTTTCCTACCTCCGGGCCGGTGAAAGGGAGATTTTTGTCGCCGTGCCTTCGCAGTTTTTCCAGGATAAATTTTCCGAACGGTACAAGGCATCGGTGGAACGGACTCTCCGGGAGCTTACGGGGAAGGATCTGGCGGTGAAGCTGGAACTGCGGCAGAAAAAGGAAGGGCCGGAAGAGACGGTGAGTGAGCCTCCGCCGAACCGGGTCGGGACAAAGGCCGCCGAAGGGGGAAATCAGGCTCAGGCCGCAGCCGCCGCGGCGCCGAAAAAAAAGGACCGGCATCCGCAATTACGGGACGATTATACCTTTGACCGCTATGTCATCGGGGAAAATAACAAGGTGTCCGCCAACGCGGCCATGGGCATCGCCAAAAACCCCGGCAAGGCCTACAACCCCCTGTTCCTCTACGGCGGCGTGGGGCTGGGAAAAACCCACCTGATTCAGGCCATAGGCAATTATATTCATCAAAATTCAGGAAACAAGATTATCTATATTACCGCAGAAGATTTTCTGAACGAATTTGTTGATGCCCTGGCGGAAGGGAAAATGACCAAAGAAAACAAAATGTCGTCATTCAAAAATAAATTCCGCCGGGTGGATGTGCTTCTGATCGACGACATTCACATTATCGAAGGAAAGAGCTCTTTACAGGAGGAGCTTTTTTATACCTTTGACTCCCTGTATAACGCAAAAAAACAGATGGTGTTTACCTGCGACCGGCCCGCTTCGGAATTAAAAAAGACTACGGAACGTCTCGTTTCCCGGCTGAAAATGGGTTTTAATATCGATATTTCTCCGCCGGATTTTGAAACCCGCTGCGCTATATTAAAATCAAAGGTGCCGGAGCTGGAAGTTCCGGTGCCCGACGAGGTGATTTCCCTCATCAGTAAAAATGTGTCCACCAATATCCGGGACCTGGAAGGGGCCATGACCACACTGGTGAAATTCTCCGCCATGATGGAAACGCCTATCACGGTGGAGTTTGCCCAGCAGCGGCTTAAGGATGTGTTTGCCTCGCCCCAGCAGGGAAATATTTCCGTGGAAAGTATACAGCGGGCGGTGGCGGATTATTTTTCCCTGTCACTGGCGGATTTGACCCGGAAAAAACGGACGAAAAAACTGGTCATTGCCCGGCAAATCGCCATGTATATCTCCCGGAAAATTACGGATTATTCGACCATAGAGTTGGGGCAGTATTTTGGCGGCCGGGATCATGCCACGGTGCTTTATTCCTGCCAGAAAATGGAGGAGGCCATGCTCCTGGATCCGAATCTGGACGCCATGGTCCAAAAAATAGAACGGACGATAAAGGAGAACAATACCAAATCCTGAAGATAAGCTGTTAAGAGGTGGGGGAGAAGGGTCTTATAAGCAGGGCCCGGGTTGGGATGTCGGTAACAAAGGTGGAAAAGTCCGTTTTTCGAGCTTGGTTATCAGTAAGTTGTTATGGGGTTAAGTTGTTGTGGGGTATGGAAATAAGGGCCTTATTAACATATAATGCCCCCTATTACTACTTTTACTCTTTATATATATAATATATTAAGAATAGAAGAGCGAGGAGAAAGATATGAAGTTTACCTGTGAAAGAAGCGTGCTGTTAAAGGAAATCACCATTGCCCAGGAGATCATTGCCACCAAAAATGCCATCTCCATCCTGTCCAATATTTACATTGAGGCAAAGGACGATATGCTTTACATCAAAGCTACCGACCTGAAGGTTAATTTTGAGACTCAGGTGCCGGTAACGGTGGCTGAACCGGGGGTTACAACGGTTTTTGGGGAGAAATTCCTGGGGATTCTCAATTCTTACCCCGACGGAGAGGTGGAATTTGAAGAAGGAAACGGAAAAATGGTGATAAAATCAAAAAAAATCAACCATCGTTCCAGTTTAAAGATCATTGATTCGGAAAAATACCCTGAATTTTCCGTTTCTACCGCGGATATTTTTGAATTTTCCATTAAAGATTTTAAGGAAATGATCCTTCAGACGGTATTTGCCGTTTCCGATGACGAAACCCGGTATTTTATGAACGGGGTTTATTTTGAGAAAAACGGTTCCAAAATCACCATGGTGGCCACCGATGGCCGCCGCCTGGCCTTTATCAGCAAGGAAGCGGGCAGCGGCGTTAAGGAATTCAGCCCGGTGATTATCCCCCCAAAGATCCTCAACATTATTATGAAGCGGGCGGGGGACGAGGGGCTTATATCCATATCCGTTACCGATAAGACTATTTTTGTTCAGTTTGGTTCGTACAAACTTTCCTCGGTGCTTATCGAGGGACAGTTTCCCAACTACAAACGGGTCATCCCTGAAAAGCAGAGTTTTTCGTTTACGGTGAACCGGACGGAAATGCTCGATGCCCTGCGGCGGGTTTCGCTGATGGTGGAACAGAAATCCCATCGGGTGTATCTGGGAGTTGAGACGGGCCATGTGTTGGTGTACACGGAAGAAAATGAGTTAGGCGAATCGGAAGGGGAAATTGCCTGTAAGTACGAGGGTGAAAAAGTTGCCATCGCCCTGAATTACCGGTACATCGAGGAGCCCTTCAAGGTGATAACCGGGGATGAGATCAACATAAAGTTTACCGAGCCGAACAAGGCTATCACCATAAGCCCCGTGCCGGAAACGGACTTTTTCCATATCATCATGCCCATGCAGCTTGATTAAGCTGTACGCGGAGCGATAAGGTGTTTTCCTCCCTCAGGGTGGCTTCTTTTCGTAACCTTGTTGATGAGGAAATCGAAACCGCCGGGAAAGATGTTTTTCTGGTGGGCGAAAACGGCCAGGGTAAAACCAATTTTCTTGAGGCCCTGTATTTTTGCTCCTACGCCTCGTCATTCCGGGGTGTTCGGGACAGTGAGCTGGTTCGTAGCGGCGAGAACGGCTGTTCCGCCTCGGTGCTTTTACGGGAGCCGGGCGGTGGGGAGACCCTCCACGAAAGGCTGCAGGTAAAATACGAGGGCGGAAAAAAAACCGTTACCCTGGACGGCAAACGGGTGGAAGACCGGAAAGACCTTTTGAATGTGGCCCCCTGTATTGTTTTTTGTCACGAAGATATGGAATTTGTATCCGGCAGTCCCGAACGGAGGCGCTGGTTTTTTGACCAAAGCCAAAGCCTCTACAACCCCGTCTATCTGGATGATCTCCTTAAATACCGGAAGGTGCTGAAAAACCGGAACCTGGTGCTTAAAGACAGCCGGGGTAATGCCTCTGCCGCGGGCCCCTTATTGGACGTGCTGGACCACCAGATGGCCCTCTACGGCATGAGCCTTATGCAGAGCCGCCGGGAGGCTGCCGAACGCTTCTCCGCCACCTTCAGCCCCCTCTACGAGGAAGTTTCCGGCATTGACGGCATCTGCGTAAAGTATATTCCGTCCTGGAAGGATGATAACGCCGATGCGGCGGCGGCTCGCCTGGAACAACGACGGGAAGCGGACTGTTTCGCCGGAACTTCCCTTTCCGGCCCCCACCGGGACCGTTATATGTACAGCCGCCGGGGAAATGAGTTTTCGGGGAAGGCCTCCACGGGGCAGCGCCGCCTTTTGGCCTTGCTCCTGCGCATAAGTCAGGCCCGCCGCTTTTCCGAAGTAACCGGGAAAAACCCTGTGCTGCTGCTGGACGATGTGCTTCTGGAACTGGACCCGGAAAAACGGCGGCGTTTTCTTTCGGTGATGCCCGGCTACGATCAGGCCTTTTACACCTTCCTCCCCGAGGAGCCCTACGAACGGTATAGCAAGGCGGATACCCTGGTGTATTATATGTCAGGCGGAAGGGTAACAGGGTGAAAAAAGCCGGGGAGATCGTATCATCAATCATTAATGGTTATTTTGGCGGCCAATTCAGGGAAAAGGCCAAAACGTATGGGGAATTTTTTTCATCCTGGGCGGCGATCCTCAAGGAAAACGGCATCCCCGATGCGGCGGATCATTCACGGATAGCGGAATTGGAAAAAAAGACCGTCCGGGTAGAGGCGGATCATCCCGGCTGGGTACAGATTATTCAAACAAAGGAAAAGGAAATTCTTGCAGCCCTGCAGCGGGGTTTTTCAGATTTTGATATCCGGGGCATTTCTGTACGGTATGTTTCCGGTTTTACTAGGGCTATTCATCCGCCACGGTCAGCTCGATAAGAATCAGGCTTCGGGCACGGCCGGCATTATCCGCCGTGACGACCACCAGGGCCTCCACCGCAGAATTCAGGGGGAAGGGAACCATATAATCAGAGTTAACGTAGATGGAATCCGTCTCCTGAATCAGGCCCACATTTGGCCCCGCCTGGGAGTAAAAATGGGCCTTAATGCGGTAATAGGCGTTCAGTTTGAGCTGATTGGAATCCCGCATAGATTTAAGCTCTTTTACGGTTACCAAAGGCGCGCTTTCCGCATTGGGGTCCGTGAGGCCCGATTGGGGATGGTAAGCGTCAACCAGCAGCTGCAGGGCCGCCACGGGCACATCGAGATCCTTAGCGTATTGCTGTATCATATCCTGAGTCGGGGTCGCAAAAGAGGAAGCCGCCAGAAACCCCCCCGCCAGCAGCAAAGGTAATTTTTTCAAGATATTCTCCCGAATTCTATAATACCGCTATCGGATGATTTTGTACAGCTTTTAAGTCAGGGCACTTATTCCAACTTTACAACTTCCCAAAGTATAGAGTATAATACCGTATAATGCCCTTGTCATGGAACGAGATAAAAAGCAGGGCCGCCGCCTTTGTGCTTGAATGGGAAAATAGCTTAAGGGGGCCTGGGCTCCTCACCGTAAGGGAAAAAGCCGAAGCCCAAACCTTTGAAACCGAATTTCTTAACATTTTCGGAGTAGACCGGAAAAAAGTTGCCCTCTTTGAACACGAAGTACACTTCGGCGACAATCAAAACACTTTATTTGAAGACACCGCAGGGGAGGGCAAACGGGGCTATATCGACCTGTTCTGGAAAGGCAAAATCATTATAGAAATGAAAACCCCCGGTAAAGACCTGGATAAGGCTTATGAACAGGCAAAGGCATACGCCCTTTCCCTGCCCCAAAAGGAAATCCCCAAAGGCATATTGACCAGCGATTTTTTGAATTTCCAATACTACAATCTTGAAGACAACGCCAAATGTTATTCTTTCCGGCTTGATGAATTACCTGCCTATGTAGATTTATTCGGCTATTTAGCGGGTTATAAGGAAATCGATCCTTACAAGAACTGGGACCCGGTAAACATTCCCGCCGCCGAAAAAATGGGCAAGCTGCATGACCGCCTCAAAGAATCAGGCTATACCGGGCACCAGTTGGAATTATACCTTGTCCGGCTTTTGTTTTGCCTCTTCGCCGATGACACCGGAATTTTCGAGCCGCCGGACATCTTTATTAAATACATCCTTGTACGCACCGCGGAAGACGGATCGGACCTTGCCCTGCACCTGCAAAAAATATTTGAGGTATTGAATAAACCGAAAGAAAACCGCCTTAAAACCATAGACGAGCAGCTAAACCAATTCCCCTATATCAACGGCCATCTTTTTGAGGAAACAATAGAGACCGCCGACTTTGACCGCCCCATGCGTGACACCCTCATCGACTGCTGCCGCCTTGACTGGAGCAAAATATCCCCCGCCATTTTCGGCGCCATGTTCCAAAGCGTCATGAACGACGATGAACGCCACGACCTTGGCGCCCATTACACCAGCGAGGAAAACATCCTCAAACTGATACACCCCCTGTTTCTTGACGGCCTGTGGGATGAGTTCAACAAAATAATAACCCTGAGCCCCTCCGCACAGCAAACCCGGCTGATAGAGTTTCACAACAGGATTGCAAACCTGAAATTCCTTGACCCCGCCTGCGGCTGCGGGAACTTTCTGGTGATCAGCTACCGGGAACTGCGCTTATTGGAACTGGAAATCCTGGAACGCTTACTGGGAAACAATCAGGTATTGGATGTATCGACGGAAATAAAAGTAAACGTGGACCAATTCTTTGGGCTTGAGATTGAAGAGTTCCCCTCCCAAATAGCGCAGGTTGCCATGTGGCTTACGGACCATCAGATGAACATGAGGTTCCGGGAACGGTTCGGGCAGTATTTTGCGCGGATTCCACTGGTGTCCACGGCGTCGATACATTGCGTTAATTCGCTGACTACCGATTGGGAGAGTATTGTGGCGAAAAGTGAGTTGAGTTATATTTTGGGGAATCCGCCGTTTTTGGGTTCACGGATAATGAATAGGGAACAGAAAAGTGAAGTAGAGCATATCTTTGATGGTATGAAAAATTTTGGGGACCTTGATTATGTGACTTGCTGGTATTTGAAAGCGGCTAAATATATTCAAAATACGAACATTGAAGTTGCATTTGTGTCTACAAATAGTATTTGCCAAGGTTTGCAAACTACCATTCTTTGGCCAAAATTATTGAATGAACATGGTATAAAAATCAACTTTGCGCATCAGACTTTCAAATGGAGCAATGAAGCAAAAGGGAAAGCTGCTGTTTTCTGTATTATAGTTGGGTTCAGCCTTTCTGAAAGAAAAGAAAAGAGATTATACCATTATGCCACCGTTATCAGCGAGCCAGTAGCATCAAATGTAAATAGGATAAATGCATATTTAATTGATGCAGAAAATATTTTTATCCAGGCAAGAAGCGAACCACTTTGTAATGTACCCGGAATGAAATTTGGCAGTATGGCGGCAGATGGTGGACAGTTGCTCTTCACAACAAATGAGAAAAACGAATTCCTTAAAAAAGAACCAAATGCTCTGCCATATTTTCGGCGTTTTATTGGTTCGGAAGAATTTATTAATAACAAAGAACGATGGTGCCTATGGCTTGTTGATATTGAACCTAACGAGTTAAAAAAACTCAAATCAGTATTACAGCGGGTTAATAATGTTAAAGAAATCAGATCAAAATCCGCAAGGCCATTCTTAGCTGAAATCCCTCATTTGTTTGCACAAATAGCACAACCAAAAACAGGAGATTATATTGTAGTACCAAAGGTTTCATCGGAAAGAAGAAAATATATCCCCATGGGAATAGTATCATCAGATATTATAGCCAGCGACCTTGTGTTTATTATACCCAATGCAACAATTTATGATTTAGGTATCCTTATGTCAGAAATGCATATGGTCTGGATGCGGTATGTTTGTGGGCGTTTAGAAATGCGCTATCGCTATTCAAAGGATATAGTCTATAATAATTTTCCCTGGCCTGTACCTACTGATAAACAAGTAACAGCCATTGAAGAAAAGGCGCAGCAGATATTGGGTATACGGAGTGAATTTCCCAATAGTTCTCTTGCCGATTTATACGATCCATTGACCATGCCGCCGAAATTGATAAAAGCCCACCATGCGCTAGATAGTGCCGCTGAGAAAGCCTATGGGAAGACCTTTGAGGATGATGCCGGGAGAGTTGCGTATTTGTTTGAGTTGTATCAAAAGATGAGCGGGGAATTGTTTACGGAGACGGGGAAAAAGAGAAGGAATGGGAGGAAACTATATGGAAGTAAAAGGTATGAATGATATTTCCAACGAAATACTAAATTTAAGAAGAAATAAAATGCTCCATGCAAAAATATTACAAATTCTTGAAAGAATTATAAATAAGTATATGCCTGAATATATACCAATATCTGAAATACAGGGACTTGCCGGGGGAAGGAATGATTTAATTTGTTTCAAATACAATAGTCGGAAAGTATTATTTGAAATATTTGCAACAGCAAATCAAGTTTCAAGAGACTTGCGTCTTCTTGACAAGACTCAGGCTGATGTAAAAATAGCAATAATAATTGATAAGGAAATAGATAAAAGAGTAATCGAAAAATTTCTAAGAGAAAATCCTGAAAATAATTATCCATTTCTTTTTATAAGTAAAATCTTATATGAAAATACAGATACTGTATTAAAATTGAGAAACTTACTATATAAGGGTGATAATGAAAAATTATTAAACTCAATCAAGAAAAAAATATCATATTCAGAATTTATTAAAAAATGTAATGAAGAAAGAATTAAGATATTAATATCCCCTTTTAATGAAGATGATATGACATTTAAGAATATATTTATAACGCTAGTTGTAAACAAATTATTTAAAATGATACATGACAATGCAAAGGTATTAAAGTTAGTAAAATGGTTGTCAGATGATAAGCTAATAGAATTTATACTTTTGAAAATTAATTTAGGGTTTAATGTTTTTATATTTTCAGATTTAAAGGAAACTTATTGTATAGAGTCTGACCTTGAATTTCTTGACTGGTTAAGAACATTTGATCAAGAAGATTCTCCATTTTTTATTCTGACATTAAATAAAATGATTTGTGATATTGACACTAAACTTTTTAAAAACACATTAAATATAAATAAAAATCCTAGGTATATTGTTGGGCAATCACAAATATACGAAGAGAAGAATGGAAATGTTGTAACATTTTCCATTCCAAATAACACAAAGAAAATAGTATTATTTCGCCCTATGATTCTTGGAGATAATAAAAACAATGTATTGGATTGGGAAAAATATAAAGAAATGATGGAATATTATTAGGAGAATATAAAGAGTATATGGCACAGAATGTAAAAAATGTGAATATCGTATTCGCCTAACTCTTACCAAGAAAGGAGGCCATTATGGCGAAAATAAACATTGATAATTCAGAAATTACAATAATCAGGGAACGTAGGGGTGTCTGACACTAAATTTGTCTACCAGCCATAGAAACCGCTTTTGTCTCAACAACCAGCATTTGTAACTCTGGATGGGTGCTAATATTATGGCTTGACAATATCTGGTATTTTGTCAATTTCACTCATTTTTATGATCTTTTCCTTAATTTCAGGATATGCTATAATTCAATATAGATGAATAATGGCATTTATTTTGACATATATACTTTTCTGGATGATTACCTAAGAACGTATATGTCTGGATTGTTAAGTTCTGAACAAGCCACGTTACTTCCTCCTACAGTCAAGGAGTGTGGTCAGAATATTTTTTATGACTACTTGTTTATTATAGAAAAATATCTCGGAACACATATTGTTCCGTGCCAATATTCTGTCCTCTATTCTTCAATAGTATGTAATCTTATAAAAGATAACCAATATGCGCCTCAAATAAAAAAGATTAAAAAATTATTTACTTCCGCTGATGTTAGAATAAATGACATTTCCTATAATAGATTGCCTGTCTCGGCAAATCGTTATTTTGATGCTGCTTATAATACAAAAAGACGATATGTCAATGATTACATATTTCATTCTCATGGCATAAGGCATATGTACTTGGTCAACAGAGAGATATTACTATTTTTTGTAATTATTAAAGACAAGGTAATTTTCTTAAATATCGGTAAACATGAAATAATTCATGATTCTATAAATTTAGAAATATTGGTTAAAGAATTTTCTGAATATTTGTCATATTTAGGTATCAATAACTTGCCAGGTATTGACCCAGGAATTAATTTATCTGTCAAAGAAATTAAGAAAGGGCGAAAAAATAATATTTCGTATCCACCATCAGTGGATAATGTTCTTTATCTGCCCGCGCTGTATTCGTTTGTGGGTATAAATATCAATATAGATAATATGGTTTTTGATGAAATTATAAATCCGGTACAAAAAGGTATTAAAGATTTTATCACGTATCTCCTGGAAAATAATCACAATATCTGCATTGAGAGAGGTAAAAGTAAACAATCAATCAGGTATGGGGGTATTTTCCTTTGTGACCGTTATTCTAAAAAAGAATATTGTCTTGGTTTGCCATATTTTAAAAAAATACAATTAATTGATTTGATAGAAAAAGAACTCAAGCACTTTAAAAAATAAATAGTTCATGTCTGTCATTTATTTATCCCACATACTCCCACAACTGCAATTTCCCCAGCACATTCATAATCGGCTTTTCATATAAAACAGCCTTATCAAAAATCCAATACAAACACCCCGGTTCTGCGAATACATCCTTTGAATTATCGACAATATCAACCAACTCAACTTCTCCAATAATACATTGGCTAGGCATAACAAAGCCATATTTCTTAGCGGCCTTTTTAATTTCCTCCATAGGCATATCGTATTTTAACCCACTACCCAAATGGTAAAATTGAACAATTTCATTCAAAAATTGGATATATCCTTTAAAGGAATTCGGGGTGTCCTTGGGGAAAGGGTCATACCCATAATATTTTTTGTAATCTTTCACAAATGCTTTCGTCAAATATTTTAATTCAGGCCATGCAAGCGGTTTGCCGGAAGCATGGATAAGCAGTTTTCCCCGGTATTTTGTATCCCATGTCCTGTTTTCAACGGTTTTTATCCCCTTGCAAACCAGCGTTGCGTAAGGTTGTCTTATTGACAAAGTTTTCATAGGAAAATAATAAAATGTTGATGAAATTCATTCAAGTATCGTACGAGGGTGGTACTTTAACCCCGGATTATTCCTGTTGCAATCCGCAACAATCGGTAGTATATTGTAACAGAAGGCCATTTCCAAGGAGCCCCAAATGACCACTGCTGTAAGACTACCCCCTGAAATAATAGAAGACGTCCGGAAAAGCGCCCAAGTGAGCTGTCGGACCATGCCTAAACAAATCGAATATTGGTACCGCCTGGGGAAACTTGCGGATGAAAACCCCGATCTGCCCATGGAGTTTATCAAGGGCACTCTGACCGGAAGGCTGGAAATGGAGAGTGGGGATATAAGCCCCTTTGAATTTAGGAAATCCTAAAAGAACGGTGGCCAGGGTGGAAAATAAAAAAACTTAGAAACAGAAATACGCTTGAATATATCGACATTTGGGAGCAAATAAACAACCCCGATTTTAGTTATGGCGAATTCGCCACAATTAGGAATAAATCCGGCTTGAATAGTTTTAAGATAGGTGTAAAAGAATTCGTTCAGAAGACTAACGCAATCAGTTTGCAGGCCAAGGCCGGTAGATATGGTGGAACATACGCACATAAGGATATTGCTTTCCACTTTGCCTGATGACACCAATTTTCCCCCGATTCCGGCCCATCGAACCAGCAACGCTAATTCCTTATAATACAAGTAATTAGCACAAAGCTGCCGACTATCCTATACAAGTTTGCCGCATCTTTCCACTTTAATGGAGATGGCAGAGGCTTCTCTGGCTAAAATGAGAATGGCTGCTGTGGTTTACTTTTGTCTTGACTTTTTGTGGAATTGGGCCATAATAGTCTAAAATCAGATAGAATAGGTTTCGTTTGAAACTTTTTACGGAGGTATATTTTGGAAACCTTTGGGAAAATCGTTTCTGCTATTGATGGGTGGCTCTGGGGGCCCTGGCTTTTGATTCTCCTTTTCGGCACTCACCTGTACCTTACGGTTAAGACCGGGTTTATCCAGCGGAAGCTTGGTTTGGGTATCAGGTTATCGATAACCAGGGATAAAGGCGGGGAAGGGGATGTATCCCAGTTCGGCGCCCTGACCACGGCCTTGGCTTCTACCATTGGGACCGGGAATATCATCGGGGTCGGCACGGCGATTGCCCTGGGCGGGCCCGGTGCGGTGCTCTGGATGTGGCTTACCGGTGTGTTCGGGATCGCCACCAAGTACAGCGAGTCCCTGATCGCCGTAAAGTACCGGGTAAAAACCCGGCGGGGGGCCATGCTGGGGGGCGCCATGTTTGCCCTGGAACGGGGGCTTAAGAACAAAAAACTCGGCCGCTGCCTGGGTATTCTTTTTGCAGCCTTCGCGGCGCTGGCGGCCTTTGGAATCGGGGTCGGGGTGCAGTCCAATGCGGTGGCGGACCTGGTTCAGCGGAACTTTCACATTGATACACGGATTTCGGGTATTATAATGATGGCCTTTACGGCCCTGGTTATCATCGGCGGTATAAAAATCATTACCAAGGTTTGCGAAGGGCTGGTTCCGGTCATGGCCCTGATCTATACCCTGGGCTGTATTGTCTGCCTTATCATGAACGTACAGTATATAGGCCCTGCGGTTGCCGTAATCTGTAAGGCCGCCTTTAGCCCCAGGGCCGCCGCGGGCGGATTGTTCGGCTACGGTTTGATGGCGGCGGCCCGGTTTGGCATTGCCCGGGGACTTTTCTCCAATGAATCCGGCATGGGTTCTGCGCCCATTGTGGCATCGGCGGCAAAAACGGCAAACCCTGTGCGGCAAGCCCTGGTCTCCATGACCGGCACCTTTTGGGACACCGTAGTTGTCTGTCTTATGACCGGTCTGGTTATTGTAAGCTACGAAGTGGCGCCCAACGGCTCAACCGGCTTTACCAACGGAGGCGCCCTCACCAACGAAGCCTTTGCCCAGATACCCGTCATAGGCCCCATTATTCTTACCTTTGGCCTGATTACCTTCGCCTTCTCCACCATCCTTGGCTGGTCCTATTACGGCGAACGGGGTGCGGAGTATCTCTTTGGGTCAAAGATAAATCTTCCCTACCGTATCCTGTACACCCTGATTGTGTATGTCGGGGCCACCATTCCCCTGGGTCTGGTCTGGGATATTGCGGACGCCCTGAATGCCCTGATGATCCTGCCGAATATTGTTGCCATACTGCTCCTTGGCGGGGTGATTACCGCAGAAACAAAGAAGTATCTGGCGGGCAACCATATTGAGGATATTGACACCACGCCCATTCCTGTTATGGAGGATCTCCGGAAGTCTAAAGAGAGTCTGTAAAATTTGGGGGAAGATTTTCAAAAAAGGAGAAAATAAAATGGGAAATCAATCAATCAAAAGGAAAGAATTTTGTTGCGCCAATGGTTTTGGCGGGTATCTTGGCAGCGACATCATTGACAATGGCGGGTTGCGAAAATCCGGCTGGCGGTGGTGGTGGCAACGGCGGGTATATTCCCAGTAACCCGCACGAGCATACATGGGGCACACCGGTTTGGGAAGGTGCAGAGAATGCCAGCTGGGCTTACTACACAGATAACCCTGCTACTTGGGATACCGCTGGGTTAGGGCATAAAATTGGTACGGAGGAAAAAATACGAACATGTACAACCGACGGCACAACCGAGGTTGTGGATACCCGAACATATGTGCCAGAGCAGTGGGTTAGTGATGGTGGTATACCAGATGCCACGAATCCTGGTTCTGGTTCGGGTACAGGGCATCAAGAACCCGCACAAAATACACACCTGCGGGTGGATATAATAATTCCTGCAAACAGGGTTTTACAATCGGATGGTGGTTTCACTGTTTTAGACCCAAGTAAAGAAGTCCACAACCACAACTATCAGTGGGTTGATACGGGTGTTACGGATTGGTTTCCTAAGGCAGGTGATTCAACCAAAGAAATAGAAAAGAAAGAACAAAAAGAAATTTGCACGGATGACCAAACATTATCGGGCGCATCCAATCGATGGGTCGCAACAGGGAATGAACGTGATAAGGCGATTGATCCCATAACCTCCTTCCCTGATACCGCTTCAATTCAATACTGGGGCAACCCAGATATAGATATAATTGCCACGATAGGTAGTACTAATGCTCCTACTGGTAATGCTGTTCATACGGCAGATGGTGGGACTATGGTGGCGACAATAAATTTGGTGTTGCCTAAATTGTCACAACAGGCAAAGGCGTTGGAAACATTCTTCGCCGGTTCAACCGGTGCAACACCCGCAATAACGGCAACATTGACAGAGTTAAAGAATGCACAGGCGAAAATAAGGGTGGGTAAGAATGGAAACAATGCAAATGATGTAACAATTACAAATTTCCTTGCGGGCATGGATGCAATGATAACCGCACTGGAAGCGAAGATGGGAAATACCACCGGAACTGCCTATGACGCATACATGAAAGGACAATATTTGATCAACAGGGATTGGCTGACGGAAAATGGAGACAATACAGCATTGAATAGTGCATTAACTGCCTTTACGACAGCTCGCGGTTTAGCTGGTTATGATAATAGTCTCACCGACAGTTACAGTAAGGGCGGACGCGGGACAAGTATACCAATAGGGTCGGATTATGATTTGAATACCCAATTGGGTCAAATGGAAACCGCTACGAGGGGGCAAATACTTACGGCACTGGGGTTGAACGGATTGACCGGTGCGGAGGCAACGCGGGCCAATGCCATGGCGGATATGTTGATTAAACAATTGCAGGATGCCCAAGAACTACGTGCATTCGCGAAGGATATAGAGGTAGAGCAGCCACAATCAAGTTGGACCATGAACATCTCAAATTATCCATCTACTGGCACTATGCAAGCACAGCTTGGTCCGCAGTCCAGTGATGTAAGATTGGCCAGTGTAAATGCGGAATTTCCACTTGACGGAGTAAAGACGGGCAGTCGCGGAAAATATGACGCGTACACAGGTGCTTTCCAACCATTGAACAAGAAAGACGACAAAATGGCGTAAAGAAATAACAGGCAATAAAAATGTGTCGCAATGGCACATTTTTTTGTGGTACAATTCCATTGTGGAGATTGTAAGCGTTGTTTCGGTTATTACATTCCGTAACGAAGATTCGGGGTATACCGTCGTGCGATTGGGCAGTGGCATAATTGCCGTTGGGTCAATGCCGTTTGTTGCGGTGGGCGGTGAATACAGGTTTTTCGGACGGTTTATAAACCACGCCAAACATGGGGAGCAGTTCGAGATTGCAAAATATGAATTACTGCCACCCGACAACGAAGAAAAGATTATCGCGTTTATCGGTGGCGGGCTGATTTTCGGGGTTGGGCCTGCGACCGCAAAAAAAATTGTGCGGAAGTTCGGGCGGGAAACATTGAATATTTTGGCAAGCACCCCCGAAAAATTGGCAAGCATTTCCGGTATTTCGAAGGAGAAGGCGGTAAGGATTGGGCAGGGGTATAGCGAAATTCAGGGCATGCAAGAGGTGGTAATGTATTTTTGTAAGTTTGAAATTTCGCTGAATATGGCAATTAAAATATACAAACAATATGGGGCAACCGCGGTTGCGGTGGCGTCAAAAAATCCATATTCACTGATTGAGACCATTGATGGGATTATTCTTCCATCAACGTAAAAGAATAGAATGTTTGTTGAGATGAATTAGGTTTTTTCCAATACATTTTACGATATTTTTGATAAAATATATTGATTCAAGGAAACTCCTTCTTCGGCTGATTTTATTACCAGTTTTTTATGTATTTCCGAAGGTACCCTTAAGGTTAAATTTCCCTTGAATTTTTTTAACCCAAATGGTTCAGGAATTAATTCATTTTCCTCCTTCATCCATTTTATACTTTCAGTAACCACTTTCTCGATTTCCAACAGCGCTTTTCCCGCCGTATTCCCGTGTGCCATCAAAGATGGAAATTCCAGACATCGGGCAATATGAACCCTATCTTCTTCCGACCATTCAACCCTATAGGTATATTTTTCGATTATGCTATTTCTTTCCATGTTTCTTTTCCTCCATTTTATTGTTCTCAAGTTGTAATTTTTCAATCGCATTCACAACGGCTTTTACTTGATATTCCTTTGCCATATTCCCATCCTTTTGTATATTTATTCTTGGATCCCCTTGCCATGGCATTTTAAAAACATGATGACTCCCAGAAATTCGTGGGTCTCCAAAATGTTTTATACAAATTTGTAACAAATCTATGAATTTTACATTCTTTGGATTTGCCAGTATATCCTTCTTCACAATTATATGATAGTGTATATACTATCATATGTCAAGGGGTATTTTAGGCTTTTGCAAAAAGCGGGGCTATCAGCAGACAGTGTTGGACGGGGAGCGGGGCCGGGCTGGCAAAAATGATCTGGAACTCCCCCCCGTAGCAGACCATTTGCCCCTGAACCACCACAAGCCAATTACCCACCCTGCGATCTTCCCTTACTCCCGTCAATAATAGTCTGAAACGTGCACCTAACAAGGGCTGCGGAGGGGGATTCCACCAGCTTTTTTTGCCAGCCCGGCCCCGCTCCCCGTCCGGAGACTGATCTATTGGAGATAACAGAGAGCTCTCTGTGGTTAAAAGTAAAATTGCTGCGGGGCTATGGGTTGGGTATGGTTTAGATACCAGCAACATATTTATACTATTTGATCCAGTAAAACGTTACCCGATGTCTTCATGTTTTGAAGCGGGCTTTACCGGATTCACCAGCCGAGTTTTGAAAGAACCGCCTGAATAATCCTTAAAAAGATATTCCAGGGTTCCTTTTTTGGGCAGCGGCGCTTTGGTTATGATAAGCCTGTCATTATCACTTTCCAGATAAACCTTGTCGTTTTTGGCAAGCCCCATCTGTCCGATAAGCTTCGCCGGTATTCGCAAAGCGTGACTATTACCCCACATCGAAATAACTGCTTCGGCCATTGGTACTTCCTTATAGCAAGTATATACATTATGTAGATACAATGTCAAACTTTTTCTTAAAGCCTTGACAATGTTCATTTTTTGATGTATATTTATATAAAATGAACATTATAAGGAGTAATATGGTGAAAAAGCGTATTTTTTTCGTGATTTTCTGCGGATTGTTGGCGGCGGGGGCTCTATTCGGCGGCGCCCGGAAGGAAAAGCCCAACCAGGTGATCATCTATACCAGTACCGAGGATTTCAGGACTGAACATCTGCAAAAGCTGCTAAAGGACAAGTTCCCCGCCTATGATATTACCATCCAGGTTCTTTCCACGGGGAACCATGCGGCAAAAATCAAGGCCGAAGGGACGGCCACCGAGGCGGATATCCTGGTCAACCTGGAAACGGGTTATCTGGAAAGCCTTAAGGATGTGCTGGCGGACCTTTCCACCTTTGATTCCAGCCCCTTTTTGGCGGATCTGGTACCCGCCCATCACCGCTACCTGCCCTGGGATAAATCATCCGGGGCCATTGTTATCAACCGGGAAAAACTGGCCGGCCTGGGGATTCCGGTTCCGGCCTCCTACGACGACCTTCTCAAACCGGTTTACAAGGGCCTCATCTCCATGCCCAACCCCAAAACCTCCGGCACAGGCTATATGTTTCTGGTCAGTCTGATCAACGCCCTGGGGGAAGATGCGGCCTTTGCCTATTTTGATAAACTGGCGGAAAATATCCTCCAGTTCACCACCTCCGGCTCCGGCCCGGTGAACGCCCTTATTCAAGGGGAGGCTGCCATTGGTTTGGGGATGACCCTTACCACCGTGCAAGCCGTCAACAGCCGGAACGCTCCGCTGGATATTCTGTTTTTCAAAGAGGGCGCTCCCAGCATTACCACCGGAACCGCTATTATCAAAGGCCGGGAAGGGCGCCCCGCCGTGCGGGAAGTGTTTGCCTTTGTGGCAAGCACGGCGAACCGGGAAGACAAGGAGCTCTACTGTCCCGAGGCGATTTTCAAGGATCAGCCCAACAGTATTCCCAACTATCCCCGGAACATTCCCTATGCCGACATGAAGGGCGTTTACGATCTGACCCTGAAAGAACGGCTGCTGGGGAAGTGGAAGTTTTAGTTACCATGATCAAGGTTGATTTTTTCTACCGGCAGCTCATAAACCACGGCACGGAATTTTTTTCAGGCGTGCCGGATTCCCTCCTGAAAAGTTTCTGCGCATGGCTCACTTGTCATGCCGGAAAAAATAAACACATCATTGCCGTCAATGAAGGCGCTGCCGTGGGTCTGGCCTCGGGCTATCACCTTGCCACGGGGAAAATCCCCCTGGTGTATATGCAGAATTCCGGCATAGGGAACGCGGTGAACCCCCTACTGTCATTGGCCGATGGAGACGTGTACCGTATCCCCCTGCTTCTGTTGATAGGCTGGCGGGGGGAAGCGGGGACAAGGGATGAACCCCAGCATATTAAACAGGGCAAAGTTACCCTCGACCTTTTTGACGCGATGAAAATTCCCTTTTGCGTTTTATCGGATAAAGAAGATGAAGCGGCGGTCCAGCTTGATGAAGCGTATAGGCGGATACAAAAAGACCAGTCCCCCTTTGCGCTGATTGTCCGCAAGGATACCTTTGCCCCCTATGTTCCGGATGCGGTGCCCGCGCCGGAGGCTGAGATGAGCCGGGAATCGGCGATTGAGGAAATCATCCTGTCTTCCGCCCCGGAGGAGCTTTTTATTTCTACCACCGGCATGGCTTCGCGGGAGCTTTACGAATTGCGGGAAAAACATGGGCAGGGCCATGAAAAAGATTTTTTGACCGTGGGCTCCATGGGACACGCATCTTCGGTCGCCCTTGGTTTGGCTTTGCAAAAACCGGAGCTGCCGGTTACCTGTCTGGACGGAGACGGAGCGGCGTTGATGCATCTGGGGTCCCTCGCCGCCATAGGAGCGGAAAGGCCCGCCAATCTGCGGCATATCGTGTTGAATAACGGCGCCCATGATTCGGTGGGAGGGCAGCCCACCATTGCCCGGGAAATTGACCTTGGCGGCATCGCCAGGGCCGCTGGTTACACAGAAGCCGTTACCGTCAGAACCATGGAGGAATTAAAAAATATTTTGAAAGAAAAGAAATTACCACGGCCTTCTTTCATCGAAATAATGGTCCGCAAGGGGAACCGGAAAGATCTGGGGCGGCCGTTGTCGAGTCCGCCTGAGAATAAAGAATCGTTTATGCGGTTTATCGCAGGAGAAAAAACATGATACGTCAGGCTGTCATCATTGAAAAAGGCGCTGTTTCCATGATGGAAGAACAATCGAAGAAAAAACTTTTTGCCGCCGGTGTGGAGGAAATTTTCACCGCCGGTTCAGGTGCGGACTGGCAAAAAATTATGCCGCTGCTCCATGACGATGTGTTGATTGTGCCTTCGGATATTTTGTACGAATCCGCCGTATTACGGATCTTGATCAACGAAACCCGGCCTGACATACAGATTGCCTTTGTCGATGGCAAGGCCTCTGGCATTTACCGTCTGCAGAGGAAAACCCTAAAGGACGCTCTTGAAACGCAATCAATGGAAAAAAGTTTTGACATTCCCCAGGCTGAACTGATAAAAACACCGCTGCTTTGGGGCGGCGTTCAGGATGAGGCCCGGGGAAAAGCGCTGCTGCAAAAAATCGCCGAAGCGGATAATTTGTGGAAGGTCCGGCGGGAGCTGCTGCTTAATCCGGGACCGGCTACTACCACCGACAGTGTCAAATATGCCCAGGTTTGCGCCGACATCTGCCCCCGGGAGAAGGAATTCGGGGCGGTGATGGAGTGGATCTGCGAAGAACTTTCCCTCATGGCGGGAAAACCGGGCCGGGTGGAAACGGTGATTTTTGGCGGTTCCGGCACCGCCGCCGACGAAGTGATGGTCTCTTCCTGCGTGCCCGATAATGGAAAGCTTCTTATTATTGATAACGGCGCCTATGGAGAACGTTTCGCCAAAATCGCTGCGGTGTATAAACTCAATTTTGAGGTATATAAAAGCTCCGGTTTCGGCCCCCTGGACTGCGAAGCGATAAAGAAAAAGCTTCTCGATGAAAAATTCACCCACCTGGCCATGGTCTACCACGAAACAACCACGGGCCTTTTGAATCCGGCTCCGGAACTTTGCCGTTTCTGCCGTGATCACCATATCACCACGATTGTAGATGCGGTGAGCGCTTTCGCTGCTATCCCTATCGATATGGATAATGACGGTTTTGATTTTATGGCCTCCACATCAAACAAAAATATTCAGGGCATGGCGGGGGTTGCCTTTGTGTTCTGCCGAAAGGAAGCGCTGGAAAAAACCGCCGCGTATCCCATGCGTAACTATTATCTGAATCTTTGGGATCAGTACCGGCATTTCAAGAAAACAAAACAAACCCGGTTTACACCGCCGGTGCAGAGCCTTTACGCCCTGCGTCAGGCGATTATCGAAACAAAACTGGAGGGTATAGAAAACCGTTATGCCCGTTATGCCGCGTGCTGGGATGTATTGGTAAAATCGGTGAAAAAACTGGGTCTTTCCCTGCTGGTTCCTGAAGAAATTCAGTCGAAACTTATTACCGCCATCATTGAGCCTTCAACCGGGAATTATTCTTTTGACAAACTGCACGATCTGGCCCGGAGCAAAGGGTTTACGATTTATCCGGGAAAACTTTCCGGCGCCGATACGTTCAGGATAGCGAACATTGGCGATATTCAGCCTGAAGAAATGGCGGCCTTTACCCTGGTGCTGGAAACGTATATGCGTTCCATAGGGGCGGTTCAATGAAAACAATTTACCTTGGCTTAAGCGGCGACATCATCCATCCGGGGATCATCAACATTATCCGCGAGGCGGCAAAACACGGCGAAGTGCTGGCGGGCCTCCTTACCGATTCCGCCATCGCACCCCATAAGCGGCTGCCCTATCTTACCTGGGCCCAGCGGCTTGAGGTGGTGGAAAACATCAAGGGTATTTCCAAGGTCGTGCCCCAGGAAGAATGGAGCTATATCCCCAATCTGAAAAAGTACAAACCCGACGCGATCATCCACGGGGACGACTGGCGCAGCGGCCCCCTGAGCAGGGAGCGGGAAGAAGTTATGGCGGTGATGAAGGAAATGGGAGGGGTGGTAATCGAAATCCCCTACACCCAGGGCGTTAATTCTACGGCCTTAAGCGAGCTTATGCGTTCCGTGGGGACCACTCCCGATGTGCGTCTTAAAACCTTACGCCGCCTCATCGACACAAAAAAACCGGTGCGGATCATGGAGGCCCATTCAGGGCTTTCGGGATTGATCATCGAAAATCTGGCGGTGGAGAAGGATGACGGCTTCCACAGTTTTGACGGCATCTGGTCGTCGAGCCTGACGGATTCTACCAGCAAGGGAAAGCCCGATATTGAGGCGGTGGATCTGACCACCCGTTTGCAGGATCTGACCAACATTCTGGAATGTACCACCCGGCCCATTATTTTTGACGGCGATACCGGCGGCAAACCGGAACATTTTGTTTTTACCGTCCGTACGCTGGAACGAAACGGCGTATCCGCGGTGATTATCGAAGATAAAATGGGGCTGAAAAAAAACTCCCTTTTCGGCACCGATGTAAACCAGGAACTGTGCCCCATCATGGATTTTTGCGAAAAACTTATTGCCGGAAAAAAGGCCCAGGTTACCCGGGAATTCATGATCATTTCACGGTTGGAAAGTCTTATCGCCGGTTTCCCTGTTTCCCATGCGCTGGAAAGGGCCCGCGCCTATGTGGCCGCCGGTGCGGACGGCATCATGATACACAGCAAAGAAAAATCAGGCGATGATGTCCGGGAGTTTTGCGAAAAATTCCGGGCCGAATTCCGGGGCGTTCCCCTGGTGCTGGTTCCTACCACGTACAATCGTTTTACGGAAAAAGAGCTTGTGTCCTGGGGGGCGTCTATCATCATCTATGCCAATCATATGCTCCGGGCTTCGTATCCGGCCATGATGAGGGCCGCAAAAACCATTCTGGAAAAAGAGCGGTCCCTGGAGGCGGATGAATTCTGTATGCCCATAAAAGAAATTCTGGAATTGATCCCCGGCGGAAAATAAGGAACAATAGAAACATGGCGGTAAAACTAGAGATACAGGACCTGATTCACGTTTTCAACAAACAGGAAGTCCTCCACGGGCTTAACTTCACCGTCAACGACGGGGAGTTTCTTTCGATTTTGGGCCCCTCGGGCTGCGGCAAAACCACGATTCTGCGCATCTTGATAGGCCTTTTGGCCCCCAGCTCCGGCCGGGTGATAAAAGACGGCGTTGACATTACCGGCCTTTCCGCATCGAAACGGCACATGGGCATAGTTTTTCAGAATTACGCCCTGTTTCAGAACATGACCGTTTTGGGCAATGTGGAATATGCCCTTAAAATTAACCGGGAAACCCGTCCGCGGGCCCGGGAAAGCGCCGGGGCGGTGATCGAGCAGGTGGGACTTTCGGAGCACATAACAAAGAAGCCCTACAAGCTTTCCGGCGGTCAGCAGCAGCGGGTGGCCATTGCCCGGACTCTGGCCATGAACCCCGAAATTATTCTTTTCGACGAGCCCATGTCTGCTCTGGACGCCGCCACCCGGCTTTCCCTGAGGGACGAACTCAAGCGGATACAGCAGAAGTTTAACTCCACCATGATCTACATTACCCACGATCAGGAAGAAGCTTTTGCCCTTTCTGATCGGATTATGGTGATGAATCAGGGGAGTATACAGCAGCAGGATACGCCTGAAAATATTATCGCCAATCCGGCTACTCCCTTTGTCAGGGAATTTGTCATTGATAATCTTCAGCGAAAGGTAGCGTCTCTGTCAAAGTATATCAAGGGCGCTTCATGAGACGTTCCCTCTTTTTGAAAATATTTTTAGGGCTTTTTTTTACCGCCACCGTTGTCTTTCCCCTGTTCAGTATGTTCAGCCGTATAGCAGAGGCGGGTTTTGCCGAAATCGTGGGCTCCCCCCGGTTTCAGGAAGCGCTGGGCCATTCCATTATTGCGGCGGCCACGGCCACGGTGATCTCCATCATCATTGCCTATATTTTTGCCCTCTGCGTCGTCCGCACCAATATGCGTTTCCGGGAAGCCTTCGGCGTTTTCGTCACCCTTCCCATGCTGATCCCTTCGATCTCCCACGGCATGGGTCTGGTTCTTCTTTTTGGGGCCAACGGCGTCCTCACCCGGATCTTCGGATTCGGCAAACCGGTGTACGGATTTTCCGGCATCGTCATGGGTTCGGTGTTTTACGCATTCCCCGTGGCCTTTCTCATGCTGGCGGATATCCTTAAATATGAGGATGGTTCCCCCTATGAAGCCGCCGCCGTGCTGGGCATCCCCAAATACCGGCAGTTTTTTTCGATCAGCTTTCCCTACCTCCGCAAGCCGCTGATTTCGGTGGTTTTTGCCGTTTTTACACTGGTTTTTACCGATTACGGCGTCCCTTTGATGATAGGCGGCCGTTACATCACCCTGCCGGTGTTGATGTATCAGGAAGTCATCGGCCTCCTCAACTTTAGCCGGGGCAGTGTTATCGGAAGTTTTCTCCTGATCCCCGCCCTGGCAGCTTTTATTTTTGATCTGCTCAACAAGGATCGGGGCAGTCAGAGCTTTGTGATTCAGGAAAAACCCCGCAGCGAAAACATTCTGAAAAATACCCTGGCGTTGATCTACTGCATCGCCCTGTGCCTCCTTATCGCCCTGCCCATCGCCGTTTATGCGGTCCTCAGTTTTGTCAGGCAATACCCCGGCGACATGAGCCTGACGCTGGCCAATATCGCCAAAACCCTGAACATGGGGGCGGGCCGCTATCTGCAGAATTCTCTGTCTATCGCTTTGGGCGTTTCGATAATCGGTACGGTGCTGGCTTATTTTACCGCCTGGTTTACCGCCCGCAGTCCCGGCTCATCTTCCCGGGCATTGCACCTGGTGTCTATTACGTCGTTGGCGATTCCCGGTTTGGTGCTGGGCCTTTCCTACGTCCTTTTTTTCAAAGGCTCGTTTATTTACGGCACCCTGGCCATGTTGATTTTGGTCAACACGGTTCACTTTTTCGCCTCCCCTTACCTCATGGCCTACAATTCATTGGGCAAGCTCAACGCCAATCTGGAAGACGTGGGCCTTACCCTGGGGATCAGCCGTTTCCGTATCCTTAAAGATGTCCTGGTGCCTCAGACCAAATTTACCATCCTGGAAATGTTTTCGTATTTTTTTGTCAATTCCATGATGACGATTTCCGCCGTGTCGTTTCTCAATACCGTACGGAATAAACCAATTTCATTGATGATCACCGAATTTGAGGGCCAGCTTTTTCTGGAAGGCGCCGCCTTTGTTTCCCTTTTGATTCTGATGTGTAACTTTACGATAAAATTTGTCATTTATTTATTGAAAAAGTTTTCTCCCGGAGCTACACTCTAGGTATGGAACTTTCACGGCCCCAGTTTGATATTCTTGTTTTTTTGGAAGGGCATCACGAGGAAAAAATCCCCGCCCAGCGTTCTTTAGCCCGGGAAACCGGCCATTCGGTGGGCACGGTGAACAAAATCCTGACCCAGCTTTTTGATGAAGGCCTGGCGGAAAACTATGGTATCAGCCCCAAAGGCATCCGGGCGCTGGAACCTTACCGGGTAAAACGGGCCGTATTCATCGCCGCTGGTTTCGGATCCCGCCTTGTGCCCATCACCCTGAACACCCCCAAGCCGCTGGTAAGGGTTAAAGGCCAGCGGATAATCGACACATTGCTGGATGCGGTCATTGCCGCAGGGATCAGTGAAATCATCATCGTCCGGGGCTATCTGGGGGAACAGTTTGATCAGCTTTTGTACAAGTATCCGTCAATAAAATTTCTGGAAAACCCCCTCTATAATGAATCAAATAATATTTCTTCCGCCATGTGCGTCCGCTACCAGCTCCAGAATGCCTATGTGCTGGAATCGGATCTTTTGCTCCTTAACCCCCGGCTTATCACTAAATACCAATATACCAGCAATTATTTGGGTGTGCCCACTGAGCGGACCGACGACTGGTGTTTTGAAACCCGGAACGGCATTATCACCCGGGTCAGAGTTGGCGGGAAAAACTGTCACCATATGTTCGGCATTTCTTATTGGGATAAAAAAGACGGCACGAAAATGGCAGAGCATATCAAAAAAGTTTACGAAATGCCCGGCGGCAAAGAACGGTACTGGGATCAGGTAGCGCTGGAATATTATATCAAGGAATACGATCTGGAAGTAAGGGAATGTACTTTTGATGATATCATCGAAATAGACACTTTTTCCGAATTGAAAAAACTTGATGAAACGTATAGGACATAGCAATAGAAAAAGGCAGGTAAAAAAATGAAACAGGTAAAAAAGTTTTTCGGCAAAGCGTGGTTACTGCCGTCCCTGGCGCTAATGTTTTGTTTGGCGGGATGTACCGGCAATGCCCCGGCGCAAAAAACAATTGCGGCTGGTCCCATCATCGGGCCTGAGTGGTTTCTGGCGGAAATCAGAACCCCGGAAAAAGTGATTCCCATTGACCGCGCTAAACTGGAAGACGATAACATGGGCGGTTTTTTCACCCTGCGTTTTGAAGGGGAGACCCTGGCTATAGGCCAAGGCGCGCCGAACCGCTACCGCGCCCCCTGCAGTTGGGGCGATGACAATACCCTCGAAATTGGCCCCGCCGCCGCCACATTGATGATGGCCGTGAAAGAGCCGGAAAGTCTGAAAGAGCATGAATTTTTTAACTATCTGGCCCGGGTAAAACGCTACAAGCTGATTGAAGGCCGGCTGGAACTCTACGCCCGTGACAGTGAAAATGCCCCCTGGACGATTCTGGTTTTCGAAAAAGACTGAGAGAATGTTGAGTAAAAAACCTATGCAACCCGTCTTTTATGATATATACTTATAGAATCATGGAAAAGATACACATTTCGCTCCCGGTTTTGGAAGATAAATCGCTTAATGGGGCCCCGGGGTGGGCCGACTTCCGGAGGGCCACCATGGAATTTCATATTCGGCGGGATATTCGGGAAGAATTCGGCCTGGAGGAGGGGCTTTTTTCCCTCCAGGGTAATGTTATTTTGGCGAATTTCCGGGAGGTGCGGGAATTTGCGGCCCGAATCAACGCCAAGGCGGATCCGGCCCATCCGGAGCGGTTCGTCCGGGCGGGTCAGCTCAACGCCATGGGCCTTATCGACGAGATTCTCCACTATGTGGTGGCTTTGTACCGGGAACAGGTCCAAAATGATGTTTTTGAGACGGCTTTGGGCCATCTGGAAACGGAAATTGGGGGTGGTGAAACGGCGGCCCTGTTGGAAAACTTCAACGGCCAGTTTCCCCCCCGGGAAGTTTACGGGGGCAAGACCACTCCGGCGGAATATTTGGCGGGCTCCGATGGGGGGGAATCCAACCGGGCCCTGTCCCTGGAGGAGATCATGCTCCTGGCCCTGTCAAACATGAACCCGGCCTTTAACATCTTCAAATTCTTTTTTGATGATACAGACCTTTCGAAAAAGACCCATTATGAACGGGCCATCAAAGAATTACAGGCCCATTTGGCAAAGATGCCGGTGTTCGGGCCCGACGGGATGAACCTTTGGGATCTGCTCCGCGCCCCGGCCCTGGCATCGCCGGATTCCCTGGCGGGGCAGCTTGAATATATGCGCCGGCACTGGGGCCTTATCCTCGGCAAATTTATGGCCCGGCTTTTGACCAGTCTTGATGTGATTAAGGAAGAGGAAAAGCCTTCGTTTTTCGGCCCCGGCCCCACCGAGGCCTACACCTACGGCGCTCTGGAAAATGAGTATGAAAAATTCACCCCGGATCAGGAGTGGATGCCCCGGACGGTGCTGCTGGCAAAAAGTACCCTGGTGTGGCTTTTCCAGATGTCACAAAAGTACGGACAGGAAATCACCCGGCTGGATCAGATCCCCGATAAGGAATTGGACGAGCTGGCCCACCGGGGTTTTACGGGGCTCTGGCTCATCGGCCTTTGGGAACGGAGCAATGCGTCAAAGACCATCAAACAATGGACCGGTAACCCGGAGGCAGCGGCCAGCGCTTACAGCCTCTACGATTACGACATAGCCGGGGAGCTTGGCGGCTGGGACGCTTTGACAAATCTGCGGGACCGTTGTTCCCGCCGGGGCATCCGGCTGGGTTCTGACATGGTGCCCAACCACACGGGCATAGACAGCCGCTGGGTGGTGGAACATCCTGACCGTTTCCTGCAGCTCCCCTATCCGCCTTTCCCCACCTACAACTACAACTGCGGCAATCTTTCCGGCCGGGACGATATCACCGTGCAGATCGAGGAGCACTATTTTACCCGCAGCGATGCGGCGGTGGTTTTTAAACGCATCGACAACCGGTCAGGCAGCGTACGCTACATCTACCACGGCAATGACGGCACTTCCATGCCCTGGAACGATACGGCCCAGATCGACTTCCTCAACCCCGAAGCCCGGGAAGCGGTGATACAGACCATCGTGGGGGTCTGCAAGCAATTTTCTATCGTCCGGTTTGATGCGGCCATGACCCTGGCCAAACGGCATATTCAGCGGCTCTGGTACCCCGAACCGGGCCGGGGCGGCGACATTGCCAGCCGGTCTGAACACGCCATTTCCCTGGAAGAATTTAACCGCCGGATCCCCAATGAATTCTGGCGGGAGGTGGTAGACCGCTGTGCCGCAGAGGCTCCCCACACGCTGCTTTTGGCGGAGGCTTTCTGGATGATGGAGGGCTACTTTGTCCGAACGCTGGGGATGCATAGGGTATACAATTCAGCCTTCATGAATATGCTGAAAAAAGAAGAGAACAGCAAATACCGGGATACTATCAAAAATACCATTGAGTTTGATCCGGAAATCCTTAAACGTTTTGTCAACTTTATGAACAACCCCGACGAGGACACCGCAGTGGCCCAGTTCGGCAAGGGTGATAAATATTTCGGCATCTGCACGCTGATGGTGACTATGCCGGGGCTGCCCATGTTCGGCCATGGCCAGATCGAAGGCTTTGAGGAAAAGTACGGCATGGAGTACCGCCGTTCCTACAAAGACGAAAAGCCCGACGGCTTTCTGGTGGAAAGACACGAGCGGGAAATTTTCCCCCTGATGAAACGGCGTAATGTTTTCTCCGGCAGCGCTTCTTTCTGTCTTTATGATTTTTACACCGGTGAAGGATCGGTAAACGAAAATGTTTTTGCCTATTCAAACCGCGATGGAGAAGACCGGGCGCTGGTGCTGTATAACAATTCCTACAGTTCCACCGCGGGCTGGATACACCGGGGGGCGGTGGGACAGGGGACGCTTTCCGGGGCCCTGTCGCTCCGTAATGGCGATAAATTTTTTACCCTGCTCCGGGAACAGCGCAGCGGTCTCTGGTTCATCAGGTCATCAAAAGAAATTTCCGAGAAGGGCCTTTTTGCCTCGCTGGACGGTTATGGCGCTCAGGTTTTTATGGATATCCACGAGGTTGAGGATGCGGCCTCGGGGCGGTGGGCAAGGCTCCATGTGGAGCTCAAGGGCCGGGGTGCGCCCAATCTGGAAAACGCCATACAGGATATTTTCCTCGCGGGGCTTTACGAACCCTTTGTGGAGTTGTTCAGTGTGGAACGTATGCAGGATCTGACCCTGATTCTGCAGACAAAAGAAGGCCGCGCCGAAAAAGGCGAGGCGTTTATCAAGGATCTTTGGGAACCGGCCCTGCGTTTTATCACCGCGGCGGCCCATTTCCTGGACGGCGGCAAAGGCGATTACGATGCGTTTAAAACCGCCGATCTACAGCACAAAAGCCTCCGCAGTGATGAAATTTGGGAAGATCTATCCGCATATCTCCGCCGCATTTTTGCGCTGGCCGATTATGCCGATACTCCTCCCGCCGGCGCTGGCAAGGCAATCAAAACCATTTTTAAAGAGCTGGAAGAAGAATTAGCTCGAGGCCCCGGTCTGGCGGCTTTTACCGCCGGTTACGGCGCGTTAAGTATACTCCGTTCCGTCATCGGCGCCGGAGCTTCCGGTTCCGAGGCCGCCGCCCTGATGGACCACTGGGGCCTGGACCGCAAACTGCGGGAATGCTGGGCCGCGCTGGGCATTGACGATGGTAAAACATGGCAGCTTTCCTGTTTGATGGGCTCTATCCTTCGCCGGACTAATCCCCTCATAATCCCCTCAAAAGAAGAACGGGATTCCGGGGCGCCCCCTATCCACAAGCAGCCTACCGCGGAAACGCTCATCGTGGAAAATTACGATGCTGAAGATTTCAGGACGATGTTGGGGGTAAATCTTTTTGACGGCGTGATCTGGTTCAACAAGGAATGTTTTGAAAGGGCCCTGCATTACGCGCCCCTGTTCCTGATGCTGGACACCACCGCCGAATCCGAAGCGGCCTGGCAGAAATATATCAACCTGGTCGCCGCGATTGCGGAACAGTTCCGTGCCGCCGAAGAAGTTTCCGGTTACCGTTTTGACGGCCTCCTTGCTGCCCTGGGGGAAGACAAACCCGTGGCAAATATCAAAGGGCGGAAAAATGAACCGCGGAACGATCTGTGATGCCCTGACGGCGGAAGGTTACGGGGTAAAGCTCTGGGGCTACAGCGCCCTGGATTCTTACATGGGCTTTGACTCCCTGCCTTTTACCTGGGTGGAAACCGATGCGGACATAAGCGCATTGGCCCGTCTTTTTGAGGGCATTCGTTTTCCCGGCGCCGCCCTGGCCGATGCTGTGGTGGATGGGGAAGGCGCCGGTGAGCATTGTTACTTTCGCTGTATCGACCCGGATGAAAAACTCAAGTTTTCCTTCAGCCTTCTTTCGTTTACCCAGGATTGGAAGACCCGGCGGTTTCAGGACCCCGGGGAGCTTTACCCCCTGATCCGTGAAATGCGGGACGGCCGCCGGGAGCGGCTGCGGGAACGGCCGCAGGAGGAACCCTGGTGGGGCGGTCTGACCCAGGGAACGGGCCGTTATCGGGCATTGATGGATGCGGCCCTGATTCTGGCCCGTTATGACGGCAATCAGGAAAACGACTTTGACGGCCTTTTCCGGGAACTGCCCGGCGATGAGCCGCCCCGGAACGAAGAACAGCGGGTCTTTCTCTGCTCCCTGCTCCTGTCGCCCCACCCCGGCCGGGGCTTCACGTTATTAAAAAGCCAGGGCTTTATCGACGAAATTTGGCCCGAATTGGCGTTGATGGATCAGGTGAATCACTCAAAAGAATTTCATCCCGAAGGCAATGTGTGGGATCATACCCTGGAAACTTTTCGTTACCGGAAAACCGCTTCCAGGGGCGCCGCCGCTCCCAGGCCCCACGATCTCCGCCTTTCCCTGGGCCTTCTGTTACACGATCTGGGAAAGCCCCTGTCGGAATCTTCGGGAAGCCGCCGTTTTGATGGTCACGCGGAATTGGGCGCCCGGGCTGCCGGAAAATTCCTCCGCCGTCTGGAGTTTGATTCATCCTTCATTGAAGATATTTTCTACCTGATAAAAAATCATATGCTCCCTGCGGCCCTGCCCCGGCTGCCCCTGCAGCGCACCGGAGAAGTCATGGCGTCCCCGCTTTTCCCCACGCTGATGGAACTGTACCGCTGTGATGAATCATCATCATTTAAAGGGCTGGACGGCTACTACCAAAGCAGCGCCGCCTATCAATCGTATTTGCGAAACCGCATGAACCCTTACCGCAGCGCCGATGGGAAAAAACTCTCCGGCAGCAGAAAACGGGCCGCCGGGAAATTCTAAAATTGCTATGGCGCAAAGGCTATCTTCAGATCCCCGTACTTTCCCGAGGCATAGTCAAAGGCTTTTTCCCAATCCTCAAGCTTGAAGGTGTTTTTGATCATCCCCGCGGTTTTTAACCGGCCCGAGGCGATGTTTTCGATCACATAGGGGAAACAGTAGGGGCTGAGGTGTGAGCCGAGAATGTCCAGCTCCTTGGTGTCGCCGATGATGGTCCAGTCCACTGTCACTGGCTGGCTGAAAACACTGAACTCTACAAAACGGCCCAGCTTCCTTGTAAGCCGCAGCCCCTGGATCACGCTGGAGGGGTGGCCCGTGGCCTCGATATATACGTCACAGCCGTAGCCGTCCGTAAGGTTTTGTATCTCCTTAATCACGTCAACTTTTGATGGGTTTAAGGCATGGGTGGCGCCGAATTCCCGGGCCTTTTCCAATCTGTCATCGCTTAGATCCAGGGAAATGAGGGCCCGGGGGTTTTTTTGGGCGGCATAAGTTACCATTCCCAGCCCCAAAGTGCCTGCCCCGGAGATCACCGCCACATCATCGCACTGAATATCCCCCCGGTCCACCGCGTGTTTGGAACAGCCGTAGGGCTCGATAAGGAGGGCCTTTTCCAGGGGCATATTTTCCGGAACCCGGTGCAAAAGGGCGTTCTTGGGGTAGCGCACATACTCCGCCATGCCCCCGTTGAACCCGCTGCGGAAGCCGAAAATATTGTGGGTCTGGCACATCCAGTACTTCCCCGACTTGCAGAACCGGCATTCACCGCAGGGAATGATCTGCTCGGCGATGATCCGCTCCCCGGGGCTGTAACCCTTAACCTGTTTTCCCATCTCCACGATGGTCCCCAAAAATTCATGACCGGGGATAAAAGGCGGCCGGACATACCCCGGCTGAATATCGTCGCCCCAGAACATGGCCGCCCCGTGCCGGCACTTCAAGTCCCCGGCGCAGATCCCGCAGCCCTCCACCTTGATGATGATATCATCCTCCCCACATTCCGGGGAAGGATAAGCCTTTTCAAACCGGTAGTCCGTCTGTCCGTAGGCCACCAGGGCCTTCATCGTTTTTGGATAATTGCTCATTGGGTCATTATAGTCCATCTACCCATTTGAAAAAAGTGGGAACATATATTGTCTGGACAAATTTCTCTACCTGTGATAAACTTACCATATTAAGCACTAGGAGGGAAAAAATGGCTGAACGTATAACCCATAAAAAAGAGGCCAAAAAAGCGCCGCAGAAGTCGCTGAAAGAAAAGCGGGAAGAAAAGAAAGCTAAGAAAAAAGACAAGAGTAAAGAATAGACTGACCTGCCTTTTAGGAATAGTATGTGTTTTTCAGGTATTACTCCCCTCTCATAAGGTATTTGATCCCTAAACCTTAAACTTCGCCACTTCCCCGCTCAGGGTGGTGATGTTGTTTGAGTTTTCCGCGCTTATTTCGATGACCCGTTGGACGGCGCTGTTAATTTCCTCGGCGTCGCCGGCCATGACATTCATGCCGCTGGAAATTTCGCCGGTGAGGCTTTCCAGGTTCCGGCTTTCCCGGAGTGCGTCCCGGCCGCGGCTGGACATGGCGCCGGAGTCTTCCTTTACCCGGTCGGTAATAGCCTTGAGACGGTTCATGGCTTCCAGGATATTCTGGCTTCCTGCTTCCTGTTCTTCCATCATTGATCGGATCCGTTGTTCCTCTTTGGAGACCGTGTTAATATCCCGCTCAATGGATTCAAAGCGTTCCAGCACCACGGCGGTTGATTTAGTGATCGTGTCGATGGAGACTTTTATTTTTTGCAGCACCCCGCTGATCGTTTTTGATTGTTCGGCGGAGGACTCGGCGAGTTTGCGAATTTCATCGGCCACCACCGCGAAGCCCTTCCCCGCCTCCCCGGCATGGGCGGCCTCAATGGCGGCGTTCATCGACAGGAGGTTGGTTTGGCTGGCGATGTTTTCTATCACCGAGTTGATCTCCAGCAGGCCCTCGGATTCCCGGGCGATCTCCTGAATATCCTGGGAAACAGTTTGGAGATCGTTCCGGCCTACCTCCGAGGATTCTGCCAAAAGCGTTACGTTTTCCGTGTTCTTGGTCAGGGTTTCTACCACTTCATGGATGTTGTGCAGCATGGTCTCAATGGATTCGGTAGATCGGGAAACATCTTCCGCCTGAACGGCAATCTGATCATTCAAACTATTGATATTTTCGATGATCTGTTCCACGGCACTCCCGGCTTCAATAACTCCGGCGGCCTGATCTTCAGTCCGGGTCTTCATGCCTTTGATGTTGGAAGTGATCGCGCCGATTACCGCGGCGGTCTGCCCCATGCGGTCCGAAAGTTCGCCCCCCACGCCGGACAGGGAAACGTTCCGATCCCGGATCACGGTGATAAGGTTCTTTATCTTTTCGATGGTATTGTGGAAAGACAGGGCCATTTCCCCCATTTCATCCTTCCGCCGGGACAGTTTTTCAGGAATTTCCATGGTGAAGCTGCCTTCGGAAAAAGAAGTCAGCACGGTATTGAAAAAGCTCAGGGGCTTTAAGAGGCGGCTCACCAGGATGGCGATCAACACGGTAAAAAAGATCAGCGCCGCAAGTACCGAAAAGAGGGAGATCATGTTGAGTTGGCCGCTTTCCCGGATTAGGTTCTGGATGGGCTCTTCGATCAGGCGGGCGATGGCGAAGTAGCCTGAAGTATCCAGGTCGATGAATATCACATAGCGTACACGGCCGTTATCTATCACCGGATAATAGAGGGTGGCCGCCCGCCGGTCCAAGGTGAGCTCTATTTTGGAGCCGTCACTGAAAAGACCGGAGATGACGGCGCTGTTCTGACCGGCAGCAGTACCGGCGGTGGTACCTTTGGAATAAAGAGGGGTCTGTCCGGCCGACTGGTTCAGGGTAAGGGTGAGGAGGGTACTGTCGAAAATGTTCATTGACTTGATGCCGCTGCTGCCGGTAACAAAAGACTGGAGGCGGGTTTCAATAGCCTCGGCATTCAGGGCCGATTCCAGGACGCCCCGGTTATCCGCCCGGGGAATAGCGGTAAACTTGAAAATTTCCCCGGTTTCTTCCTTAATTTTCATATCCGAGGGAAGATAGTCCGACTGGCCGTTAACCAGCATCCGGTAGCCGTCCCAAATATCAAACAGGGAAATTCCCGCCGCTCCGGGCTCGGTGCTCAGGGTAAAGACACCGTCCATATTTCCCAGGTAGAAGTCCGACATCCCCGTGTCCTGCCGGAGCCGCTGCAGGTCCGCCAGAGTCACCCTGCCCGCGGTGAGGCGGTCTACCTCGTAGAGCGTCCGGGCGGCGTTCAGCATGGTATGGTCGATCTCCGCCTCCATGGCGAGGACTTGGCCGGAGATACTTTCCGCCATATCCAGGAGCTCGGTTTTGACGTTTTCTTCCATAGTCTGGTTGAGATGGGAGAGCATCTCATCGCCCCGGGACTTTATGATACCGGAACTCTTGATCATAATCGTAAGAAGGATGCAGGAAACCACAAAGATCATAAGGCCGAGGAATCCGATTATTTTTATTCTGACTTTCATTACACACCTCCAGGTGGATTTGCCAATGGGTTTTTCAAGGGAAAGCAACCCGTTTCAATCATCCCACATTTTTGCTATAAATGACAAGCACGAGTTAAGAGGCATGAATTTGATACCGGTATACGAGCCCACACACAAAAGCCAGGAAAATGGGAAGGGAACAAGGCCCATACAAGAAAGCCGGGATCCGGACGGAAACCGATACTCCACGGCAGGAAAAAGAATCACGGCCGGACCGATTCAGGAAGCCCCGGCTAAGCCATACTAAGAGTTTGCCCGCCTCATACCCCATAGTGTATGATTATTTATACACTATTTTTCGTTTATCCCCCTAATTTCGGGTATAACACGCAAGTTATTTCATAAAAAAGCATATTTTTGGCGATAAAACGCATGCTAAGTATTGCAACATATGGAAGAAATATGTAAAACAATGAATGGTAGTTATACGCCATTTGTCCTAAAATTTGTTTAAAATTATAAAAAAATATTGACATAAAAAATAAAACAATATAAAATAGTAAAACAAGGGGTAAAATTATGATGGATAAAAAATATTATACAAAGCTC
>BNUV01000005.1 GCA_025997615.1 Spirochaetia bacterium
TGAAAAACACCATCGGTGTTGCCGCTTTTTTTTACGAATACGCGGAGAACGGCGCCTACAAGGCGGTTGCCGCCGCGCTCCCCTTCGATTTGGTGGGGACAAGCTCCACTGTAACAAGCGCCTGCGGACAGACCGGAGAATATTCTCTTGCGGTAACGATGTTTACCTCGGATGATGCTTTTTTCGCCGCCGGATCAATCACAACCAAAGATAAAACACCCCGGGAGATAAATGAAGCCCTTGAAAAAATCTACGGGGAATTGCTGGATCGGGGCAAACCAAAAGTCGTCCTGTCCTATATGTCACCCCAATCCAATTACAGTGGGGATGATTTTATGGATGCCACCGGTAAAATCAACGGAGACATTTTGCAGTTTGGTACGCTTGCGTGGAACACAGACGGAGTTCCCGAAAAAAGCTTTGTAGCTCTCAACCAGGATGTATCCCCCTATCTCATGGGTTTTGTCGCAATTTACGGCAATGTGGAACCCCGTTTTAAAGTAACAACTTCACTTGATATGGAAGTTCTTATCAGGGAAGCCGCCGTTATCACCGGCGGAGAAGGGCCGGTTTTGAAATCAGTCAACAATATTCCCGCCTTCGACTATCTAAAAAAAATAGGCCTGGTCGATGAGGCCGCAACTGACTTAACCCAACTTTTTGCAGTCCCGGCGATCGTTATCTACGAAAACGGAATTCGCGTAGCCCGTGCAGTGTTGCAAACAATGCCGGATGATCCCACCAGTGTCCTGGTAACGGGGAATGTCCCGGTAGGCGCGAAAATTTCTTTTGCCTTGATGGACGCGAAAGAGACCCTCCGCAGTACGGTGGAAACAGTCCGCCAATTTGAGGAAGAAAAGATTGTCAATTCAATCAACTACAGTTGCGCGGTACGTTCATGGTCTCTTGGGCAGGATTTTCTTTTGGAGTGCGGCGCTTTTGCCGAATATTACAAGCGGCTGGGCCAAAATAGTATTTCCGCCAACTATATGTTATGCTACAGTGGCGGCGAGATCTGCCCCATCCCCGATAAAAACGGAAAGCTCGCAAACTGTCTGCACAGTTACACGCTTATATCCTGCATATTTGACTAAAGGCGATCGGGGAAGCTGCAAAACCAGCGCCTTGCATCTTCCCCGATATATAAGGGTATATATATGAACGATATATCTAAGTTATCTCCCGAAACGCTTGCCGCCGAAAACGAAGGGCTAAAAAAAGAAAATTCGGATTTGAATATTGAAATTCGCAGACTCACCCGCCAGCTCAATTCAGATAAGAAGATCCTTGGAGCTATCCAGGCCAATTTTAACGCCAGATCAGGCCTGCTTGAGGCCGCTACCAGGGAGAGCGAAAAACAAAAACGTTTCCTCACCTATTTTATGAGGAGCAGCGTTAATTTTGTTCTTTTTCTTGATGAAGAGGACAGGATAGCGTATTGTTCGGACTCTTTGCTGAAAAAAACCGGCATGCCGAATTTCGACCATGTGGACGGGATACATATTGTTGACTTTTACCGCAGTTTGGGCGGGGAGGTTTTTGCAATCCTGACGGAAGCGCGGCTTGACAGAGTTGACGAAACACGGGAAACGGTTTCGGCGGAAGTTTCCCTTGACCTCGACAGAAGCGGCGATGTCCAAAACTATCAGATACAGGTTTCCCCGATGTTTGACGCGGAAGACCGGATCTGCGGAAAAATAGTGCTTTGGTATGACAACACCGAGCTTATCAACGCCAAAAATGCTGCGGACAACGCCAATACCGCGAAATCGGCGTTTCTTGCCAACATGAGCCACGAGATCCGCACCCCCATGAACGCGGTTATCGGCATGACCGAATTGCTCCTCCGGCAGGACCTGCCGCGGGAAGCGAAGGGAAATCTCTCCACCATTAAACAGGCCGGAACGAACCTCCTTTCGATAATCAACGATATTCTGGACTTCTCGAAAATAGAAGCGGGGAAACTCGAACTCGTGGAAACGGAATACCTTTTTGCTTCCCTGGTCAACGATGCTATCAATATTATCCGGCTGCGGATTGGGGAAAAACCCCTGCGTTTTACCACCATGATTGACGGAAAACTGCCGCTCAAATTATACGGAGATGAGATACGGGTGCGGCAGATACTTTTGAACCTGCTTACCAACGCGGTAAAGTACACCAACAAAGGAAACATTACCCTTTCGGTCCGGGGAAAGAAGACTGAAACCCCGCCGGGTTTTACGCTGTGCTTTGAAGTAAAAGATACCGGCATAGGCATAAAGGCCGAAGACATGGACAAGCTCTTTGGCAACTTTATGCAGTTTGACAGTAAACGGAACCGGAGCATAGAGGGGACGGGGCTGGGGCTGGCCATAAGCCGGAATTTGTGCCGCCTCATGGGGGGCAGCCTGGGGGCGGAAAGCGTGTACGGAGAAGGCAGCGTCTTTACCGCAGAGATACCCCAGAAAATACTGGACGGGCAGCCCTTCGCCCTGGTGGAAAATGCGGAACACAAAAACTGCCTGGTATTTGAAGGACGAGAAACCTTCGCCCTGTCCGTTACCTATACCCTTGAAAGCCTTGGCCTTCCGTATGCTCTTGCTGCTGACAAGGATGAACTTATAAGGGAACTGAAAAGCGGGCGGTATCAGTTTGTATTCGTTGCCTGGCCCGTCGCGGAGGAAATACAGACAGTTCTAAAAAGGAACGTCGGCACGGTAAAGGTGGCGGCTATGGCGGAATATGGAAAAAAAATCCCCCTGGGCTGCGAGGAACTCTACATGCCCACCCAGCCGGTTATGGTTGCCAATATCCTTAACGGAAAAAATGTAAATTTTGGTTTTCAGAACACGGAATTTCTCGATATACGGTTTACCGCGCCCCAAGCCCGCATTCTGGTGGTGGATGATATTGCCAGCAACATTGATGTGGTAAGCGGCCTGCTTGCCCCCTACAAAATGACCATAGACAAGGCGGGCGGCGGGGCCGAATCGATAGAGATGGTAAGAGGGCAGCGCTACGACCTGGTGCTGATGGATCACATGATGCCGGGCATGGACGGTATTGAGGCGACTGCGGCTATCCGTGCCTGGGAAGCGGCGCAGAGCAAAAAGAACATACCCATCATAGCTTTGACCGCCAATGCCATATCAGGAATGAAAGAAATGTTTCTGGAGAAGGGCTTTAACGATTACCTCTCCAAGCCCATAGAGATCGCCAAGCTGGACAAGATGATGTCCCGGTGGATACCCGCGGAAAAAAAGATAAATGCCGGAAGGGGGATCATGCGGGAAACCTTCAGCGGAAAAACCGAAATCGTTATTCCCGGCGTGGACACCGTAAAGGGCATCACCATGACCGGCGGCACGGTTGAGGGCTATAAAAAGGTTCTGTCCACGTTCCAAAAGGACGCGGAGGAGCGGCTTGTGTTGCTGCAAAATCCGCCGCAAGAAAAAGATTTGCCCCTGTTTACCACCCAGGTTCACGCCCTGAAAAGCGCGTTGGCATCCATTGGGGCCGCCGCTTTGTCAAGCATGGCGGCGGAACTTGAAAAAGCGGGAAAGGCCGGGGATCTGGTCCTTATCCGTGAGGCGCTGCCCGGTTTTGCGGAACAACTTGCGGCGCTGGCGGAAGAGATAAAAAAAGGGACTCTCCGCGCAGCGGGTTCCCTCACGGACCACACAGACAGCGAAGAAAAGAGTACAGATCAGGAATCCGTGTTTAATCCTCTTCCGCATTCTCTTTTGCGCGAACTTGCAACAGCCCTTGAATCGCAAAAAGCGGACGCCATTGATCGCATTCTTGATGAACTTACACAACAAGCTCTTGATCCTAAAATGCGGGAAGTCCTGGACGCTGTTTCCGATCTGGTGCTGATGGCTGAATATACCAAAGCGGCAAAAACCGTTCAGGAATTACTCGAACAGGGAGGAGCGGAACTAAAATGAACCAAAAACGGCAGACAGGGGGAAAAAGAAGACTCCGGGAAATCCTTATCAACAAAAACTATGCCCAGGTGATCTTTGTATTCCTCGCCTTCACCCTGGTTGTTCTGGTGAGCGTGCTTTCCCGCCGCGGTCTGACCGAACAGAACCTCAGGAAGGCCACAATCGAATCCCTGCAGGCTGTGGAGGCCAACATCAAAACAAGCCTCAACGAGCCCGAAGCCACCCTGATAAGCGCCTCCTTCATCATTCAGCAGATGATTGCCAATGGCGCGTCAAACCAGGAGATTCTCTCGTATTTTTACATCATGACCGAAGGGCTCACGACTAATAACGAGCGGGTATCAGGTTTTAACGGCATGTACGGCCTTATCAGGGGCGAATACCTTGACGGCCTGGGCTGGGTGCCCGATGCGGAATATGTACCGGAAGAACGGCCCTGGTACAGGGCGGCTAAATCCAATCCGGGGCAGATTGTATCGACGCCGCCCTATGTTGACACGTATACCGGAGAAGTAGTTATCTCCTTTGCCTGTGAATTGTTCGACAGTGCCGGCTCTTCTCTGGGGGTTGTGGCGTTGGACCTGCAGCTTACCAGGGTTTCGGAGTACATCACGGGCCTTAACAATGTGTACGGCGGTTACGGAACGCTCCAGGATGCTGATCTGCGGATCATAGCCCATCCCCGGGCGGATATGCTTGACAAATTTTTGCCCGCTATTTCTCCCCGGCTTGCGGATCTAACGGCGGAACTTGTGGAGACCGGGGAACTACTGGGGCGGGTAGTACGGAACACCGAAGACAGACAGATGATAGCCTACTTTTATCGGATCTATAACGGCTGGTATGTGGGGATACTCATCCCCAGGGCTGCCTATTACGGTGACATGTACCGGGCGGAAGCTGTCCAGATAGGTCTTGCCCTGGGGGCGGCAATTATGCTTTCGTTTATTCTGCTCCGTCTTTCCGCCGCGAGAATAAAAGCCGACGAGGAAAACAAACAAAAGTCCTCCTTTTTGGCAACCATAAGCCACGAGCTGCGTACCCCCATGAACACGATCATCGGCATGAGCAGCCTGGCGCTGCGTTCCGGCGATAATGCGGCCGGGCATTTACGGCAGATCAACAAGGCCGGCATTGAATTGCTGGGCCTCATTGACAGTTTGTTAACCTCTGCTCAGGCGGCGGACTCGCCGCCAGTAAAACCGAACATGAGGCGAAACGAAAGTTTCGCGAGTTTCATGATAACCTCTGCCCAGGCGGCGGACTCACCGCCGGTAAAACCGAAACTGGATGCCGCGGCGGGAAAAGCGCGATCTATTGGCAAGAAAAATATGCCGCCCCGCGGCACAAAAGAAAGCGGCAAAGTGAAGGTCAAACTTGGCCTGGCGTCAACACTGTTTTTTGTTTCTTCACTGTTGCTTTTGCTGGTAGGCGGTGTGGTTACACTGTACATGGCCCGCACCATAAAGATGGTGGAAACCGCTACCCAAAACCATCTGGAGTCGGCAGCCCGGGCAGCCTCGACGCTGGTAAGCGTGGAAGAACTGGAACTGTTTAAAACGGCGGAAGACATGAAACGGCCCGAATGGGAAACCATACGCCAGCGGCTCATGGCCTTCAGCGAACAGCACAATGTACTCTACGTGTATTACTGGCGGAAGTACGGTGAAAACCAGTTTCAATTCATCATTGACAACGATACGGACCCGGAAAATATGGTGACGCCGGAACTGTTTTTTGACGAGACTGATGATCCCGTTATTGTTACCGCGGTCCCGGTTGTGATGGCGGGAGATGTCTGGACTTCCGATCTGGGCTCCTATACCAAGACCTGGGGCAACCTGATTAGCGCCTTTGCTCCGGTTTTTAATGAGGACGGGTCAGTGTACTGCACCGCCGGCGTGGACCTGGCCGATGAAGTGATGATAATCCAGCAGCGGAACATGGCGATTATCAGGACCGTTCTGATTTGCTCCCTCGTCTTTTCCCTGCTTTCAGGCGGCCTTGGTATGTGGTTCTACCGCAAAAAAGCGCTGGAAAGCGAGAACGCCAACAAGTCAAAGTCCTCGTTCCTGGCCCGGATGAGCCACGAAATCCGCACTCCCATGAACGCCATCATCGGCATGGGGGAACTGGCTTTACAGGCGGACCCCCCGCCCAGGGTGGCGGAATATGTTACGGGGATCAAACAGGCGGGGATGAATCTGCTAACCCTAATCAACGACATTCTGGATTTCTCAAAAATTGAGGCGGGGAGTCTTGAGATCACCATTACCCCGTACCGGCTTTCGTCCCTCCTCAACGATGTGATCAATGTGTCACGGGTGCGGGCCGGCGAAAAGGCGCTGCTCTTTACGGTGAACGTGGACGCGAATATTCCCGACCAGCTTACCGGTGACCAGACGCGGATCAGGCAGATACTCCTCAATTTGATTTCCAACGCCGCCAAATATACCCACGAAGGATTTATTTCTCTGGTTATAAGTGCGGTTTGCCCCGCAGAACATCCAGCGAAGCTCCCCGCGGAACATCCAGCGAAGCTCCCCGCGGAAGACGGCGGGAATCTGACCCTCGTTCTGGAGATTGCCGATTCCGGGGTGGGCATCAAGGCGGAAGACCTGCCGAATCTGTTTGGCAATTTTGTCCGCCTGGATATGGAAAAAAACCGGAATATTGAGGGAACGGGGCTGGGACTTGCCATCACCCGGAGCCTCTGCCGGGCAATGGGCGGAGACATCACGGTACAAAGCGAATATGGCGCCGGTTCGGTGTTTACTGCACGTATTCCCCAAGGTTATATAGCGGGCAGCCCGGTAGCGGTGGTGGAAAAAGCCGGTACCAAGGCGGTTCTGTTATACGATCACCGGCCCCGCTATGCCGAATCCCTTTCCCGCACCCTGGAAAACCTGGGCGTCCCCTTCACATTGGCGGCGGACGGACAAGAATTTCTCCGCTTGCTGGAGAGCGGAGCCGCCATCCATACCACCGGCGCCTGGCCTTTCGCCTTTGTTTCTTCCCCGGGCGAAGAGGCCGGACTCTGCGCCGAAGCCGCTGCTCTGGTTGAAAAAAAGAAGCTCCCCACGATGCTGGCGCTGCTGGCAGAACAGGGGGATCGGAGCTTCGACGGCATTACCTCACTGTTCATACCCGCATACGCCATTCCCGTCGCTAATTTCCTGAACGGCAGGAAGGACGGTGAAAAGCGGGAAAAGGCGGAAGTCCACTTTACCGCGCCGGACGCGAGGGTGCTTATTGTTGATGACATTGCGACTAACCTGACGGTAGCGGAAGGATTGATGGCCCCCTACTGCATGAAACTTACAACCTGTATGTCGGGCCGGGAGGCGGTGGAACTGGTGAAGCGTTCCAAATACGACATAGTTTTCATGGATCACATGATGCCCGACATGGACGGCATCGAGGCAACCGCCGCTATCAGGGAGTGGGAAAAAGTACAAGCTGAAGCCGGGAAGGGCCGCCCACAAATTCCAATAGTTGCCCTTACCGCCAACGCCATTACCGGGATGCGTGAAATGTTTCTGGAAAAGGGCTTTAACGATTATTTGTCCAAACCCATAGAAATTGCCAAACTGAATGGGGTTCTGGAGAAGTGGATTCCAGAAGAAGGGAGGAGTGTGGAAGGAGGAGGGAGGAGTGACGAACACTCCACACTTCACACTCCACATTTCACTCTCCCTTGTGTAGACGTTGAGAAAGGCATCGCCATGACCGGCGGCACTGAGGCAGGATACCGGAAGGTGCTGGCGCAATTCCACAAAGACGCGCGGGAACGGCTGCCCCTGTTACAGCATGCGCCGGAGCCGGACGGGCTGCCGCTGTTTGTAACCCAGGTTCACGCGCTGAAAAGCGCATCCGCCTCTATCGGCGCGGCGGATGTATCGGTTGAGGCGGCGGCCCTGGAAGCGGCGGGAAAGGCCGGGGACACGGCGGCGATACGGGACGGGCTGCCCGCTTTTCATAAACACCTGATGGAACTCATCGAAGGGATAGGGAAAGTTTTGGAAGAAAAGCGGGAAGAAGAAAGCGGAGGCTTACAGGCCGGGGACAAAGACCGGGAGGCCATTCTGCCCTTGCTCTCCACTTTGCGGACCGCACTGGAAGCAATGAACATGAAGGAGACAGATAAATTATTTGAAGAAATAGAACAACTCCATTTAGACACGGAAATGCGGGAACAGATCAATGCCGTTTCCGACAAGGTGCTGATGGGGGAATATGAAGGGGCCGTTGAAACCATCACTATATTACTTGCCGCATCAGATGGGCCAGCTTCATCTTACCCTGCCAGTATCCGCTGAACATCCCGGCGGGGCGGGGCGCCGAACATACGTTTGTATTCACGATTAAACTGTGTCAGGCTTTCATAGCCCACGGAGTAACCGGCGGTACTTGCGTCCTTGTGTTCGGCCAGCATGAGCCGCTGGGCTTCGTAGAGGCGCAGGCGTTTTTGGTATTGCAGGGGACTGAGGGTGGTAAGCTGCCTGAAATGCCGGTGAAAGGTTGAAGGGGCCATGTTGTTTTGTTCCGCAAGTTTGATAACATCGAAGGGTTCGTTGTAATGTTCTTTCAGCCAGGTGACGGCCCGCGCAACCTGATTGCTCTGCGAACCATTTGTGTGGATCATTTTAAGTTGATTACCGAAGGGCCCTGAAAGCAGGTGGTAGTGAATTTCCCGTATGATCATCGGGGCAAGTACGCTTTGCCGCACGGGATCGGAAAGAGTATCGATCAGGCGGAGAAAGGCGTCAAGAACCACCGGATCGGAATCGGCAACGGTCAATCCCTTATGCACAGTGCCGGAAAGATCGGCGGCCGGCATGGTGGCAAGCAGTTCCGCAATGATAACCGGATCAAGCAACATGGAAACCGCCAGATAGGGTTTTGCAGGCGACGCCTCAGCAATCCGTGTTGCGCTTGGAAACTCCACACCGGTAACGATGCATTGTTTTTCACCGTAACGGATTTCCTCTGATCCATAAATTGAACGTTTTTTCCCCTGTATGATCGTCACCACAAGGGGATCAAGAACATGGCAGTTGACTTCGGTAGCTTCCTCCGCCCGTGTCATCCTGAATCCCAGCCCTGCGGTATCAATACGCCCCGGCGCCCGTATATGCTGAAGCAGCGCTTCCTTAAGCAGATTATTGATTCTGTCCAGGTCAAATCCGGTCATGTCTATCCTCCGTGTAAAATTATAGTATCATCTCTGAGAGAATTAGGCAATAATCAGATAGTATTGTATATACCATGAAAAATACCGCAGGGTTATATTTTTATATATCAAATGACGGAGGTAACAAAATGTTACAGAAGATTTTAGGAAAAGTTCAGTTTGCACTCTTCAGCACGGGAACCCCTGCGGTTTGCGAATCATGCACCTGCAATGAAGCAGAGGAGACAAGGCTGGAAAGAACCATCAGCTTCGCCCATGAGCATGGCATCAATTATCGGCAGCCCATGTCATACTGGATGCTTGGAAGGGAAGACTTTTGATCCCATCAGACAGTGTTAGGCGGGGAGCGGGGCTGGCTGGCAAAAACATTCTGGAATTCATCACCGGAGCAGACCCTTTGCCAAGCTGCCCGAAGGGCAGCAAACCGCCATTACCCGGATAATCCAACGAACCTCCGGTTCGCGCAATCTTCCATCATTCCCGTCAACGAAGGTCTAAAACGCGCACCTAACAAGGGCTACGAAGGTGGATTCCACCAGCTTTTTTTGTCAGCCCGGGGCCGCTCCCCGCCCGGAGACTGAGCTTGACGGGATACTTAGAATTGCTAATAATCACTCACAGGTACTTGACCTTTTTGCAAGGCTTCAGATAAACTATACAAGTCTATCAAGAGAAGGATGAAATATGTACGTATTGGTTGAATTTAAGGGAAAACAGTACAAGGCGGAAAAAGGGGCGGTGCTCAAGGTGGATCGGATCGACGCGGAGCCGGGGTCCAGCCTGGATATTGACTCGGTGCTCCTCGTATCCGCAGATTCGGTGACCGTGGGCGCTCCTTATGTGCCAGGGGTCAAGGTGTCCGCCACGGTGGAAGCCCACGAGAAGGGCAAGAAGATAATTGTCTTCAAATATATGCCCAAAAAGGACTACCGCCGCAAGCAGGGGCACCGGCAGCAGTACTCGATCATCAAGATTCAGGATATTATCGGGGCTTAGGGCCCATGATAACCATAAAGGCGGCGCTGGACGGGGAGGGGCTCTTGAGGTCCTGCCAGGTCAGCGGCCACGCCGGGGCGGGAAAACGGGGCGAGGACATAGTCTGCGCCGCGGTTTCGGTCCTTACAAGGACGGCTTTGCGGACTCTTTCCAAAAAGACCGGGGTTATTGTGCGGGGGGAAGCCCCTCAGCGGGGTCTTTTCCGCATGGAAACGGATTATTCCGGGGAAGGCAGGGAGTTTCTTGCCGCCGCCGGGGTCTTTCTTTTGGAGGGCCTTTCGTCGGTGGCGGAGGAATTTCCGGAATTTTGCACGATGACGATAGATACGGAGCGGAGGAATTAATATGGCTCGGAAACGGGGCGGCAGCGGCGCCAAAAACGGTCGGGATTCAAATCCCCATTATCTGGGGATAAAAACTTCAGGGGGATCGGTGGTCAAGGCCGGTTCCATTATTGTCCGGCAGCGGGGGACTAAAATTCACCCCGGGGCCAATGTAGGCTGCGGCGGGGACTATACCCTTTTTGCCAAGGCGGACGGCACGGTCTCTTTTATTCAGCGCCGGGGCCGTAAACTCGCCACGGTGTCAACCGCAGTTACTACTGCGGCCGCGGAATAGGGCATTTACCCGTAAATTTGGAAAAATTTGCCGATGAAGCGTTTATTGAAGTTTCCTCAGGCAAGGGCGGAAATGGCTGTGCGGCGTTTCGGCGGGAAAAGTATATAGCCCGCGGCGGCCCTTCCGGGGGTGACGGCGGCCGTGGCGGGGACGTTATCTTCAAAATACGCCGAAATCTCCGTACCTTAGCCCATCTTCGCTATGCCCATAGCTTTAAGGCTGAAAACGGACACGATGGCGAGGGTTCTGACCGGTACGGCAAAAATGGCAATGACATTATCATCCCTTTGCCCCCCGGTTCGGTTCTTATGGACGCCGCCACGGGGGAAATGGTCCGGGATTTTGGCAAGGATACGGCGGATTTTCTCTTTTTGAAGGGCGGCAACGGCGGCTGGGGCAACATCCACTTCAAGTCGTCGGTGAATCAGGCCCCCCGAAAGGCCCTGCCGGGAAAACCCGGTGAAAGCCGCCGCCTGCGGGTGGAACTTCAACTTATGGCTGATATTGGCCTGGTGGGTTTTCCCAATGCGGGGAAGTCGTCCCTTTTGGACCGCTTTACCAATGCCCGGCCCCGGATCGCTCCCTATCCCTTTACTACAAAAATTCCCAATCTCGGGGTTTTGACCCTGGGGGATGACGACATCATCATCGCCGATATTCCGGGGCTCATCGAAGGGGCTTCGGGAGGGGCGGGCCTGGGGATACGTTTTTTGAAGCATATTTCCCGCACCAGGGCGCTGGCCTTCCTCATCGACTGTTCCGGGGAGAATTTTCTCGACGCCTTTGATATTTTGCACCGGGAGCTGGAGAGCTTTTCCCCGGATCTGGTGAAAAAACAGCGGCTCATCATAGCCACGAAACTGGACCTTGAAGGCGCTCCGGAGCGTTTTGCCGAACTGAAGGCCCGGTACGCCGGGGAAAATGTGGTGGGAATCTCGGTGTTTTCCGGCCTTGGCATCGCGGAGCTGGCTGCGGCCTTGGGTAAATTGGCTGCGGCGCCGCCCGGTGCGGCGGAGGAATCGGCATGAAGCTTGCCATTCTGGGGGGCAGCTTCAACCCCGTGCATCTGGGCCATCTTTATCTGGCGGAGGCCGTTTTATCATCCTTTGGCTATGATCGGGTGCTTTTGATCCCCGCTTTCCAGTCGCCCTTTAAGCCCGGCGCCGAGGCTCCTTCCCCCAAAGACCGGCTGGATATGCTGGCAGCTTCCATTGCTGCCGATCCCCGGCTTACCATCGACGACTGCGAGATAAAACGGGAGGGGGTTTCCTACACCATCGACACCATTTTTTCGGTGAAGGAACGCTATGGTTTGAGGGAAAAACCGGCCCTTATCCTGGGGGATGACCTGACAGCGGGTTTTTTGCAGTGGCGCCGGGCGGAGGAGATCGCCAAAGAGACGGATATCATCATCGCCCATCGAATTTCCCCCCAAAAGGCGGATTTTCCCTATAAGTACCGGGAGCTTAACAATGAAATTATGGATATTTCCTCCGCTTTAGTCCGGGAACGGATCAAAAAAGGGGGAAATTGGCGGTATTTAGTCCCCGCCGGGGCCCGGCACCTCATCGAGGATCGCTGCCTTTACGGTTTTAGCCCCCAAAACGATGTTCCGGGGCAAATAATCGCCCAAGAACTGATCGCCGAAATTGAGCAGACGGTCCGGTTGGCGGTGAGTTTTTCCCGGTTCCTTCACTCCCGTAACACCGCTCTTTTGGCCTGGGACCTTTGCCGCCGTTACGGTCTGGACCCCCAGGCGGGTTATCTGGCGGGTATTGCCCACGACATCTGCAAATCCATGCCGGATGATGAGCAAAAACGCCTTGCCCTGGCCGATGGCGGAGGTCTGTCCGATCTGGAAAAGAAAAAACCGGGCCTCCTCCACGGGCGGTCCGCGGCGGTATTGCTCAGGGAGCGGTTCGGCGTGCATAATGAGGATATTCTTGAGGCCGTGCGGTGCCATACCACCGGAGACGAGGATATGGGGCCTTTAGCCAAGGTGATTTATGTCGCCGACAAAATTGAAATTTCCCGGGAGAATATCGATAAAGGGCTCCGGGAGATGGCCTTTACCGCGGGCATAGAAGAATTGTTCGAGGCGGTGCTGGGCGAAACCGTGGCCTGGCTCAATTCCCGGGAGATGGATGTTTCCCTGGGGACCCGGCGGCTCTTATCAGCCATGCAGGAAAGGAAAAAACCGTGAGGAAAATCAAATTTGATGCCAGTTTCTTCCTTTTGGGGGCCATTATTTTGCTTTTGGCCGGGGGAATCGTTTTTGCCGCCGTAGCTCTCCGTTCAGATCCCATCGAAGACGCCCTGTCAGGCGACCGGGTTATCAATACCCTTTTTGTGATTGAACACGGGGCAAAACCCATAGGCGCCTATGTGCTTCTCTATTACCCTGCCACGAAAAGGGCGGCGGTTTTTGACATTCCCGGGGAACTGGGGCTGATCATCCAGCAGATCAAACGGGTGGATCGCATTGACTCGGTCTACGATCCCCGGCATATTGGGCCTTTTGAACAGGAAATCGAGCGGCTTTTGGGAATAGATATCAGTTATTCCCTGGTAATGGAGATGGAAAATCTCGGAAAAATTGTTGATTTGATCGAGGGGGTGGAAATTTTTATTCCCTCGCCGGTGGAACTGTATCAGGAAACGCCCCCGGTGCTTTTTCCGTCGGGGTTTACCCGGCTGGACGGCGAAAAGTCGAAGCTCTACCTGACCTACGAAATCCCCGAGGAAAATGCCGAACTGGCTCATTTTCGCCGGCAGCGTTTTTTTCAGGGGCTGATCAAGCGGCTGGGGGAGCAAAACGCGGTGCTTAAAAATCCGCCGGTGGCAAAAATTTACTATGCGTTTATAAAATCAGCCGCCAGCCAGCGCAGCCGGACCCGGCTTTTTGATGAACTGGCGGGGATAGACACGGATCGCCTCAATATTCAGTCTGTGGGGGGAAATCCCCGGGAAGTCTCGGGCCAGACGCTGATCCTGCCGTCTGAAGACGGGGACCTTATCAAGCGGATCGTCCTCCAGACTTCGGGAATCCTTTCCCGGCCGGCGGAAGGTTTTTCCGGCGAGCGGATTTTTACCGTTGATGTGCTGAACGGTACCACCGTCGCGGGCCTGGCGGGAAGAACTGCGGAGCTGCTGCGGGGTTTTGGTTACGATGTGATCAACATAGGTAATGCGGATCAGGATGATTATGATGGGACCTTTATCATAGACCGGTCGGGTTCCGGGGAAATCGCCCGTGAATTTGCCGAAACTATTCGCTGTAAGGATATTCGTTTTGAACAGGTCTCTCCGGAAGACCCGGAACTGGACCTGAACATACGGAATTTTAATTATACGTCGGATTTTACCCTCGTTATCGGAAAGGATTTTGATGGAAGATATGTTACCGGGCGCTAGCCTGACAATTGATCTGGCAAAACTGCTGGAAGAACACCGGGGCGGCAATGTGACGGTGCTGGATCTGCGGAACCTCAACACCTGGACGGATTTTTTCATCATCGCCACGGTGACCAGCAGCACCCATTTGCAGGGGCTGGAACGGCACGTCAAGGAATTTTCCCGGGAACGGGACATGGCGATCCTTAACCGGTCCCGTAAGCATAAAACGCCTGAGACCGTGACGTCAGCTGGCGATGAGTGGAGCCTCCTGGACATGGGATCCCTGGTGGTGCATCTGATGACCGCCAAAAGCAGGGATTTTTACGAGTTGGAAAGGCTCTGGGACGCGGCGGCGGTCATCTACCCGGACTATTCGTCAAAACCGTCGAAGTCTTCGTCTTCCTCGTAGTCGTCGTCAAAATCGTCGTCGTCATCGAAGTCGTCGTCATCATCATCAAAATCGTCGTCTTCGAAATCATCCTCGAAATCGTCTTCCATATCGTCGAAGTTGTCTTCTTCGTCAATATCGTCCTCGTCTTCGTCGCCAAAGGCCAGGAAGGGGAAGGGATGCCCCTCCTGCCTGCCTTCCCCGGAAGGATATCCTTCTTCAGAAGGATAAGCGGTAACCAGGGGCATCAAAGTCAGCATATCCGATTGCGGGGTATTCAAGGGTTCATACGGAATCATGGCACTCTCCTGATTGAATTTCTCCTTTGAAACATACGGACAGATCGATTATCTGTCAACTGGTTGTAAACTGGTTTCTACAAAACCAAGTTTTACAATCTTTACAAAGAAAATTTATCCTGTATAATAACTTTTGTCCATGAGAAAGTTTCCGGGGTCAGGCGTTTTTTGTCAAGCGGAGGCCCCCTGCAAAATTAACCTGCACTTGCGCCTGAAAAACCGGCGTCCCGACGGATTTCACAATCTGGAAAGTATTTTTATGACCCTTGCCTTTGGGGATACCCTCACTTTTGAGACCCTGGATAGCCAGGACGCCTGTGAGATCCATATTGAGGGGAATACCGGTTTGACGAAGAGCCCTATCGAAGAAAATCTGGTTTTTAAGGCGGTTTCCCTGTTTCGGGAGTATACCGGCTGCCATCTGGGGTTCAAAATCGTCATAGAAAAGCGCATTCCCCTGGGTTCCGGTTTTGGAGGCGCTTCTACCGATGCCGCCTCGACGCTGCGGGCCCTGGATTTGCTGGCGGGAACAACGCTTTCCCGGAAAATTCTCAAGGAAATGGCTGAAAAACTGGGCAGCGACGTACCTTTTTTTCTTTCCGGGGGCACGGCCTTTGTTACCGGCCGGGGGGAAAGGCTCAGGCGGCTGGAAACGCCCCGGGGCCGCACGGAATTATCCGTGGTGCTGGTTCACCCGGGCTTTCCCAGCGACACCGCCGGGGCCTACAGGCTTTTTGACCAGATAGAGGAAATGGGTGGATCCTTATCATGGGCCCCAAAATTATCCTACAGGGAATTATCCGCCCGGCTGGCGCTGGATCCCCGGGAATGGCTCTTTGGCAATGATTTTTTGACGACTTTTTGGGCTGCCGGGGAAGCGGCCGCAGCGGCGGCTTATGGAAAAATTCTGGAAGACCTTGACCATTTGGGGGCGGATTTTGGGGGTTTATCCGGATCGGGTTCCGGCTGTTTCGGCATTTTTGTTGATGAAGATCTGGCGAAAAAGGCCGTCAAAAAAATTTCCGGGAAATGGCCTTTTGTACACTTGACTTTTCCTCTTGCACGTTTTGGCAATACGGTAGTACAATAGTTATAAGTTATTCTGGACCGACAATTAAGGAGAATCTTTATGGAGATAACTGACATCAGGGTCCGTAAAGTGGCTGGGGAAGGGAAGTTAAAGGCGTATGTAACCATAACCTTTGATGACTGCTTTGTGGTGCATAATGTTAAAATCATCGAGGGTAAGACCGGGGTTTTTATTGCCATGCCAAGCCGTAAAACCCGGGTGGGGGAGTATAAGGATGTGGCCCATCCGATTAGCCCCGAATTCCGCGCTGAACTCCAAAACAAGATCCTGGAAAAATATGCCGATGGCAGCGGCCAGGACGATCCTGAGCTGGAAATTTAACAGCGGATATTGTAGTATAAGGTGGGTTTTACCCTACAGAGTATTGGGACGTAGGCAAGTGGTAAGCCACCGGGTTTTGGCTCCGGCATTCACAGGTTCGAACCCTGTCGTCCCAGGAACGTATTTATTTAGGAGTATGCGGTACTTTGTACCGCTTCCGGTTAACGTGGCGGCAAGCCGCCAATTTATAGGAGTAATAATGAGTCAGGTTATTTTAGCGGCCCGGAACCGGGCCAATGCGGGGTCCGGCGCGGCCCGGCAGATCAGGCGGCAGGGAAGGATCCCCGCCGTTCTCTACGGACGTTCGGGGAAGGCGCTGTCCATAGACCTTGATGCCCTGGAATTTGTCAACAGCGTCAAGCATATTTCCGAAAGTACCATCGTCAAGGTGGATGTGGACGGAAAGCCCTACGACGCCTTTGTAAAGGACACCCAGCGGAATATTCTCGACGGGAATATCCTTCATGTTGATTTTTACGAAGTGGAAAGCGGCGTCGCCCTCCGGGCCCATGTCTCAATCCATATCCATGGGAATCCCATCGGTGTTCGGGAAGGGGGCATCCTCGAATTTCCCCTCCACGAAATTGAAGTGGAATGTCTCCCCAAGGACCTCCCGGAGCGGATCGATGTGGATGTTTCCGGCCTCAAGGTCAACCAGTCGCTGCACGTCCGGGACCTTCAACTTGCGGAGGGCATCCGGGTTATTTCCGGGGTGGATCAGGTGGTTGCTCTGGTGAAATTTGCCAAGGCCGAAACCGCATCTGCCACAGCGGACGAAGCCGCTGCTGCCGGTCCCGCCGCCGCTCCTGCCGCCGCGGAAGGGGAAGCCAAGGCAAAGGAATAGCGTTTCCGGTTTCTTTGTGGATGCCTTTGAACAGGCCGTCGCCGGGGGGCTGGGAGACTGGCCCCGGGGGACGGTTTTTTTGGCCGCAGTTTCCGGGGGCGCCGATTCCACCGCCATGCTGGCGGCTTTGGCCTCCCTGCGCCGGGAAAAGGGCTTCCCGCACAATTCACTTCACTGCCTCCACGTAGACCACGGTATACGGCCCCGGGAAGAATGTCGGGGCGATGCCGAAGCGGTGCGGGCGCTCTGCAAAAGCCTCCACGTTCCTTTGAGAATTGTTTCGATTAAGCCGGGGAAAGTGGCTGAAACCGGCCGCCTCCGGGGGATAGGTCTGGAAGGGGCCGCAAGGCTTTTCCGCCGCCGTATCTGGAACCGCGAAGCCCGGCGCATCGGTGCGAAGAAGATCCTCGTGGCCCACACCCTGGACGATCTTCTGGAAACGGCGCTGATGCGTATACTCCGGGGCGGAGGCCCTGCGGGAGTGGCCGGGATGGCCCGTGTGCGGGGGGGTATACAGAGGCCCCTTTTATGTCTGCGCCGTGCCGAGGTGCTTCGCTATCTTGAAGAAAAAAAAATAAGCTATCGGACGGATTCCACCAATGCGGATATACGGTACCTGCGAAACCGCATCCGCCATAAACTGATCCCCTGTCTCGAAGAATTTTTTCCCCGCTGGCGGAAGTCCCTGCTGCTTTTCCTGCAAACCCAAAAATTAACGGCGGAATTTCTTGAGGACGAGGCCCGCAAAGCTCTGATCTGGGACGCCCCCGGGCAGGGAATTCTTTGTGCCGATAAAGATGCTTTTTTTGCCCTGCCTGCCATCCTCCGGGAAGAAGCTTTTCTCCTGGGGGCCGACCGGCTTATAAGCAAAAAAGGGAAGAAGCCCGAAGTTTCCGGCTTTTCAGGCTTATCACCGGATCTTCCAAAAAGAAAAGAAACGGCGCCCCGGCGGGCGGCCTTCAGGCAGCTCCTTGAAAAAAAAGAGTCCGGGGACCTCGGCCCCCTGCGTTTCGAGGTCAAGGGTCAGGCGGTCAATATTTCTTTGCCGGGCGGGCGAGGGGCCGGAGATGGCTTTTCGCTGTTGATTAAAGAGCCGGGAATATATAAGCTTGAGGAGCTGATTGTAGAAGCCGTTTCCGGTGTTAGTGCTCAAGGCAAGGCCGCATTTTATGCCCGGTTGCCCCTGGTTTTGCGGCCATGGCATAAAGACGACCGGATTAACCGGAGAGCGGCAACGCCGGCGGCTCAGGGTGCCGAACAGGTTCTTACCGCGGAAGATTCCGCCGGGCTCGCTGCTTTTATCAGCAGGAAAAAGAGAGGGGTTGAAATTTTACTCCGCCGGGAAGGGGAGCAGGATGCCCCGGAGATTTTTCTAATCACAATTTCGGGAGTTACAGATGCCTAACGATCAAAACAATAAATTACCCCCCCGTCCCAATATGCCGGGAAGGTCCGGGCGTTTCGCCTTGTTTTTCTTTTTGGCCATAGCGATTCTTTTTACCGCCTACTTCTTCAGGAATGATTCTCCGGCGGTGCGGGAAATCCCCTATTCCGATTTTGCCGCCCATCTGGAACGGAATGAAATTACCGCCGTTACCATTCACAACAACAGCGTTATCGAAGGAACCCTCCGGGGCAATTCCCGGGAAGGCGGTTCCGGCGAATCTTCGCATTTCAGGTCCCTCATCCCCTATCAGGATCCGGCCCTGCTCCCCACGCTGCGGGAAAAGGGGATCAACATTTCCGGGGCGGTTACCGGTTTAGGCCCCTGGCAGATGGCGCTGCAGTTTCTCCCCTGGATCATCGGCTTTGTCTTTATCTGGGTGATGTTCCGGAATATGCAGGGGCCGGGAAACAAGGCTTTTCAGTTTGGCAAGAGCAAGGCCAAACGCTACCACGATGAAGGAAAAAAAGTGACCTTTGCCGATGTGGCGGGTCAAAAAGACGCGAAATACGAGCTGGAGGAGGTGGTTTCCTTCCTCAAAACCCCGCAAAAGTTTACGAAGATGGGGGCAAAAATCCCCAAGGGCGTGCTTCTGGTGGGGATGCCCGGTACAGGGAAAACCCTCATGGCCCGGGCGGTGGCGGGGGAGGCCGGGGTGGCGTACTTCCATATGTCCGGTTCGGATTTTGTGGAGATGTTCGTGGGGGTCGGGGCCAGCCGGGTCCGGGACCTTTTTGAACAGGGCCGCCGCAGCGCTCCCTGCATCATTTTTATTGATGAGCTGGACGCCGTGGGCCGTACAAGAGGCGCCGGTTATGGCGGCGGTCACGATGAACGGGAGCAGACGCTGAATCAGCTCCTGGTGGAAATGGACGGTTTTGATTCAAAGGACGGGGTGATCATTCTGGCCGCCACGAACCGCCCCGATGTTTTGGATCCCGCCCTCCTCCGTCCCGGCCGTTTTGACCGGCAGGTGGTGGTGGCCATGCCGGATATCAAGGAGCGGGAGGACATCCTCAAAATCCACGCGGCGAAAATTCCCCTGGGAAACGACATCGACCTGAGCCGTATCGCCCGGGCAACACCGGGAATGAGCGGCGCCGACATCGCAAACCTCGTGAACGAGGCGGCCCTGTTTGCCGCCCGGACGGACAAGGCCTCGGTGGAGATGCCCGACTTTGAGGAAGCCCGGGACAAGATCCTCATGGGGGTGGCCCGGACCACGCTGGTGATATCCGAAAAGGAACGGCGTATGACCGCCGTCCACGAAGCGGGTCACGCCCTGCTGCATTACTTTCTCAAAAATGCCGATCCCCTGCATAAGGTTACCATTGTGCCCCACGGCCGGGCCCTGGGTATGGCCATGTCGCTGCCGGAAGAAGACAGTTACAGCCGCACCCGCGGGTGGGTTTTGGATCGCATCATCATCTGTTACGGCGGTTGGGTTGCGGAAAAGCTTTTTTATGATGAAACCACCACCGGCACCAAACAGGACATACAGCAGGCCAGCGAGATGGCCCGGCACATGGTCTGTGAATGGGGCATGGCGGAGGAAGTGGGTCCCATAACCTACGGTCAGGAAGACGAGCCCATCTTCATCGGCAAGGAGATAGCCCGGCACAAGGACTATTCCGAAGACACCGCCCAGCGTATCGACAAGGCGGTAAAAAAGATTCTGGACGATTCCCGCGCCGAGGCTGAGGCTATCCTTGGCTCCCACAAACAGGAGCTGGATAAACTTGCCGATGCCCTTTTGAACCGGGAAACGCTTATTGATGATGAAGTCAGGCAGCTTATTGGTTTACCTCCCCGGGAAAATAATCTTTCCCTGGGACGCCAGTCCCCTGTCTCCGGTTAATAGCATGGCCAAGGGGCTTTTTTTCGGCGGTCTTTTAACTCTTATTTTTTTCACCCCGCTTTTCGCCCAGGGGAGGATTTTACCCGGCGATGAACGGGTGGCGGAACAGTACCTGGGTTGGGCAGAGGCCGCCCTTGCCGCGGGCCGCAGAACAGAAGCCTTGGCGGCGCTGGAACGGGGGGCGGATTTTTCATCAGAATCATCGGACATTTCTTACCTTTTGGCCCGGCTCCGTTTTGAAGAAGGAAAATCCGCCGGGCAGGTTTTGGAAGCGTTAGGTCGGGGCCGTGAAGCGGACCGGTGGAAAAAATACAGCGCCGCCGAAGGGCGGCTCCTGGAGGCGGAGGTCCTTATCCGTCTGCGGCATTATGAAAAAGCCCTTGAGGTTCTTTCCGCCTTGCCTGACAGCGCCGCAAAAACCAGGTTGCGCCTTTTGGCGGTGAAAAACCATCCAGATGGCGGGTTGTTCATAAAAACTCTTGCGGAAACGCTGGACGCCTATCCCCGTGATACCTGGCCCCTGCGGCTCTTTTTTACCCATTATGCGGATAGGCTTCCCCTGGGCATCGAAGGCGATTTGCTTTCTGTCATGCTGCAGCGGCTGCCTCTCCTGCTGGATGATGATCCGGATCTGGCCTGGCTGTGCTTTCCCTTTATCACGGATCTGAACGAGGCCCTGCGCCTGGCCGCCGCTTACCGGGCGGAGGGCAACCGTAACGCCGCTGCAATACCTGCGCTCCTCAGCCTGGGGATCATAACTGAGGAAGATGCGGCGGCGGAACTTTTCGAGCCTTCCGCTGAAAAAACGGAACGCATCCTGGATAAAGATTTGATCCTTAAAACCGGCAGACTTTTGCTGACAGATTCTTCGGTGAATCTTTTCAGGCGAAACCTTTTGACCTTCTCCGGTGTTATTACTGAGGATGTTGATGGCGACGGCTATGCCGAAGTTTTTGCCCGGTACAGCGCCGGTTCAATCACCGAGTACAGCCTTGATACAGATCAGGACGGCCTCCCGGAGATAAAGATTTTTTTTGGCGCCGGTATTCCTTTCCGGGCGGAAGCGGCGGTGCTGCCTGAAATTTCCGCCGGGGGTGTTTTTGCCTATCCGCTGGAGGACAGCGACAGGCTGATAGCGCATATACACTGGGAGCGGTACCCCGCGGTGCTGGAGTCGGCATTGGAGGGGCTGCGTTTTATTCCCCGCCCCCGGGATTTTTTCTATGCCCCGGTACAGATGCAGGATCTGGGTGGAACGGGTTTTCTTTTTCCCTCAGGGGATGCTCAAAGGGCCAGGCTTTCCCGACAGACCCTGCTTTCCTTTGCGGCGGCGCTGGAGAAGCCCAGCGGGGAATTTACCGGGGCGCTGGAACGGGTTGAACTGGACAGGGGTATTCCCCAGCGGGCCCGTGAATATCTGGACAGACGGATCATTTCTGAAACGGAATTTTCCCGTGGACGGCCTGTGCTTCAGCGGATCGATTTGGATTTGGACGGACGGCTGGAAACGATCCGTTATTTTCGCCAATCCGCCGGAGCCGGTTTTCCGATTGAATATTCGATGAGCGATTGGGACGGTGACGGCATTTTTGAAACCGCTGAACAGCATAGTTTTAACAGCCCGGATTTTCCCGGCTCGTATATTATCCGTTCCTGGGATATTAACCGGGACGGTATTCGGGAAACTGAAACCAGGACGGAAAAGTGAAGGTTATGAAGAAAGCCAGGTTATTTTTTTTGACGGGTTTATTTTTAGCAGCGTTGTTTACATCCTGCGCCTCCTCCGATTCTGCGGAAAAAAGGCTCACCCCGCCGCGGTCCGCCGGTTCGGTGCGGCTTAAAGATATAGATCGTTATGTTTCTGAAAATCCCGCCAGGGCTATTCACCTCATCGGCATTTACGAACGGATATACGGAAAGACTGAAACACCTGAAAATGAAAATGAAAATGACGATGGTGAAAAAGTAAAAAATTATAAAACCGAGGCTGTGGAAAATCTCCGCCTGGCCCAGATAAAAGCTATCGAAGAAAAAAAATGGGATGATGCCGCTTCCCTTGCGCGGTCCCTTTCGAGTTTGGGGATCACGGTGGAAAATACCGGCATGGAGGCGGATTTTATTCTGGCGGGGGCAAAACAGCAGTTGACCGATGGCAACAACCTGGGGGCTTTTTTGGCCGCGGTCCGCAGCCATCAGCAAAAGCCTTTGGGTTTTGACGATGCCCTTTATTTTCTGCAACACGCCGTAGAGGCAAAACAGCGCCGCACCGCCGCTTATTTTCTGGCCGTGGCGGAGGAAACAAAAGCCCCCGCGGATCAGATTCCTTCTGATCTGCGCTCCTTTGCATTGGGTCGGGACAGCGCCGCCGAAATGATCAAGGGCGTTGCCACGGTGGTGGTGGATCGGGGCATCCGCATTGAACGGGGCATGGGAATTCCGGACCGGGTTTTGGGCTCCGCTTTTTTTGTCGATGCCTCGGGCCTCCTCATCACCAATTATCATGTGATTTCCAGCGAGGTGGATCCCGCCTACGAGGGCTATTCCCGAATGTACATCCGCATGGGCGACGCCGCCAGTGCCCGGATCCCCGCCAAGGTGATAGGCTGGGACAAGACCCTGGATTTGGCCTTGATAAAGGCGGAAATAAAGGCTGAATATGTGTTTTCCGTGGTGGATAGGATTATCCCTCCGGTGGGTGATACGGTTATCGCCATTGGTTCTCCCGGCGGCCTTGAAAAAACCGTTACCTCCGGCATTGTTTCCGCCCTGGGCCGCCGCTTCTTGCCGATAGGAGATGTGATCCAGATTGACGCCGCGGTGAATCACGGAAATTCCGGCGGCCCCGTGGTTGACACTTCGGGCCGGCTGGTGGGTATTGTCTTTGCGGGCATCGAACAGTTTCAGGGTCTTAACTTTGCCGTTCCCGCAGAGCGGCTTGCGGCGGCTCTCCCCGCCATGATCGCCGGGGGCAGGGCGGCCCGTCCCTGGCTGGGCTTTAGCCTGGGCGAATCCCCCCAGGGCGCGGAGATCGTTTATGTGGCGCCCTCCACCCCCGCGGCGGAGTATCAGATACCGGAAGGGGCTTTTATAAAAAGCATTAATGGGCAGGAGCTCGACACTGCCCCGGGGGCGATGATTTCTTCCCTGCAGGATATTCTTTTCCCCACCCGTCCCGGAGAGCTCGTGGCCCTGGAAACCACCGACGGTGTAAAGCGGGTTTTGATGAGCGCCCTGCGGCCCGACCTGCCTATGCTGGAAGCCGCAAAAAAAGACAGCCGTGAACGGCTGGCGGCTCCGCTTTTCGGCCTGATCCTTGCCCCTTCGCTGGCTAAAACCTTTTCGCCGACCTTTCTCGTAAAAAAAGTGATCCGGGGATCCTCCGCCTATGAAGCGGGCTTTTCGGAAAACGATCCGGTTACCATCCGCGGTTTTCGCATTGAGGAAAAAGACGGTTATGCCCTGATGGAAATTAACGTGAAAAAACGCCGCATGGGTTATCTGGAAACTACCATGCAGCTCGCTGCGATGCTGGAAACGCCTGATACACTGTAGCAATTTGCTCAGCAGACAATCACTTCTATCCCCAGATCGTTGAGGCTTCTGATGTAGGAAGCTTCGACTTTATCATCGGTAAAAAGATAGTTTATTTTCTTTTGACTCTTGAGGGAAGCAAAGTAAATTTTTTCCAACTTGCTCGAATCCGCCAGAAGATAGATTGTATGGGCCGAATTTATCATGGCCTCTTTGAGGGAAAGATCGGATATGCCCGGATAGGTAAGGCCCGCGGTCAGCGAAAAACCGCCGGTGGCGAGAAAAAGTTTTTCAATATAAATGTCCTTGAATATCAGCGCCGCTTTTTCCCCGGTTAAGGAAAGGGTAGGCGGCTTGAGCTCGCCCCCGGTAAGCATAATATGGTTAGTGGGTTCGGTTCCCAGCATCAGCGTGATGTTAAGGGCGGTGGTGATAATGTTCAGGTTTTTACGGTCAACGATACACCGGGCAAGCTCGGTCAGGGTGGAACCGGAATCAAGGATGATATTATCGCCGGACTTGATAAATTCGGCGGCGCGGAGGCCGATGCGGCGTTTTTCTTCCATGTGTTCGGTATGCTCCAGCTTGAGACCATCGGTAAAAGAGGCGAAGTCACTGATAAACGCTCCGCCGTGCTGCCGCTTAATGGCATGGTTTTTCTCCAGGACCTCCAGATCCCCCCGGATGGTAGGCTCGGAAACTTTGAAAAGATCGGAAAGCTCCTGCACCCGGCAGCTGCCGTTTTCCCGGAGAAGTTCCAATATTTTTTCCCGCCGCTGTTCCTGAAACATGGTTGATACTTTTATCATAGCGGGGAACTGGTTTAAGGGCAATCGGGGTGTCAGTTTTGTAATAGTTCCTTGGCGGCGGCGGTTATGCCTGGGGCGTCGAGGCCGAAAAACTGCTTGTTTTCCTGGGCAGAGGCGTTCCGGGTGAAGGAGCCTTCGGGGATGCCTAGCCGTTTAAGTTTGGCGCCGAGGCCCTGTTCTGCTATAAGTGCGGCGGCGATGCTTCCTGCGCTGCCGTTGATAGAATGTTGTTCTACGGTTAGGACCTTGCCGGTCTTTTTTATTGACTGAATGAGAGGGGCGCTGTCCAGCGGGCGTATTGAGCTAAGGGCAAAGATGTCGGGCGAGCAGGTTCCCCGCAGGGTAGCGGCGGCTTCCAGGGCGTCGTGTACGGCTGTGCCAAGGGCTATGATGGTAAGGTCCCTGCCTTCGGCAAATTGGAGGGGTTTGCCGGGGATAAAGGGTCCGGAACCCGGGGAGACCTCGGGGAAGATGCCGGAGTTAAGGCTCATGTACACGGGGCCTTGATGATTAGCTGCGTACAGGGTCATTTGTTCACATTCGGCGCCGTCGCAGGGGGCATATATTTCAAAACCCGGAAGCCCCCGGATAAAAGCTATGTCGTTTACCTCATGGTGGGTAATGCCATCGGCCCCGTAGCTGAAACCGGCGTGGAGGCCGTTTACCTTGACGTTGCTGTTTGAGTAGCTGATATCCACCTTGAGCTGTTCGGCGGAACGGTTAATCAGGAAAGGGGCTGCGTTGCCGGTAAAAGGTATGAACCCTGTGTTTGCCAGCCCCGCCGCAATACCCATAAGATTTTGCTCGGCAATGCCCACATTGATCACCCGGTCGGGGAAGCGGCTCATAAAGGGCTTAATCTTGCTGGTACTTACCGAATCGCTCACCAGGTAGATGATATTCATGCCCCCGGCAGTTAAGTTGATAACGGTGGCTATCTGTTTTTCACGGAGATCGGTGTTCATTCTTCTAACTCCTTTAGCGCCCTTTCACATTCTTCTTCGGTGGGGATACGGTGATGCCATTCGGGAATGTTTTCCATAAAAGATACCCCCTTGCCTTTGACGGTCCCGGCAATAATTGCATGGGGTTTTTCTCCGGTATAATCCAGGGAATCCAACAGGGCGGCGACCGCTGCGCTATCATTCCCGTTGACCTGATGGACATCAAAACCGAAAGAAAGCAGTTTGTCTTCCAGCGGCTCTATGCCCAAAGTATCCTTGATGCTGCTTACCAGTTGCAGACCGTTGTTGTCGATGATCCACACAAGGTTCCCCAGCCTGAAATGGGCGGCGGCCATGGCGGCTTCCCAGTTGCTGCCTTCCTGCAACTCCCCATCACCGGTGAGGACAAAAACCCGGAACCCTCCGCCGCTTTTCTTTGCCCCCAGGGCCATGCCGCAGGCTATGGAAAACCCGTGCCCCAGGGCGCCGGTATTGACCTCGATGCCGGGGACCTTGTTTGTCGGGTGTGTGCTGAGGGGGCAATCCCCGCTCAGATAGGCGTCGAGCCAGGAACTGGGGAAAAACCCCCGCTCCGCCAGCACGGCGTAAAGCCCCTCGGAGGCGTGGCCCTTGCTGAGGACAAAGCGGTCCCGCCCAGGATCTTCGGCCCCTTCCGGGGAAAAACGCATGGTATTGAAGAAAAGCGCCGTAAGGATATCCGCTTCGGAGAGGGATGCCCCCAGATGGCCGCCTTTGGCATGGGTGATCATTTTTACTACTTTTCGTCTTATTTCGTTTGCTTTTGAATTTAGATGGCTCTTTTCCATATTTACCTCTTCCATCCAGGATAATTACACTATAATGGGCATAAAAGAAAATTTCAATAGAAAAACCAATATTTTTACTATTTTTTACTTTTTATTGTTGACATATACTTTCGATTATGATAGAGTTACCATATCGATAGAATGAATTCGAAAGAATGTCTTCTACAATGAGTCTATTATGGAGGAAAAAGCATGAAAACGAAAAGAATCGTAAGCGCTGTCCTGGTTTTTGCCTGGACGCTTTTCCTGGGCTTTCCGCAAGTCTGGGCCGGCGGTCAGCAGAAGGATAAAACACCCGAATTGGTATGGGCCTTTGCGACCTGGGGCACCATGCCCCCGGAAACCGGCAAGGTGGAAACGGCCATTAATGCCTATCTGGCAGGCAGGAACATGGGTTTCAAGGTAAAACTTATGCCCATGGGTATCGCTGATATGACACAGAAGCTCAATCTGATGCTGGCTTCTCCTTCCGAGCCGCTGGATGTGTTCTTCTGTAGATCCTTTCTCTCCAACATCGACAAGGGGCAGCTTGTGCCGCTGGATGAATATCTGTCCGACAAGGGACAGGGTATGGTCAAAACCGTGGGCGAGGTGTATCTTCAGGCGGGAAGGGTGAACGGCGTTCAATACGGAATTCCTTCTATTCGTGATATGGCCAGTGGTCTGGGTTTCCTTATCACCAAAGAATATGTGGACAAATATAAATTGGATATAAGCTCTATCAAGAAGCTCGAAGATATACCCCCCATACTTGCCACGATAAAAAAGAACGAGCCCGATTTTTATCCCCTGAGCATGAACGCCGGGTTTCAGCTTCTCCGCTCGATAAATTTTGATCCATTGGGGGATAATTTTGGTGTCATAATGCCCGGCAATTCCACCAGGGTTGTTAATCTCTTCGAGACAAGCGAATACCGGCAGCGTGTGGAGTTTTTCCATTCCTGGTATCGGGCCGGTTACATAAGCCCCGATGATGCAGCTTCAAATGAAACTGCCGTGTCGGTGATGAAGGCCGGTAAGGCCTGCGCCCAGTTCACCGCAAATAAACCCGGTATCGTCACCGAGAATGAACTTTCTACCGGCAGGAAACTTGAATTTGCGGACCTTGGCAACGCGATTGTCACGACGGGCGGAATCCAGGGGATTATCTGGGCGGTCGCTCACAATACGAAGTACCCCGACAAGGCGGTGGAGCTGCTCAATCTGTTCTTTACCGATCCCACACTGATCAACCTTATCAACTACGGTATTGAAGGGGAACACTATGTTAAAAAGACTGATGGCACCATCACCTTCCCCTCTGGTGTAACGACCATGAATTCCGGGTATAACCTGGCCGGAATGGACTGGCAGTTGGGGAATTCCTACCTCGCCTATCCCTGGGAGGGAAAGCCTGCGGATCTTGCCGCCCAGATGAAAGCTTTTAACGATCGGGGCATCGTTTCTTCCGCCTACGGTTTTGTTTTTGACAACAGTAAAGTGCTTACCCAAATTTCCGCCCTCACCGCAGTGGCCGATCAATACCGGCAGCCCCTGGAATACGGCGCCGCCGATCCGTCTTTGCTGAATGAATTTAATGCAAAACTCAAGGCCGCCGGTCTTGATGTGGTTATTGCAGAAAAACAGCGGCAGTACGATGCCTGGCGGGCATCGAAGAAGTAGTTGTAGAGTTTGTTTTATCGCCGGGGCTGTGGGGTCCCGGCAGTATTGCGCGATAAGGAGTTTTTATGGCATCCGGGAAAAAAGGGCTTATAAATTTTGTCTCGCTCTATACCATGATGATACCGGGGCTATTGTACCTCCTCATTAATAATTACCTTCCCATGGCGGGTCTTGTGATCGCCTTCAAGAGGATCAATTTCAGGCTGGGGATATTTAAAAGCCCCTGGGTCGGTTTTGATAATTTTCGTTATCTCTTTGCAACACCCGACGCCTTTATCATTACCCGCAATACCATACTCTACAATCTTTCTTTTATTATAATCGGCACGGTGGTAAGTATCCTTACCGCTCTGATGCTTAACGAGATCCAGGGCAGATTTGCCAAAAGTGTTTACCAGAATTTTATTCTTCTGCCCCACCTTATCTCCATGGTAGTTGTGGGCTACCTTGTGTATGCTTTTTTAAGTATGGATTCAGGCATTATAAACAAAACGGTACTCAAATTTTTCGGCAAGGAAAGTATCCTCTGGTACCAGGCCAAAAAATACTGGCCTTTTATTCTGGTATTTGTTAATACCTGGAAGGGCTTTGGTTTCAGCGCGGTTATTTATCTTTCTTCAATTGTGGGAATCAGCAAGGACTATTATGAGGCGGCCTATCTTGACGGCGCCGGGAAGTTCAGGCAGATATGGCATATCACTCTGCCTTTGATCAAGCCAACGATTATCATACTTACTCTGCTGGCCATCGGGCGGATGTTTTATTCCGATTTTGGCCTGTTCTATCAGGTTCCCCTGAATCAGGGGATGCTCTTTGATGTTACCAATACTATTGATACCTATGTTTACCGGGCGCTGCTTGTCACCGGTGATATGGGAATGTCCTCCGCTGTAGGGTTCTATCAATCAGTTGTAGGGTTTATCTGTATTGTGGCCGCCAATTCCGTGGTCAGGAAAATAGAAGCCGGGAGTTCGCTGTTCTAAAGGGGTGATCTATGCTATCAAGACAGGATAAAGTTGTCCTTGGAATTTCCCATGTTTTGTTAATACTGGCATCATTGGCCTGCGCTATTCCTTTTTTGGTCATGGTCTCCGCTTCCATCACCGGAGAATCTCATTTGATCCTCAACGGTTACAGTCTGTTCCCCAGGGCGATCAGTTTCGACGCCTACAAGTACCTCTGGATGCAGGGGGAAAACATTACCAGATCCTATGGTATTACTGTCATAGTAACGGCAATCGGGACATCCGTATCAATTATTATAACTTGTCTTTTAGCCTATCCACTTTCCATGAATCAGCTTCCCGGCAGAAAAGTTATTATGTTTCTGGTCGTTTTTGCCATGTTGTTTAACGGGGGTCTCGTGCCGACCTATATTATGTATACCCAGTATTTCCATCTGAAAAACACCATCGCGGCGCTTATCGTCCCCGGTTTGCTGATGCGGGTTTTCAATGTGCTCCTGGTGCGTAGTTATTTTATATCCAGTGTCCCGGCGGAATTGATTGAGGCAGGGAGGGTTGACGGATGTGGTGAATATGGTATTTTCCTGCGCATAGTTATTCCCGTATCCACGCCGATCATCGCCACCATTGGCCTTTTAACCGGCCTTGCCTATTGGAACGACTGGTACAACGGCCTTATTTTTTTGACCAATGAACGGCTCTACAGTTTGCAGGTGCTGCTTAACGCCATTCTGAGCAATGTTCAGTACCTTGCCCAGAACGAAGTCGGCGCGCGGCTTACCATGGCTCTGCCGGCTACGGCGGTACGCATGGCTATCGCCGCAATTGCGGTTATCCCGGTCCTTGTGATATATCCCTTCTTTCAGAAGTATTTTGTGCGGAGTATTACCATGGGCGCCGTAAAAGGATAAATTGACAATAAGGAGAAAACGATGAAGGATTACAAGCATTTATCAGCGTTGTTGCAGGAATTTTGTAGGAAGGATCTTGCCGGCTGCGCCTGCGCCCTGGCAAAAGACGGGAATATCCTCTATGAAGGGTACTATGGTTATGCCGATAAAGAAGCGGGAACGCCGATAAACGAATCAACGGTTTACCGCCTTTATTCAATGACCAAGGTGATTGTCTGTACCGCCGCCCTCATACTGTATGAACGGGGTAAATTCCTTTTGAATGATCCGCTGTATGAGTATTTTCCCGAATACCGCAGGCCCCTGGTGGTTAAAAATAAGGCCTATGGCTGGCCCGCTCCTTTTGAGGAAGCAAAGAAACCTATGCTGGTAAAGCACGCCTTTACCATGGCAGTAGGGCTGCCCTATGCCCACGGCGATAGTGTCTCCGCCATGGCCATGGCGAAGATTCGGCAGGAGCTGGAACAACAACACGGAAAGTACGATCTTCAAACCGAGATAAGGGCCATGTCAAAAGTTCCTTTAGCCTTTGAGCCGGGAACACATTTTCTGTACGGCTATGGGCATGACCTTGTGGCGGGTCTTGTGGAAGTTACCTCCGGCAAAACCATAGGGCAGTTTCTCAAAGACGAAATTTTTGATCCCCTGGGTATGAAGGATACGGGCTACCGTTATTTTGGCGACATCAAGAGCCGTATGGCATCCATGTATCAGCGTAGCGATGACGGAACCCTCAACAAGATAAGGGGCCTGATGGACGATAACCATGAGCCTGATGCCCTCTATGAGGCGGGCGGCGCGGGGCTTTTTTCTACCGTCGGGGATTATATAAAATTTTCCCAGATGATGGCCAATGGCGGCGTTTATGCGGGGCAGAGGATCATCGGCAGGAAGACCATTGATCTGATGCGTCGGAATCACCTTAGCGGGGAACAGCTAAAAGATTTTACCAATAGTTATCAGGCGGGTTATGGTTACGGCCTGGGGGTGCGCACCATGCTTGATCCCGCCGCCGGTGGATGTAACGGCTCCCTGGGAGAATTTGGCTGGACCGGACTTGCCGGAACCTGGGTGTTGATAGATCCGGCAGAAGGTCTTTCTGCGGTGCACATGTACCAGTTGCTTCCCAATATGGAAGAATATCATCATCACCGTCTCCGCGCCGTTATTAACGGATATCTTGATTAAAGGAAAACGCCATGGCAGGTTTTGACTACACAAAACAGATCGAACGCTGGGATATATTCGAAGTATCGTGCCCGGGAAAAACAGAGGGAAATCCCTTTACCGATTACGCGATACAGGGCATTTTTAAGCACAAAAACGAGACCGTAAAGCTTGATGGTTTTTATGATGGCGAGGGCATATACAAAGCGCGTTTTATGCCGTCTTTTACCGGGGAATATTCCTTTGAGGTTTCCGGCAGTTTTTCCGAAAAAAAATATACCGGTACTTTTACGGTTGAAGCCGCCGGTAAAAATAACCACGGACCGGTACGGGTTGCCAATACCTATCACTTTGCCTACGAAGACGGAAGCCCCTATTATCCGGTGGGAACCACCTGTTATGTGTGGGAATTGCAAAGCGAAGAACTGCAAAAGAAAACCCTGGAAACGCTGAAAAACAGCCCTTTTAACAAAATACGGTTTTGTATTTTCCCCAAGCACTACGATTACAATTTGAAGGAACCCCGGTCCTATCCCTATGAAGGAAAACCCATGGACAGCTCCGTGCTTACCCGGGAGAATTTTATGCAGTATTGGGGGGCGGGCAGGGAAGCGGGCAATGACTGGGATTTTAAGAGATTCAACCCTGAACACTTCCGGCATATAGAAAAAAGTATCGCCGCATTACGGGATCTGGGCATTGAGGCGGACCTTATCGTGATGCACCCCTACGACCGCTGGGGTTTCAGCGGAATGGACAGCGAATGTGATGATCTTTACTGGAATTATTGTATTGCCCGTTTTGCCGCCTACCGTAATGTATGGTGGTCCCTGGCCAACGAATACGATCTTATGCCCCAAAAAAAGATAAGCGACTGGGAACGGTACGCTTCCATAATTTGCGAAAAGGATCCCTACAATCATCTGCGGGGCATACACAATTGCCGGCCTTTCTACGACCACAGCCGTCCCTGGGTTACTCACTGCTGCATACAGCGGCAGGATATTTACAAATGCGCCGAGCTTGTCGCCGAGTACCGGGAACGCTACAAAAAGCCGGTGGTTCTGGACGAGATTGCCTACGAGGGAAATATACAACACGGCTGGGGGAATATCAGCGGCAGGGAAATGGTACGCCGATTCTGGGAGGCATCCTGCCGGGGCGGTTATGCAGGACATGGCGAAACTTTTCTTCATCCGGAAAATATTCTCTGGTGGTCCCACGGCGGCGAACTGCACGGCGAAAGTCCCAAACGGCTCGATTTTTTGCGCCGCATTTTAAGTGAAACGCCGGGGCTTGGCCTTGCGCCCCTGCAGGCGGGCTGGGACGAGATCGCCGCCGCTCCGGAAGGGATGATGGGGACACAGGGGTACTTTCTTTATTACTATAGCTTTATGCGTCCTTCGTTCAGGGAATTTTTCTTTGATGAAAATTCCGAATACCGGGTTGAGGTAATTGACACCTGGGAAATGATCATTGAAGATCGAGGATGCTTCAGGGGAAAATTCCGGGTGGAACTGCCCGGCAAAGAATACATGGCTATACGGATACGCAAAACTTTATAAAGGATGATGATATGGATACCATTACACTGGGCTTTGCCCCAACGCGGAGAAGCATATTCAGCGCCCCCGATGCAATAAAATACCGCAGCCTGACAAAGACCCGTCTCGCGGAACTGGGCGTCAACATTGTTGATATTGACGATATTAACAGTGAAGGACTTTTGTACGATGATAACGACATCCCCAAAATCATCGAAAAATTCAGGGCTAAAAAGATTGACGGTCTCTTTTTTCCGCACTGTAATTTCGGCACTGAATATGCGGTGGCCCGTCTTGCCAGGGAGATGAATCTGCCGGTGTTAATCTGGGGACCCCGGGACGAGTCGCCCGACGAAAAAGGCATACGATTACGGGACAGCCAGTGTGGTCTTTTTGCCACCGGGAAAGTCCTCCGCCGTTTCCGCGTTCCCTTTACCTACATGACCAACTGCCGGCTTGAGGACGGCGAATTTAAACGGGGACTGGATGTTTTCCAGCGGGTCTGTAACATTGTTAAAACCTTCAGGTCAATCCGCATACTTCAAATTTCCACCAGACCCTACGATTTTCTCACCACCATGTGCAACGAGGGCGAACTTCTGGAAAAATTTAATATACAGCTTGCCCCCATCCCCATGACCGAGCTTAGTCAAATGGTGCAAAAGGTAAAGGATAGTGACGAAACAAAGACAGCCTTGGCGTTCATCAAAAAGAACATGGACATAAAGGTTACTGATGAAGCCGCCGCTGCCACTGCATCTCTCAAAGTGGCCATGGAAAAACTTGCCGCACAGTATCACTGTAATGCCATAGCTATACAGTGCTGGAACGCCCTCCAGGCGGAGATCGGCATCATGCCCTGCGCCGCTAATTCGCTCCTTACCGACGAAGGAATCCCCGTGGTCTGCGAGACGGATATTCATGGCGCCGTTACTTCTCTTTTGATGCAGGCCGCAACCCTGGGCGAAGGGCGGATCCTCTTTGCCGACTGGACGGTCCGTCATCCCCATAACGAGAACGGGGAACTTTTGCAGCATTGCGGACCCTGGCCGCTTTCTGTGGCAAGATCAAAACCCGCCCTGAGTAAGCCCCTGGTTTTTGATTATCCCGGATCTGTTTCCGCCGAGGCAAAACCGGGGAAATTGACCCTTGCCCGTTTTGACGGCGATAACGGTGAGTACAGTTTGCTTCTGGGAAAGGCTCAAACAATAGAAGGCCCTTATACATTGGGAACCTATGTTTGGATCGAGGTTGAAAACTGGAAGCGCCTGGAGGCAAAGATCGTGGAAGGCCCTTACATTCATCACTGTACCGGCGTATATGGCGATGTGGCGCCGGCGCTGTACGAAGCCTGCAAGTATTTGGGTATTGCCTGCGATCTTTACGACAACAACGAGGAGGAGATTAAGGCGTACCTCCGGGGAGAATAACATGGCTGCGTCCTCTATTATCGCCATTGATCAAAGTACCAGCGCCACCAAAGCTTTGCTTTTTGACAGCAGCGGGAATGTAGCGGCCATGGCGAACCGGGAACACAAACAGAAAATTTCGACTAACGGCTGGGTATCCCATGATCCAATGGAAATTTATCACAATACCATTGCGGTAATACAGGAACTTATAGAAAAGTCCGGTATTGTAAAAACAGACATTGCCGCTGTGGGTATCAGCAATCAGAGGGAAACAGCCCTTGTATGGGATGCGGTGACCGGAAAACCGGTTAATGATGCGGTGGTATGGCAGTGTAATCGCGGCGAGAAAATCTGCGAAAAACTTTCTCTCTATTCAGATGATATACGGCAAAGAACGGGCCTTCCCCTGTCGCCCTATTTTTCTGCGGCAAAAATCGCGTGGCTCCTGGAAAACTTAAACACCCGGAAAACCGGAAAACTTTGCGCCGGTACCATAGACACTTGGCTGGTATATAAACTGACCGGAAATTTCAAGACTGATTTTTCCAACGCCGCCCGCACACAGTTGATGAATATCCACAACTTAGTCTGGGACGAAAAAATCTGCGGATATTTTGGTATTGATCCTGTTTTGCTCCCCGAAATATGCGCCAGTGATTCCTGTTTTGGGTATACCGATTTTGAAGGCCTCCTTCCCCATCCTGTCCCGGTGCATGGCGTATTGGGCGATTCAAACGGCGCTTTGTTTGCCCAGGGCTGCCTTGAAAGCGGCATGGCAAAGGCGACTTATGGTACGGGCACCTCGGTGATGGTCAACATAGGGCACAAACCCGTGCTCTGCAAAAATGTGGTTACCTCTATCGCCTGGATCCTGGGGGGAGAGATAACCTATGTGGTGGAAGGAAACATCAACTATTCCGGGGCCGTCATCAAATGGCTTGTTGATGATGTCAAACTTATAAGCTCGGCCAGGGAAGCGGGCGCCCTTGCCGCCTCCGCAAATCTGGCGGATACCGCCTATCTGGTACCTGCCTTTTCCGGGCTGGGCTGTCCCCACTGGGCCCCGGAAGCGCGGGCCTGCCTCTGCGGCATGAGCCGTACCACGGGCCGCGCGGAAATCGTACGCGCCGCAGAGGAAAGCATTGCCTGGCAGATCCGCGATGTGGTAGAAAGCATACAGGAAGAGGCCGGGGTACACCTGCGGGAATTACGGGCCGATGGCGGCGCTTCCCGGGACACTTTTCTCATGCAGTTCCAGAGCGATATTCTAAACCTGCCCCTCTCGGTTCCCGCCAACGGGGAATGTTCCGCCGCCGGGGCCGCCTGGGTAGCGGGTATTGCCCTGGGCATTTATGACCGTCACATTTGGAACCGCATGGCCCATACCGTCTACAGCCCCGCCATGGACGAAACGGAACGCGGGCGCCGCCGCCGGGGCTGGAAAGATGCGGTGCGGATGGTTACCGTAAATGGAAGTCCGGCCGATAGTGAGTGTTACCGTTGGCGCAGCGTGAGCGGAACCGTATAGGGCTTTGGCCGAAACGCTGCCTGAAGCTGCGGTTGAAGTAACCGGCATCGTTAAAACCGGTTTCATCGGCAATCTCTTTAAGGCTCCGGGATGAATATTCCAGCAGACGGCAGGCATTTTCCAGGCGAACGGATTTGACAAAATTGATCACCGTGTCGGCGCTGTGTTTTTTGAAGAGTTCCCCTAAATAGCTGCCGGAAATATTAAACCGGAATGCCAGACCTTCCAGGGAGAGGCTTTCCCGGTAGTGTTGGGCGATATAATACTGTATGGCGGATACCACCGGATGGTCCGAATAGGAAAAACCTCCGCAGCCCGCGCAAGAGGCCTCCCGGAGCATGGCGGCCAATTCACCTGTGCCTTCATGCCAGAGACTAAAGGCGTATGTTCCTTTTTCTGCTTCTATTGCGGGATAGGTTTTCTCGTCCGCCGCAATAAGGGCGGTGTACAATGATGCGCCCCGGAGATGCAGTTCAATAAGCTGGCGGGCCTGTATGCGGGGAGGACCGCCTGAAAGCACTATACAGCGCCAGCGGTGCCGGAGGATCCTTTCAATATGGTTTGCGGTATCCGCCAGTGAAAGGGGATCATCGGTCTTTACCAGTATGGGATCCGCTCCCCGGGCATCCAGCCGGGCCTTAATCCTCCGGGCAGTTTCTCTGACTTCTTCCGCCTCCAGAGGTTTGGTAACATAGGCGGCGGCCCGGTATTCCAGGGCTTTGCGGGCAGTTTCGAAATCGCTATAAGCGCTGACAATGGCACATTCTGTTTCGGGTTTGATTTCTTTTATTCGGGCGATGAGTTCAATGCCGCTCATCTTCGGCATCCTGATGTCGGTAAAAACAACATCGGCGTCACATCGATCAAAAAGCCGCAGGGCGTCTTCGGCGCTGGCGGATCGGCCGGCGATTTCAAAACCCAGCTCCTCCCAGGGGATAATCTCCTCAAGGCCTGTAAGCGCCCAGGGTTCATCGTCTACTAAAATAAGCCGGTACACAGTTCACCTCGATTAAAAAACTACTTTATTTCTGGCAGCGACAGTTCCACCTTTCCGGGAACGCGCATTTCCACACGGGTATAATGGCCCTGTTTTGAAGAAATATCCAGGGAAAAACCTTCCCCAAAACTCATCAGCATCCGCCGCCGGATATTGTGGAGTGCGCCCCTGCCTTCATCGTTTGGATAAATAAGTTTTTCCCTCAGGGCCCTTAGGTCTTCCCCGCCTATACCGCTCCCGTTATCCACCAAACGGAGGAGCAGGGTTCCGTCATCCCCGCTGATGCGGGCAAGGATCAGTATAGCGCCCCCGGTCCGGTCGGCGAAACCATGGGTGATGGAATTTTCAACCAGGGGCTGCAGGATCATGGAAGGCAGCTCCCGCTCCCCGGCGGGCTTGTCGGCAATGATATTCAGACGGTACCGGTTCCCGCTGCGGATGTTCATCACCCGCATATAATTGTGGACATGATCCAGCTCCAGGGCAAGACTTACCATGGGTTTTGCGTAAAGAGAATACCGGAACAACCGGGACATAGAAGAGATCATAGTTTCCAAATTTTCATTTCCCTTTTGATGCGCCATGGATCGCATACATTCCAGGGTATTAAAAAGAAAATGGGGATTGATCTGGCTGCGGTAACTCATAAACTCCGCCCGGGCCTGGGCAGTCACCGCGCCCAGAAGTTTTTCATTGGCTTCCTGTTCCCGCTGCACCGCGCTGTTTATTCTCATCAGCATAAAATCTATCGAATGTGAGATGATTTCAAGTTCCTTAAGATGCGGCTTTCGCAGCGGCGGCTGCCGGCCGAGCTCAAGAGTATTAAGGTCATCAACCATATGCGCCACACCGGTATTCACCGAATGAATGATCAATACCATGATGAGGATAATAGAGATCACTACCGCTGTCAGCAAAGGCAGGCCCTTATTCATCTGGGAAAAAACACGGGAGATAACAAGAGACTCGGGGACAAAGTATACATAATCCCAGAACTGTTCCGCAGGAAACTCCGTCAGGACGCCCTGCGAACTCCGGCTCAGGGTTTCCGGCAGAGATACCTTTATGGTCAGACATTGCTTCCCCCCTATCCGTACCCGGCCCTGGCCCTGGGTTATTACGGAAAGGGCCGTCTGTTCTTCAGTGGTTATTTTTCGGCTGGAGGAAATAAGTGAATTCCTGTAAAGCAGAACGGCAGCCCCTTCGGAATCCCATTCCAGAAACCGGGGCCCCAGAGTGAGGCCGCTCATGTCGCCCACCGCTACACAGAGAATTTCATTGGTTCTGTTTACCCAAAGGACATTATAAACAGGAAGGAAAAAATAAAGTTCGTTCCGGCCTTCCGGCCCCTCGCCGGCGGGCAGTACATCAATGAAGGGCCGGTTCAGGGTAACCCCATCGGCGCCGGCATAGGCTTCCGTCCCCTCCAGGATTTCGCTTAAACGGTGGCGGTTGGCCCTGATATAACGGCCTCCTGCGCTGCGGAGAAAAATATTTTTACAGCTTGCTGCCCTGTTAAGCTCACCGGAAATATGTTCTAATGCGGCAGTGTAATTCCTTATTACTATTTCCGGGTTATTGGAAAGGAGAAACCGCTGTACGGTAATGGAGTATCCCGCGTTACGGGCTGCAGCCTGAAATTCTTCCAGGCTTGAATTGAGGCGGGCGATCATTTCCGCTTCGGCCGCCCGGAAAAAGCCGTAGACCTCCCCATACGCAGTCCGCCAGGAAGCGGCAAAAGAGAAAAAGGCAGCGGCCACTATGCCGAATACCGCAATAGCTCCGCAGAGCCTGAGCCTTCCGTTCAAAGAACGCCAGAGCGTACTGAATCTTTTCACCATGATCCTGAAATAATACCATAAAAACCTTGTTTTGTTACTCGACAGGGGAACCCCCCGGGTCCAAAATGACTTATGAAACAAGAAGCGGTATCCATTCAGGGCCGGGCGCGGCATCTGGGGGCTGAAATCTGGAAACACCGGGTTATCTATACCATTCTGCTTCCCGGATTCATCTGGTACATTATTTTTGCCTATATGCCCATGGGGGGCCTTTCGCTGGCCTTTAAAACTTTCAAAGCCAACCTGGGTATTTGGGGCAGCCCCTGGATAGGCTTTGAAAATTTTACCTATGTTTTTCGGGATGCTGCTTTTTGGCGGGCCTTGTGGAAAACCGTTTATATCAATTTTGGCCGTATGATTTTCCAGTTTCCCGCGCCTATCGTTTTGGCCCTGCTGATCAATGAGTTTAGGCCCCGGCATTACAAGAAAATTCTTCAAACGGTGTATACTTTCCCCCATTTTTTCTCCTGGGTTATCGTGGCAAGTTTGGTAACCAACCTTCTTTCTTTCTCGGGTTTTGTAAATCAGATTGTTATGCTTTTTGGCTTTGAACCTGTCAACTTTCTGGGGAACCCCTTTATTTTTATTCCCATGCTTTATTTTACTGATATTTGGAAATATGCCGGTTATGGTTCGATTATTTACCTGGCCGCTATTTCCGGTATTGACTCGGGACTGTACGAGGCCGCGGATATTGATGGAGCCAGCCGCTGGAAAAAACTCATCCATATTACCATTCCAAGCATTATGCCCACCATCATCATCATGTTCATCCTTACATCCGGCAGCCTGATGACCATAGGTTTTGATCAGATATTTAACATGAGCAATGCCGCTGTCAAAGATTCAGTCGAGGTACTGGATATGTATATATACAGGATCACATTCCAGTCGGCGGCGGATTTTTCATTCTCCACTGCGGTAAGTCTTTTTCGTTCGGTGCTTAATATGCTGCTGCTCCTGGGCGCTAACAAGCTCTCCAAGATGATGGGCGGCGGCGGGCTTATAGGTTAAAGGGGATATGTATGACCTTATTCAGAAGAAAACCGAACAGTAGAATTGATGTTATGGATGTGGTTCTTTTTATCCTCCTCAGCGCCTGGGGTTTTATCATCGTTGTTCCCTTTGTCAATGCTGTAGCCATCTCTTTTACCAGCTATAAGGAATATCTGGAAACGCCGCTCCTGCTTTTTCCCCGGGCGCCGGAATTTAAGGCATACCGGGAACTCTTTAAAGATAACCGCCTCCTTTACGGCTACCGGACGACCATCGCGATCATCCTTATCGGCGTACCCTTAAGCCTTATCCTGTCCAGTTCCATGGGTTATGCCCTGAGCCGCAAGGGCTGGCCGGGAAGAAAATTTCTGTTTTATTTCATCCTTTTTACCATGATCTTCCAGGGCGGCATAGTACCCTTGTACCTGGTGGTGCGGAGCCTCAATCTGACTAACACCATCTGGTCGGTGATATTAACCGGCGGCATTAATACGTTCTATATGCTTCTTATCTATAACTTTTTCCAGACCTTGCCGGAATCTCTGGTGGAATCCGCCCGTTTGGACGGCGCCGGCGACTGGACAATTCTTTTCAGGATTATTATTCCCCTGTCTACGCCTATCATTGCAACCATGACGCTGTTTTTTACTGTAGATAAATGGAATGAATGGTTCAACGCCATGGTGTTTATCCGCAGCGGTGCAATACAACCCTTGCAGTTGGTACTCCGCAGCATAGTTCTCGACTCGGTAACGGCAAGTCAAACCGCCACAACAGTATCCCTGCTGGAGCGTCCGTTCCCTATCGGCATAAAGATGGCGGCCGTAATGCTGACTATGCTGCCCATCATGTGTATCTATCCCTTCTTACAAAAGCATTTTGCTAAGGGCATGATGATAGGCGCGATAAAAGCTTAATTGAGGTTTAATAATACCGTTCGTAGGGCGGTAATAATTTTATTGCGGAGGAATATATGAAAAAGCTAACTCTCATCACGGCAATCTTCGTACTGGCTGCGGGACTGGTATTTGCCGGCGGCGGCGGTGATAAAGGCGGCGGCAGCAGGGCATCAGGTGCCGGCGAAGGCTGGTTCGCGGGACGGAATTTTAGTAAACATCTGGACATTGAATTTGCTTCCCCGGGCCCGGGTATTGATGAGGGAAAGGACTACAACAACGGTGACGACTGGGTGAAGAAATGGACCAGGAACTTTAATATCACTTTTAACATCACTCCCTTTACCTGGGAAAATTGGGCTGAACGGCTGCGGATATGGATAAACTCCGGGGACGCTCCGGAAATGTTTGTCTACGACTATAACCATGGTGAGGCCCAGAATTACGCCGAACAGGGGCTGGTAAAAAAACTCCCCGGCGACTGGAAAACCAAATATCCCAACCTGGCCAGGGCTGCCGCCGATGCTCCCCTGAGCGCCATGACCGAGAAGGCTTTTGGGGGGACCTATTTCCTTTTTAGGCCTATTTACTCCAACAACCGGCCTACGGATAAACTTTCCCCCCACGCATCCCTGTATCTGCGTAAGGACTGGGCTAAGGCTGCCGGCGTTCAGATCAAGAGCGCCATGAAGATCAGCGAGATCCTTGATTATGCCCGGAAGGTCAAGGCTGCAGACCCCGGCAAGGTAGGTCCCAATTTTACTCCCATCGTAGTTCGTACGGGGAATTTCAGTTATTTCTTTCACTACAATAACGGCTTCGCCGGGATTAACGGGCCTACCTATTACAAGGGCAGCGATGGCAAATACCGTTGGGCCGGGGCGGATCAGTCGACCCTGCAAACATTAAGGCTGCTCTCCGCCGCCTATCGGGAAGGACTTATCGACCGCGAATTCTATACCATCCAGGATCCGGATGATCTGGGCGCCTTTTATACTTCGGGCCGTTCGGCGGCAATCATTACCGATGGTATGGCCTGGCGGATGACTGAGGTCGAACAACATTTCAAGGCGGATCTGGGTCTTAACTATGAAGATGTGGTAGAAGTGGTAACAGTTCTCGGTGAAGACGGCTATTATCATGCCGCTCCCCTGACTAATTTTTGGGGCGCGATGGCTTTTTCGCCCAAGATTTCCAACGAAAAACTTGATCGTGCACTTCAGATGTTGGATTATTCCTGTACAGAGGAAGGCCAGCTTGAGATCCGCTGCGGCATCAAGGGTGTGGATTGGGAACTGAATGGAACAGAGATCGTCTCACATCTCAAGAGCGGCGAATCTCTTTGGGATAAATATGCCCTTTTGCCTGTATATGTTAATATGTTGATACTCTCCGATGACTTCCAGTTCCGGGATCCTAACTACAAAGCGGTCTTCCGGAATAAGACCAAAGAAAATTATGTGTTACGGGCAAACAGTTCCACTTCCCAGACCTTCCCTGCCGAACCGGACTGGAACGTGGTGCTCCATAGTTCCCGGGCGCTGAATCTGGCTTCCATGGTCATGGCCGATGAATATGCGGCACTGGTGATAAAACCAGGCGATCCCGAGGCGAATTGGCGCACCTGGGTCAACGAAAAAATGCCCCTGATCCAGCCGGTGCTTGACGAGCTGAACGCGAAGTAATAAAGCAGTATTGTTGGGCCGAAGGGAAATCCCTTCGGCCCTGTTTCAGGAGGCCCTATGAATGTTCTTTCCGTCGAAAAATTGGAGGATGAACTTTATCGTTTTGAAGAGGTAAGCGATAATTGTGTGGATGCCTATTTTATTGTAGGCGAAAAACGGGCCCTGATGATCGATGCCCTTCAATCTGTGGAAGGTTTATACCAAAAGGCCAGGGAGATTACCCCTCTTCCCATTGACGTGGTCATCGCCCACGGGCACGGGGATCACTGCGGGCCGGGGATTCGGGAATTCAAAGAAGCAGGCTGTGGGATTTATATGGACAGGAGGGATGAACCGGTACTGGCGGAAATGGGACGTGGTCCCTTCCCGAAAGATTTCTTTACTGAATTAAAGGGGATACGGCAATTCGATCTTGGCTTAACCATCCTGGATGTAATTCCCCTTTCCGGCCACACGCCGGGTAGTGTGATGCTCCTTGACCGGCAGCGGCGGAGGCTTTTTTCTTCCGACAGCATCGGCTCCGGCCCTATATGGATGCAGCTTTCCCATAGTCTTCCCCTCCATGTATTCCGGGATAACCTTAAGCCGGTGTATGAGGACCTCCAAAAATACCGGGATCTTGTCATTTTTTGCGGCCACCGGAAACAGTCGCCCAACCCCCTTTCCCTGGAATACTTGGGGGATGTTCTGGAAACGGCGGAACTCATTCTTTCAAACAAAGAAACAGGCGAAAGCCAGTCCATTCATTACGGAAATCTGCCCATGAACTTTCTGTCTCTAAAACATAAAAGTATGCTGGGTTTCTGTTACGATCCGGCTAAACTTTGACTTATTGCGGTTTCCCGCCCTATCCTGTACACTCCTTACATGGCAAACCCTGAAAACATCCGTAATTTCTGCATCATCGCCCATATCGATCACGGCAAATCTACCCTGGCGGACCGGCTCATCCAGAAGGGCCATCTGGTGGAAGACCGGGATTTTCAGGATCAGATCCTTGATAACATGGACATCGAACGGGAGCGGGGGATCACCATAAAAAGTCAGGCGGTGGCTATTCCCTATACCCTGGACGGGACGGAGTACGAGCTTAACCTGGTGGATACGCCGGGGCACGTTGACTTTAGTTACGAAGTTTCCCGGGCCATCAATTCCTGCGAGGGGGCCCTGCTTTTGGTGGACGCCACCCAGGGGGTTCAGGCCCAGACCCTGTCCAATATGTATCTGGCCCTGGAGCATAACCTGGAAATAATCCCCGTGATAAATAAGATCGATATGCAGGCCGCCGATATTCCCATGGCGAAAAGTCAGATTGAAAAAGACCTGGGCCTTGATGCCGAGGCCGCCCTTCTGGTTTCCGCCCGGCAGGGCACGGGGGTAGACGAATTGTTCAGGGCCATTATCGAACGGATTCCCGCTCCGGCGGGTAATGCCGGTTCCCCCCTGCGGGCTTTGATTTTTGACTGTCACTACGATCCCTACCGGGGAGTGGTGGTGCATCTCCGGCTCTTTGACGGCGCCATCAAAAAAGGGATGAGGATCCGTTTTATGTCCAACGGTTCCGAATATGAAGTGGAGACCGCCGGTGTTTTTAAACTGGCGCTGGTAGAAACCGGCGAGCTCCACGCCGGCAGCGTTGGCTATATTATCGCGGGCATTAAAACCGTGAGCGATGTGAGGGTAGGGGATACCGTTACCGATGCAGGCAATCCTTGCGGGGCTGCGCTGCCGGGTTTCCGTGAAGTCAAGCCCGTGGTTTTTTCTTCGATTTATCCGGTGGACTCCAACGATTACGAAGAGCTCAAAACGAGTCTTGAAAAACTTAAACTGAACGACGCTTCCCTGATTTATGAAAAGGATTCTTCCGCCGCTTTAGGTTTCGGTTTTCGCTGCGGCTTTTTGGGGCTGCTCCATCTGGAGGTGATTCAGGAACGGCTGGAGCGGGAATTTGATCAGTCGGTGATCTTCACCGCCCCCTCGGTAAAGTACCGGGTAAAGCTCCGGGGCAGCACCGGGCATCCCACTGAAGAAGTGTTCGTGGACAATCCCACCGAGTATCCCGACGAGGGCCGTATCGAAGGGGCCGAAGAACCGTATATCCGCGCGGCTATCATCACCCCCACTACATTTTTGGGAAACATCATGACCCTCTGCATGGATAAACGGGGGGTGCAAACCAACATGACCTACCTCGATGAAAAGCGGGTGGAAATAATTTACGATATGCCCCTGTCTGAGGTGCTGTTTGATTTCTACGATCGTCTTAAAAGTATCAGCCGGGGTTACGCTTCTTTTGATTATGACATTACCGGTTACAAGCCCACGGAATTGGCGAAGATGGACATCCTCCTCAACGGTAAAGCGGTGGACGCTCTTTCCCAACTGGTCTTTAAGGGTAACGCCTACGAGCGGGCGCGGGTGGTCTGCGAGCGGCTCCGGGACGAGATATCCCGGCAGCAGTTTAAGATAGCCATTCAGGGCGCCATCGGCAGTCAGGTCATCGCCCGGGAAACCGTGAACGCCCTCCGCAAAGACGTGCTGGCCAAATGTTACGGCGGCGACATCAGCCGAAAACGGAAACTCCTCGAAAAGCAAAAGGAAGGGAAAAAGCGGATGAAAATGGTGGGCGATGTGGAGCTTCCCCAGAGCGCATTCCTCGCGGTGCTCAAAACAAAAGATGCATGATGCTTATCAATAGCAAAGGCCCGCCGATATAGCGGGCCTTTAGGGAATTATTATTTACCGTAGGCGGCGTTCACCTGCCGCTGAATTTCGTCACGCACTTTTTCATAACCTGCGGCTTTAAGAGCAGCCCGGAAAGCCGCCACTGCTTGTGCAGGATTGTTTGTCTTGCCGTAGGTGATCTGGGGGAGATAGGTGGCGCAGACATCTCCTACGGCCGATATTTCGGCGGCAACGCTGGAATTTTCAAAGGCGAATTTTTCCAGCGGGTAATCTTTGGCAAAACTATTAAGCTCCGCTATAAGACCGGCTGTCCCGCTCCACCATTTGGCATCAGCCAGTTCCAGCTTGTCGTTCCTGCCGGCCCAGAAATTTCCGCCAAGACCGTTGTCGGCGTCGGGGTCATAGTTGGGAGGCCAGTCACGGCGTCCGTCGGAGGTAAGTACGTAATCTTCCCCTTCAATGCCGAAGTTGTACCACTGATAAATTTGCTTGTTATTCCTCAAAAGATCATAGACCTGAAGGGCCTTTTCGGGATTTTTTGAGGCGGCGTTGATCGCCATGGCGCCGTGGGTGATAAGATCCTTTCCCACGTTTTTGTTTGTCATGCCCCAGTAGAAGTAACCCATATCGGAACCGGGAAAGAGCCTGTCCATGGTGGGACGCACGGTGCCGTAATAGGTGATGGAGTGGTGCTGGCGCAGACCGGAAAGACCGAGTTCAAGCTGCTGTTGGGTATCGCCGGTATAATTCAGTACATCTTCCCGCCAGAATCCCTTCTTGGCCCAACGGTCAAACATGGCGGCGGCCTCGGGGAATTCCGGGCCTTCGTAATACTCGGAAATAACCTTATAAGGATCGCTTGTGTTGTAACGGAAAATACCGTAGTTTCCGGTTGCTATACCCCGGATACCCTGGGTCATATTCTTCTCCTGGAAGAATCCGTCCAACATGGCATCATACCGGTCTTCGTTGGGGCCGGACACATCATAGGGAACCGCTTCGGGATGGAATTTTTTTACAGCGTCCAGATAGGCTTCCAGCTCTGCAAAGTTGGTTACCTTGGTAACACCCCCTTCCCGGCCCCAATCTCCCCGCCAGAATACGCCATGGTTGGTGTACTGGGTGTATTGATCTTCGGGGATAAACCAGATCTTCCCGTCGGCCCGGCAAACATCCCAATGGGAAGCGGGAATCTCCCCCCAGGTGATAGGAGCATTTGTCTTGATAAGGTCATCCGTCATGCCAAGGAAGCCGCCTTTCCGGGCAATTTCCCAGGCAAAGAGCCAATCCGTTGCAGTAATTACCAGGTCAATGCCGCTGTCACCCGAAGCCATGGTGAGCTGGTACTGGTTTTGCCAATCAGCCCAGGAGATGTACCGGAGGGACAGCTCCGCGCTTGCCAATTCCTTCAACCGCGGGTTGATGTTGTGCGCCAGAATTTTTTCCAGCTTTCCGTTGGTGGGCTTGTCACCCAGCAGCAGCATGGTTACGGTTGTTGCACCGCCCGAAGAACCACTACCTGAACTTCCGCTCCCGCCTTTGCAGGCTGCCAGGAACAGAACGGCCGCGAGGGACAACATCATCAGTTTTCCCAAAATGGTTTTCATTCTTTTCATTTTTCAAAATCCTCCTAAAAAAATATGTTAATGGATTTTAGAATCCACATAACCAAAATTAGCCCTTAACAGCGCCGATGGTGATGCCCGAAATAAAATACTTCTGCACAAAGGGATAGAGCAGTATGATGGGGCCCGTCGCCAGAACAGCGGTCGCCATCTTTAAGGTAGTGGTGGGCAGCGTCCGCATAACCACATTGGCCCCCGCCATGGACTGCCGCAGCGCCGCCGCTTCGTTGACGATCTTGTAGAGGAAATACTGGAGGGGCTTGTAGTCAAGGTCGGGCAGGTAAAGCATGGCGTTATACCATTCGTTCCAGTAGCTCAAGGCCAGGAAAAGCCCCACGGTGGCCAGCGCCGGTTTAAGCATGGGAAAAATCAGGGAGACAAAAATCCTGAAATCCCCGGCGCCGTCGATCTTGCCCGATTCGGTGATCTCGAAGGGAATGGATTTCATGAAATTCCGCATCAGGATGATGAGCCAGGGGGACATCAAAAGGGGCAGAAACACCGCCAGATAGTTGTTCTTCAAGTTAAGGTACCGGGTCATCCAGATATAGGAAGGGGCAAGCCCTGCGGAAAACAGCGTGGTAAAATAGAAAAAGAACGAGATTTTATTGCGGATAAAAAAGTCCGGCCGGTACAACGCATACCCTGTCATGGCGATAAGAAAAAGCCCGGTAATCGTTCCGCATACCGTTAACGCTATAGTAACACCGTAAGACCCGAGAAGAATTTTTGGGCTTCGGAAGGCGAGTTTGTAGGTTTCAACACTGAACTCCCGGGGGAGAAGGCTCACTCCAAACTTGCTCACCGCCGCCTCGGAACTGAAAGACGCCGAAACCATCATCACAAAAGGCACGAGGCAAACTATGGCAAGAACCGAAACAAAAACATACGCAAAGACAGTCACGATGCCTGAAACACGGTCTTTCCTGACCTGAATTACTCCTCCAGCAGCCATGTATCATTCCTCCTTATTTAGAACAGCGCGTAATCTGCTTCGATTTTTTTAACGATATAGTTCACCGTCATGACGATGACAAATCCGAAGGCCGACTGGTAAAGACCGGCGGCGGCGGAATAGGAAAAGTTGAACTGGTTCATCAGGCTGCGGAACACAAAGGTTTCGATGATGTCCGTTGTCGGCTGCAAGGTCGCGTTGGCGGTGCCCACCAGGTTGTAGAACAGCCCAAAGTTCCCCCGCAGTATGCCGCCGATGGAGAACAACACGAGAATGATCGCCGTGGGTTTAAGGCTTGGCAGGATGATGTACCATATCCGCTGAAGGGCGTTGGCCCCGTCTATTTCGGCGGCCTCGTAAATTGTCGTATCAATTCCCATGATGGCGGCGAAATACACGATTGAGCCGTAACCGGTACCCTGCCAGAGATTCACCAGTACGATGATAACCGGCCATGCCCAGGGCATGGAGAAAAATTTCGGCGCCTCCTGTCCCATGGCTTTGAATATGCCGGGGATAAAACCGTAATCGTAATTCAATATATTGAAGGCCAAAAATCCCACCAGCACCGCAGAAATAAAGTAAGGCAGGAACAGTATGGATTGGGTAACTTTTTTGAACCATTTGTTGCGGATTTCGTTGAGGAGAACCGCAACCAGGATCTGCATACAATTTCCCAGGGCGATAAAGGCTACATTATAGAGGATGGTATTCCGGGTGAGCTGCCAGAGTTTTCCGGAAATGACAAGGAATTTAAAATTTTCCAGTCCGACAAATTTACTGCCGAATATCCCCTGGTTGTATTTAAAGTCCGTAAAGGCAATATAAGCCCCTGGCATAGGGATATAATTGAAAACAATAAAAAATACGATGGCCGGGACACACATAAGAATGAGTGTTTTGCTCTCCCAGAGTTTCCGCCCCAGTGGTTTCTGATGAAATTTAGCTGGCGGGGGAGAGGTCAATGAGTTTTTAAGGTATCTTTTATCACTATTAGTCTCCTCTTTCATGATCCATCTCCCTTATATATACGTAAAAAATTGAAACCGGTTTCACTCCAATAATCCATTATATGGAGTGTTTTTTCATTTGTCAACTGTCCTTTTTCATTTTTGTCCGTCTTCAATGTTTTTGCTGCTTACCGATTCCCGCATGAGCACAACCTTAACCTGCCCGGTGGAGTGCCGCCCTTCCAGGGTTACGTCTACTACCAGTTCCAGTTTTGCCCCTGAGTAACAGCAGGCGCTGAAGGTGAATTCCGCTTCAGCCTTGGAACCGACATTGTAATTCAGCGGTTTAAGAACGCTCTCTCCGCTGAGTATATCCACTTCTTCGGGGGCGTAGAGGGTGATTTTTGCCCAGTGCTGTTGCCGCATAGTGTAGGAATTGGTCACCGTAACTTTGATAGTCCGCTTTTCTGCGGAATTAAAAAACACCGAATTGTTGTAATCTACAATTATGTTAAAGGCCGGGAAGGCATGGCGCACGATATAGGGGGAAAGGGCGGTAAGTTCGCTTACCGGCAGTTCTTCGTTTTTACCGTTCCCGTTCATAAGGTAGAGGTAATCTTTGACAGTATTGCAGTAGAGCTTTTTACCCTCACGGCATTTGATGGTCATTCCGCCGGGGGCCAGAATATCAACAATTTCCTGACCCAGGAATGCGGGTACCGTGCGGATAACCCTGTCGGTCAACTGAGTAACTGTTTCAGGCACCCACACCCCGCCGCTGGTTTTATCGATACACAAAGTTACGATCTTGTCGTCCAGCGGTTTGGTCCATTTTTCAGGCAGCTTTGACGCTCCGGAGATGATCCCAAGTAGTGCGCCCAGGGTAGCGGCGGTGCAGTCCGTGTCCTCTCCACAGGCATTGGCCAGACAGATGGATTTGCCGAAGTCCCCTTCCCCGTAGAGGAAGCCTGCAATGGTAAAGCCGACGTTTTCCGGTGCATCGAAACCCGGTGCGCCGATTTCCAATCCTTCGTTGCCTTCCTTGGGGATTTCGTCGAGCTTGCAACCCTGGATACCAAAGGTGCCGGGGGCTTCGTTGTGGATCCGCTTCCGGGCTTCGTAAAAGTCAACTTTGTTTTTGTAACATTCCACGGCTTTTTTGATACACCGGGCCATGGCTCCCTGGGGCGGAATGTAGGAGAGGCCGATGTCAATCAGGGTAAGGGGATCGCTTTCTACAAAGGCGGCGCTCTGGATGGCGGCGCAGAAAACTTCGCCGTACATACCGTCCCCTTCGTGATCCACGATGGCGTCTTCGTAGGCATAGCGGGCCGCCAGTTCCGGCAGTCCCGGGGCCAGACAGGCCCAAATTTCCGAACGGATAAAACAGCCGCAGGAATCTTTGTATACATTGTCGATTAAGCCCGAAAGGGGAGGTTCAAGACCGGCCCTGAGATTCGCCTTGCCCGTACCGTACTCTACCCAGTTGGGGATAACATAAGAAAGCCAATAATCGCCCAGGATCGAGGCGTTCACGTTTCTGCCGTAGCGTTCCACCGCGGCCAGCCAGACAATCTGAAGATCCAGGTCATCGTTAGGGGGCGGTCCCTTGGAAAGATCCTGAATATAAAAATCAACCTTGTTAATCTGCCGTTTTCCTTCAAAGGGAGCGCCTAACACTCCCCCGATGTTTTTACCGGCCCAACAGCCCATGACCTTGTCTTTATAGGTCTTAAAATCAAGCAGCATTTGTTCCTCCTGAAAAAATATCTGCAGACATATACCTGCATCCCTGGGGGGTGAAATAGTCCCGCATCATTGGCAGCTTTTTCCATTTTTATGAAAATTTTTTAATCCTGAGCTAGAATCCCGGATTATAAGCCGGGGACGGATAAACTGAAGATTTGAAACCGCTTTCTTCCCTATGATATTAAGGGCGCTTTCTACCAGGGTTTTGCCGAATTCGGGATAATTATAGTCCACGCTGGTCAATTTTGGCTCGACCGCCTCGGAAAGAAAGGTATTGTCAAAGCTTACGATGGAAATATCACCGGGAATGGAGAGTCCCCGATCAAAAACGGCCCGCATGATCCCGATTGCGCTGTAATCGTTGATGGCAATGACCGCCGAAGGCACCGTATCATGGTCCAAAAGCGACTTCATACCGTTATAACCGCTGGATTCATCGTAATAGCCCTCTTTTATATAGGTTTCCCGGAAGGAAAGCCCGTGGGATCCCATTAAATAGATGTATTGCTGGAGCATTTCATGGGTAGACTGGACCCGCCGCTCCCCGCCGATGAAGGCAATGTCCCGGTGTCCCAGCGTTACCAGATGTTCCATGACCAGTTTCATAGATTCGGCATGGTCAATTCTGATGGAATAGGCTTCGGTTCCGTCCAGTTTTCCCGAACAAATGAAGGGAATAGTCCGGGTTACCCGGTTTACCAGCTCCGCATAAGCCGGATCAGTAGCCAGATCGTCCACCCGGCAGCCTATCTGGATAATGGCTTCCACCCTTTGGGCGTAAAGTTTCTCCAAATGGGCTTCTTCCATTGCCCTGCTATTCAGCATATTACAGAGAAGTACCGTATAACCCCGTTCATTGGCGGCCTTTTCGCACTCCACGGCCAGGGCAGCGTAGTAGGGGTTGCGTATATCGGCGGTCATAAGCCCCAAAATCCGGGTCGATGACGAAAGCTGGCGGGCCACGGCGTTGGGCCGGAAGTCGTGTTTGCGGATGATCCCCTCCACAAGTTCCCGCTTTTTGTCGCTTACCCGGGCATTACTGGTGAGAACCCGGGAAACTGTGGCCGGGGATACTCCCGCTTCTCTGGCTATGTCGTAAATCGTTACTTCCTGCTCGGCCATGGGTATATTTTACCTGTAAAAGCCGGAAATCCGCAAGCGATTTGAAAAAACGTGAAACCCGTTTCAACAATTGATTGACAGAACCGCCGGGGCGCATATACACTGGTTTTATGAAAACACTTAATCTGCAAAATTGGAAATTCAGTCTTGAGAAGCGGCGGGATATTTTTACCGATCCCTGGGCGCCGGGCTTTGACGATACTACATGGCAGGATGTCATTGTGCCCCATGATTGGGCCGTGACCTTTCCCTTTTCCCGGGAGTATTCCAGCGGAACCGGGTATCTTCCCGGCGGGACAGGCTGGTACCGTACCCGTTTTTCTGTTGCTGCCGGTTCGTTCAAAAAAGGGGAAAAGGCATTTGTCAATTTTGATGGGGTGTATAAAAACAGCCAGGTCTGGTGCAACGGGTACTACCTGGGGAAACGGCCCGGCGGATACACGAGTTTCCGGTACGACATCAGCGGCTGTTTGCACGAAGGGGACGACAACGTCATCGCTGTTAAGGTGAGCCACGAAGATTTTGCCGATTCCCGTTGGTTCACCGGTTCGGGGATACACCGCAATGTTACCGTAGAATTGCACGATGCGGTTTATATAAAGAGCGAAAGCGTGAGGGTTAAAACGGTTGTTTCAGACAGCCCGGAAATTATTGTTACAGGCGAAGTGATCAACGACGCTTCGATGAATGCGGAGGATCTGCGGTTTGCGATTACGGTTGAGGGGGAGCACGGGGAAAAATATGTTTCGGAGACGGAACTGCCCGGCCTTATACCCGGCGCATCCATGCCCCTTACCCTCATCTCCGCCGTACCAAATGCGAAACTCTGGTCGGCGGATACGCCGAATCTTTATCGCCTTACCCTGGAACTGACAAGCGGGGAAACGATCTTTAAATCCCGGCCCATTAACGTGGGTATCCGCTCGATCCGTTTTGATCCCGACAAAGGTTTTTTCATCAACGGGAAAAGCGAAAAATTAAAGGGCGTTTGTTTCCACCACGATTCAGGCTGTTTGGGCGCAGCTTTCTGGAAAAATGTCTGGCGGCGGCGGCTTACCAAACTCAAGGCGGCGGGCTGTAACGCCGTCAGAACCAGCCATAATCCGCACAGTCCCGAACTCTACGATCTCTGCGATGAAATGGGTTTTTATGTGATGGACGAAGCCTTTGACGAATGGGAGGGCTGCAAAAACAAATGGTACCGGGGCCACAATGTGTATCCTCCGGTTCACGAGGGCTACTACGAAGATTTTCCCCAGTGGCATGAACGCGATCTGGCGGACATGGTGATCCGCGACCGGAATCATCCTTCGGTAATTATGTGGAGTATCGGTAATGAGATCGATTATCCCAACGATCCCTATGTTCATCCCCTCTTTTCAGAAATGGCGGGCAACAACGACGCCAACAAGCCCAAACAGGAGCAGGTGTACAATCCCCAAAAACCCAACATGGAGCGGCTCGCCCTTGTCGCGGCGGAGCTTGCGGCCATTGTAAAAAAATACGATGATACCCGGCCCATACTGACCGCGGCGGCCTTCCCGGAACTTTCCTCCCGTATCGGTTTTTTCGATGCCCTGGATATGGTGGGTTACAATTACAAAGAACAATTCTACGAAGCCGATCATAAGCGCTTCCCGAATCTTCCGATACTCGGCAGTGAGAACGGCCATCACCTTGAAGCGTGGAAACAGGTGCGGGACAACGATTACATCAGCGGCCAGTTCCTCTGGACAGGCATCGACTTTCTGGGCGAGGCCCGGGGCTGGCCCATCCGGGGCTCCGGCGCAGGCATCCTGGATTTGGCAGGAAACGAGAAGCCGCTTTTCTATCGCCGGAAAATACTCTGGAACGATGAGCCGGATCTTTTCCTGTCCGCCTGTCCCGTTCGGGAGGGTCAAAAACCGGGAGAGGTTCCGCCCTGGGAACTCACCGGTTCCTGGAACTATCATCCCGGAGATTTGATCCATGTTGTCTGCTGGACGAATCTGGATACCGTGGAACTTTTTTTGAACGGAAAAAGCCTCGGTGTAAAAAATCGCGATTCCTCTGTTGAATATGCCGCCTGGATCGTTCCCTTTGAGCGGGGAAAACTTGAGGCCCGTGGAAAGGACGCGCAAATTTCCTGCACCCTTGAATCTAATTTGCCCGCTTCCCGCCTCCGCCTGACCCAATGGCAGCCGTCCCGAAAAGATGAATCCCAAACCGGCGGTTGGAAACTTGCCCAGGTGGAGATCGAAGTCCTGGATGAAAACGACCGGATCTGCATCAACGAAAGCCCCCTGATAAAAATCACCCTGGGCGGCGGAGCGCGTCTCCTTGGTCTTGAAAACGGCGATATTTCCGATTGCATGGAATATGCCGCACCGTACCGGCGGGCCTTCCGGGGCCTCCTCATCGCCTATGTGCTTGTGCCGGGCAAAACAGAGGGAAAATCTTTTATCAAGGCCGATGTGGATAGTTTTTTCACCGGGGCGATGCTGGAATTGTAAGATGTTGGATCATACTAAGGCCACTATTCGCAGGGGATCGTCCCCTTGACCCTCCTCCGGCCCGGCCCTATACTCTAACCATGACAAGCAATGCGGCACTGAAAGAAAACTATGAGGAAGGCCGGCATTTTACCTATGCCGATTACAAAGAATGGGAACTGGCTGAAGGCGAACGTTACGAGCTTATCTACGGCGAAGCCTACGCCATGTCCGCCCCGAATACCTACCACCAGTCAATGCTGACGGAAATGGTCAGGCAAATCGCCAACTATCTGACCGGAAAACCCTGTAAGGTGTATCCCGCCCCTTTTGATGTGCGGCTTTTTTACGAGGAAGACGAAAGCGACGATACGGTGGTGCAGCCCGATATATCGATCATCTGCGATAAAGAAAAACGGGGAAAAGAAGGCTGCCATGGTGCTCCTGATTTTGTGGCGGAGATCCTTTCCCCCTCAAACACGGCGATAGAAATGGAACGGAAGTTTGAGCTTTACCAGGAGGCGGGGGTTCGGGAATACTGGGTCCTGGACCCTGAACACAAAACCCTGCACACCTACCGTTTCCAGGGGGAAAAAGTCACCTCCCATTCTTACCGCGTTACCGATACTGCCCCGGTGGGCATCTTTAGCGATCTGGAAATAGCCCTGGAACCGGTCTTTGCCGAGTGAGAGCGATTCCGGGGGCGGACGCTCTATACAGGCCCTCTTTTTTTCCTTGGTGAATTGCTTAACAAAGCTCCCCAAAGGCGGTATACTGACCCCATGAGAAGGATTTTGGCCATTTTTCTTGCCGGGGGGCTTCTGGCGGCGGTTTCGTGCCGGGAGAACGGGGCGCTGCTTCGGGACGGTTACTACACGGCCGAGGCGATGGAATTCGACAATTTTGGCTGGAAGGAATTTGTCAGTATAAGCGTCAACAATGGCCGGATTACCTCGGTGGAGTACGATGCCAAAAACCTTTCGGGATTTATCAAATCCTGGGATATGGATTATATGCGGCTTATGAACGCCATCGACGGGACCTATCCCAATGAATACACGCGGTTTTACGGGGAACAGTTCCTGACAAAACAGGATGCGGCGGCGGTGGATGCGCTTACGGGGGCGACGACTTCCTATCATTCTTTCAAACAACTGGCTGCGCAGGTTATTCTGAATGCGCAAACGGGAGACGCTCCGGTGTCTCTGGTACGGTTAACGGATCAGTAGAGGGCTGCGGTCTTGAACAGGCGAAAGGGGCTTGGGGTAAAGATACTTGTCACGACGATTCTGGCGGTTATTGTTTTTGCCCTGGTGCTGGTAACGGTCATGACCCGCTTCATGAATACCCTTACGGATAAAATTCTTTTGCACACTTTGCAGCCTATGGCAAAAACCGCCGCCCTCAGCGTGGAGGGAAATCTGCATCTGCTGGCGGATCGGCTTTTTCTCATCAGTTCCCGGGTGATTATCAGCGATCCGGAGACTTCGGCAGAGGAAAAACGGGCGGATCTGAGCCAAATTATGGGGGGCATTGAATTTGTCTGGCTGGGGCTTTTTGATCCCGACGGCACCCTGGAAATTACCTGCGGACACTGCCCTCCCACTATCACCTCCTGGCCCCTTTATTCCCTGCTGAGGGAGACCGGGAACCTTGTTATAGCCGATACCCACGCAGGGTCAGAGAGCCTGGAAATTGTCATGGGAATTCCCGTAACCGCGGGGGGGAAGCTTCTCTATTACCTGGTGGGCAGTTACAAATACGATGTGCTCAACGATGTTCTGAGTAACATAAATGTTTCCGCCAACAGCACCGCCTTTATCGTGAACCGTGAGGGGAAATATATGGCCCACCGGGATCCGCGTTATGTGCGGGCGGAGGAAACGGTTTTTGGCGAATACCGGGGGAGCAGGGAGGCGGCGGAAATTTTTGCCCAGATGAGCCAGGGGAGAACCGGGGCCTCCGCCATCAGCCAATCGCCCGGTCTCCGGTTTATCGCGTATGCGCCGATCCGGGGGACCTTCTGGTCTTTGGTGATAGATGCCCCCCGGGAAGATTTTCTGCTGCCCGCCCGTCAGGGAATTTTGGCCTGCATCTTTTTAACGATAGTTTTGCTGATCCTCTTTTCCATGATCTTTAACGCGAGTATACGAAGGCTCCTCACGGGGCCGCTTGAAATAATCACCGCCAATTCTCTCTGTCTTGCGGAAGGCCGTTTTGAGGGAACGCTGCCGGAGGATATTGTCCGCCGGGATGATGATATTGGCCAATTGGCAAATGCGTTTATCAGTATGTCGGAATCGGTGCGGGAGGTGCTGCGCAGTATTGAATTTATTACCCGCTCCGCTCGTACGGGGAATCTGCCGGAGCGGGCGGATCTTTCATCATTCCGGGGGGATTATCATAAAATTGTCAACGGCATGAATATAACGCTGGATGTGATATGTTCCCAATACGATGCGGTACCGGATGCGCTGGCCCTGTTCAACGAAAAAAGGGAGATGCTTTATTTTAACCGGGCCATGGAAGAATTTCTGGCTGTTCACGGCCTTTCCCGGGACGATCCCCGGCTTTTGGAACAGATTGCCGGCGGCGGGGATTTTGACTCCGGTGACGGGCTCGATCCCCGGGCCGCCGCCGTTTTTGATCCGCAGATTGAATCGCCGGGAATTTTTACCGCCGATATTGCGCTGCTGGGGGATAACGGCGCGGGTAATTTTGTTTTGAATCTTCAGCGGGCCGACCGCGGCGCCAATAAAAATGACGATGCGGAAGTTTCTTCCCTGTGCATAATGCTGTTATTAACCGATGTGACCATGCTGACCCAGGCAAAGATCGACGCCGAGGCTGCAAGCCAGGCCAAGGGTGATTTTCTTTCCCGCATGAGCCATGAAATACGCACGCCCATGAACGCTATCATTGGCATGACGCAGATCGCCCGGAGCGCCGGTGATATAACAAAGATCCGAAGCTGTCTGGAGCAGGTGGAAAATTCATCGAATCATCTTTTATATTTGATTAACGATATTCTTGACGTCGGCAAAATTGAATCGGGAAAGCTGGTTCTGGAAAAAACGGAATTTTCCCTGAGCGCTGACATTGATTTTGTGCTTTCCATGATGGAGAGCCGGGCCCGTGAAAAAAAGATCGAACTGGTTTTTACAAAGGGAATTATCAATAATGATTTTATCGAAGGCGATTCTCTCCGGTTAAACCAGGTGCTGATCAACCTCCTTTCCAATGCGATGAAATTTTCTCCCGAAGGGGGCAGGGTGGAGCTGCAGGTGGAAGAAACAGAGGCGCATGAAGGCAGCAGTGTCTTCTGTTTTAGGGTGATCGATCGGGGGATAGGCATCGCCTCGCATAACATGGATAAACTTTTTAAAACTTTTGAACAGACCGACGGCGGCATATCCCGGAAATACGGCGGCACCGGTTTGGGGCTGGTGATTTCCCGGAGCCTTGTGGAGATGATGGGCGGGGAAATTACCGTTGAAAGTGAAGCAGGGAAGGGCAGCGTTTTCATTTTTACCATACATTGTCCTGCAAAAGATCATCCGGAAAAAACAAAAGACGATGCCGAAGATGAAACCGCGGTCCCGGAAGCTGATGCTTTTGATTTTTCGGGAAAACGCTGTCTCGTGGTGGATGACATCGAGATTAACCGGGATATTGTTCTGGAACTGTTATCCGCCACGGGGCTGGAGATGGAGACCGCCGCCGATGGTAAAGAGGCGGTGGATAAATTTACCGCTTCAACACCGGGTTATTTTGACGTTATATTGATGGATATGCAGATGCCTGTGGTGGACGGCTGTGCCGCAACCCGTCAAATAAGGGCCCTTGATCGCAGCGATGCGACACTTCCCATTATCGCCATGACCGCCAATGTGATGGAGGCGGATATCAAGCTGGCCCGGGATGCCGGAATGAACGCCCATTTAGGGAAACCGATTGAAATGGAAAATGTATATAAAACGCTCATGCAATATCTGGGTCTTGGGGCGGAAAAAAATGGGTAAACGTCTTTTAATGGGAAATGAGGCTATCGCTCTGGGCGCTCTCCGCTCCGGCGTTGATGTGGTTACCGGCTATCCCGGAACACCCTCCACGGAAATTCTTGAAACCATCGTTAAGGAAATAGGTTCCGGTGACAGGAAAATCCATGTTGAATGGTCGGTGAACGAAAAAACCGCTCTGGAAGTTGCCGCGGGCGCCGCCTGTGCCGGGGGGCGGGCCCTCGTGACGATGAAACAGGTGGGCCTTAACGTGGCCTCGGATCCGCTGATGAGCCTTAACTATTTGGGAGTCGCCGGAGCCCTGGTAGTGGCGGCGGCGGATGATCCGGGGCCCATATCTTCCCAAACCGAGCAGGACACCCGCCGTTTTGGCGCCTTTGCAAAAATAGCGGTTTTCGATCCCGCCACGCCGGATGAGGCCTACCTCATGATCGCCGATGCCTTTGCGTGTTCGGAAAAATACCACCGCCCGGTGATCTTCCGGCCCACCACCCGGGTTTGTCACAGTTATGCCTCGGTGGAAATGCTTGACGATCTGCCCCGCAAAACACCTCTGGGTTTTGACAAAGCCGGGGGCCGCTGGGTTATTTTCCCCAGCCTTGCCTACCGGAACCATCTTCAAATAGAAAAAGATTTGATAAACATGGCGGATGAATTTTCCACATACAAGGGCAATATACTTTCCGGCGCCGGTAAACTCGGCATCGCCGCCGGGGGGGTGAGCTGGGCATATACAAAGGAAATTTTAAGCGGCATCTCCGCAGAAAAACACGAACAGTGCAAACTCTTTAAGGCCTCCACGGTTCCGTTTCCCGATAAACTCGCTCTGGAATTTCTTTCAGGGCTGGACGAAGTTCTGGTCATCGAAGAGCTTGATCCGGTGATAGAAAACGAGCTGGTCCGGCTTTGCGGTCTCCATCATCTGCCCGTGAAAATCCGGGGGAAAAATTCCGGTGATATGCCCAAGGCCGGGGAAAATTCTTTGGCGCTTATCGAAAAAAAGCTAAAGGAATTTTTTGGTGATCTTACGCCCTCTGCGCCTGCCCCCGATCTTCCGCCCCTGCCGGTCCGCCCCCCGGTGCTCTGTGCGGGCTGTCCCCACCGCAATAGTTTTCTCGCGGTCAAGGAGGCCGTTGGCGAGGCTGTCCGGAACGGGATTATCAAAAAGGCGGTGTATTCCGGCGACATAGGCTGTTACACATTGGGAAACGCCCAACCGCTGGATATGGTAGACACCTGTCTTTGCATGGGGGCAGGAATCACCATGGCGCAGGGAATTAACCGCATAGAAAATGACACGGTTAATTTTGCCTTTATCGGCGATTCCACTTTTTTTCATACCGGCATTCCCGGTGTCATTAACGCGGTCTACAACCACTCCCGCATCATCATCGTGGTTCTGGATAACAGCACCACCGCCATGACGGGGAATCAGGTTCATCCGGGCATAGGCAAAACCGTTACCGGGGGGGCCGCCGAAAAGATCAGCATCAGCGCTATACTGAACGCTGTCGGCGTTAGGCATATCACCGGGGCTGATACTTTTGATTTTGCCGCTGCAAAAAAAGCCGCAGCGGATCTTATTCCGGTTGACGGGGTGAGGGCGCTGATATTGAAGGGCCCCTGCATCGCCGTGGATAAATCAACAAACAAAACCCCCTGTGAAATTATTGGAGACTCTTGTACAGGCTGCGGCCTCTGCGTAAAGAAAACCGGCTGCCCGGCCCTTTCGCTGGAGAAAAATACCCGGCCTTCCGCCGCTGTTATCGATCCGGCCCTCTGCACCGGCTGCGGCCTCTGCAAAAATTTCTGCGCCTCCGGCGCTATCACCGGGGGCAGGCCATGATGTTAAACTGCCTCCTCACCGGCGTGGGTGGACAGGGAACGGTGCTCCTGTCCCGGCTCATCGCCGCCGCCGCCCTGGATCAGGGCCTCGATGTCCGCGGTTCCGAAACCATAGGCATGGCCCAGCGCGGCGGCTCCGTGGTAAGCCACATCCGCATGGGCCAGGGTATTTTTTCGCCCCTGATCCCCCCCGGAAAAGCCGGCATCATCATCGCCTTTGAGATTGCCGAGGCCCTCCGTGTTTTGCCCTTCCTCGCCCCACAGGGCCGGATGCTGGTTCTGGACAAGGTACAACCGCCCGCCGGCGCGAATGGCGCGCCCTACGATGCAAAGGCGATGCTGGATTATCTTGATAAAAACACCGCCGATTTGACGGTGCTTAAGGAAAAAGATCTTTTGGATCGCTCCGGCAGCACCCGGGTGATCAATGTAGCGGTGTTGGGGGCGGCGTTGGCAAAAAACTTTTTCCCCTTTACCGCAGAAGATGTGCGGAAGGTATTGGCCCGGCAGATTCCCCCCGCTTATCTGGAAATGAATATTAAAGCCTTGGAGATTGGCGGGGAGAGGGGGAGATAATTATCGCATGGCTTACGATGCTCAAAGGGCTGTTCCCCTTGACATATATCCTAGTAATCCGATAGTATTAACATAGTTAAGGGCTCCTCAGGGGCTTGCTTGACAAAAATCGTGTAATATGGAGGCTAAAGTGATGAAGAAGAGTGTTTTTCTGGTGGTTTTGCTGATTTTTACCGGGGTTTTGGTGTTTGCCGGCGGTTCAAAGGCTGCTAAAAGCGCCTCGGGCGTAACGGCGCTGCGGGTAGGGACCGAGGGAGCGTTTCCCCCCTACAATTTTGTGGACGCTTCGGGCCGGGCCGACGGCTACGATGTGGCGGTGGTAAGGGCCGTGGGGGATCTGCTTCCCGAGTACAGTTTCGATTTTGTGCCCACCGCCTGGGACGGGATTTTCGTGGCCCTGGAGGCGGGGGAATTCGACCTTATCGCCAGCGACATTTCCTGGCGGCAGGAAAGGGATGAAAAATACTACCTTTCCACGGTGCCCTACAACTGGGGCGGCACGGATATTATCTTCAAGGCCGACCGCAGGGATATAAAATCTTTGGCGGATCTCAAGGGGAAAAAGGTGGCCGTCGGCATAGGTTCGGCGGCAACATTGTCTCTGGAAGATTATGTCAAACAGCATCCGGAAGAAAAAATTGAAATCATTTATACCGATGGGGACGTGAATAAATATCTGCTGGATGTAGACGCCGGCCGGGTGGATGCGGCCCTGAGTTCCGCCATCACCGCCTATCTTGCGGCGGAATCCCTGGGACTTAAAATCAACGGAATCACCATCACCGAATGGGGCGTTTCGTCTTCCCACCTGCTTTTTCCCCGAACCGCTAAAGGCAAAGAGTACCGTGACCGCATTGACGGGGCTCTGAAACAGCTTCTGGACAACGGCGCCCTGAGCGCTCTTTCCAAAAAGTATTTTTTCGGTAAAGATTATTCCACCAAGGAAGCTTTGGCGGCTAATTAATCGGGACCTGCTGCACGGGTAAAAGGGAGGGTGAAATGGGAAAGTTATTTGATCCGGTATTTATGGTAGAATCCGTGCCGGAAATTCTCACCGCCCTCCCGGTTACGCTTTTTCTGGCCCTTTTTTCCGCGGTGATAGGGCTTGTAATCGCCATGGTTACGGCCCTGATCCGCTATTTCGATGTCCGCATCTTTTCTCCGATATGCAAGGTCTACGTTTCTTTTACCCGGGGAACGCCCATGCTGGTTCAGATCATGCTGGTGTATTTCGGCCTGCCCCTGACGCTGAAACTTTTGAATGAAGTATGGGGAACGGATTTCAACATAAACAGTGTGCCCCGTCTGGCCTTCGCCATCATCGCCCTGTCGCTGAACGGCGGTGCTTTTATGTCGGAGACTATCAGGAGCTCGCTTCTGGCGGTGGACCTGGGCCAGCTCGAAGCGGCCTATAGCGTAAACATGACAACAAGCCAGGCGCTGCGGCGCATCATTGTGCCTCAGGCTTTCAGCATCGCTATTCCGCCGCTGGCCAACACGCTGGTCTCCATGCTAAAAGATACGTCGCTGGTTTTTACCATTTCCATTATTGATCTTATGGCCCGGGCACGGATCGTGGGCGCCCGGGGTTACCGTTTTTTTGAAATTTACGTGGTTGTTTCCATTATCTATTGGGTGCTCTGTACTTTTCTTTCCCGTCTTTTTGTCATGGCCGAAAAACGCGCCCGGCGGCATGAAAGGACTTTTGCATCATGATAGTCAGCCTGGAAAAAATCAGCAAAAGTTTCGGGGGAAATCAGGTGCTTCGGGAAGTCAATCTCGGGGTGGAAAAGGGAGAAATAGTTTCGATCATCGGCCAAAGCGGTGCGGGAAAGACAACCCTGCTCAGGATGATAAACTGGCTTGAAAAACCCGATTCCGGTGAAATAACGGTTGATGGGGAAAAGGTTACTGCTTCGCCGCTGTACCGTTTCGGGGCGAAGAAGGCGGATATACAGAGGCTGCGTTCAAAATCTTCCATGGTGTTTCAGCATTACAATCTTTTTAAAAATAAAACAGCTTTACAGAATGTTACCGAAAGCCTTATCACCGTGAAAAAAATCAACAGGGCTGAGGCGGATGAAAAGGGCATGGAGCTGCTCCGTTCCGTGGGGCTGGAGAACAAGGCCGGCGAATATCCTTCCCGGCTTTCCGGCGGACAGCAGCAGCGTATAGGCATTGCCCGGGCTTTGGCGGTGGATCCCCGGGTAATGCTCTTTGACGAGCCCACCAGCGCCCTGGACCCTGAGTGGATTGCGGAAGTGCTGGAGGTGATTAAGCGTATTGCCGCCGGGGGAATGACCATGATCCTCGTTTCCCATGAACTGCGTTTTGTAAACGATGTTGCCTCGCGGGTGGTTTTTCTGGATGGGGGAACTATTATTGAAGACGGAAAACCGGAACAGATTTTTAATCATCCGGTCCAGGAGCGCACCAGGGCTTTTCTTTTGAAGAGCCGGGATTATAATCTGGTATGGTAATTTTGAAATGAATAAAATTTTTTATCCTGATTTTTTTAACGATGTTTTCGGTCCCATCATGCAGCCCGGTTCTTCGTCAAATTTTGCCGGAAACAGCAGGGTGGGGTGGGCCGCTTCTTTTTTGGTGAAGGGCGATCTTAAAAGGGTGAAAATTTCTTTTAATCCCGGCGGGGAAAATCAACTCCGCGATCTGGGTAATATGATGGAAGACCGGGCATTTTTGGGGGGGCTGCAAAAATTCCGCCCCGATGACGAAAGGCTTTTCCGCGCCCACGAGCTTGCCCGGGAAAAGAGAATCGCCTACGAATTCGGCCTTTTGGATAAAGATAATTGTTATCCTGAATCCGTTTGTTTTGATGTGGAAAGCGTCAAGGGTGAAAAGGGCCGTCTTATTGGCGCTTCCATAGGCGGCGGCATGATCAAAGTTTTTGAGATAAACGGTTTTCCATTGCTCTGGCAGGGGGACAGTTTTGCCCTGCTCGTAAAACAAAATGAAAAAACCTTATCGAAAATCAACGCCTTCATTGCTGCCCGGGGAGACGCGGTATTGGAAAGCCGGGAAATCAAAAACGCCGCCGGGGGGAATGCGTTTTTTATCGAGCTGGATTATCAGCCCGCAGAAACGGACCTTGGTATTTTTGACGAGGCGGATTATCTTTTTTTTCCGGCCCTCCTGCCCGTTACCAGTTTTAAGGGCAGAAAGGAACAAATCTTTAAAACAGTAGACGAATGGGCGGCCTATGCAGCGGCAAAAAATATTTCCTTTGTTGACGCCGCCGTTGAATACGAAAAAGCTTTTTCCGGCTGGGATGAAAAAGCTATCTGGAATTATTTTGAAAATATACGGGAAATTCTTTATCATCAAATTCATGCTCTGGAAGACCGGGGCATAGATCCCGTACCCGATACGCCGCTCCTTCCGGTATATGGAAAACACTGGAACCGTTATAAAAAAAGCGGCAGGGTTTTGCAGGATCCCCTCGTTTCCCGCATCATGGATTACGCCTTTTCGGTAAATGCAAAAATTCCCGGCGTCAAAATTGTCCCCGGCCCCATGGGTACCGGCGGCGGTTATCTTTTTTCGGCCCTAGAGGCGGTACGGGAAGCCAGAAACTTCAGTAAAGAAAAACAGCTTGAGGGTCTTGTGGTGGCGGCGGGCCTTGGGGCCATCGCCTATACCCTCTGCCGGCCCACGGGAATTTCAGGCTGCGTGGGTGAGTCAGGTGTCTGCTGCGCCATGGCCTCCGGCGCTATTACCTGGATGGCCGGCGGCACAGGCCGGGAAGTACAGAATGCTGCATCCATGGCGCTACAGGCCAACATAGGCATCCCCTGCGATCCCATTCCCGGCGGTCTGGAATTTCCCTGCCTCACCCGGACGGTCCGCGCCGCTATCACCGCCCCCCTTTATGCCGACATGGCCCTGGCGGGAATTGATCCCCTGATCCCCTATCACGAAATGCTGCGCGTTATCGAACGCACCCGGAGTCTCTACCCCGATGCCCTCTGCGGCGGCGATTGCGGAACCAACTGTACCGCCACTGCGGAAAAATGCCGGCGGTTCTTTTCCGGCGAAGTGATGGACGGCAAACTGAAATGGGAACCTTGAAATAAAGCCCTCCACGGTATACAATGATCGCACATTATGGACATGAACGAAAAAATGCTGGGCCGGATCAAAAAATCCATCACCCATGCGATGAAGGGCGTTTTTTACGGGGAACACTTCAAGGGGATAGATCCCGCCGGCATTAAAGACCGGGCGGATTTTGAGAAACTCCCCTTTACAGAAAAGGCGGATCTCCGGGATGCCTATCCGCTGGGGCTTCTGGCGGTGGACGAGGAAAAGGTGGTGCGGATTCACTCCTCGTCGGGGACCACAGGGCAGGCGGTGATCATTCCCTACACGCAGAAGGATGTGGATGACTGGGCGCTGATGTTCAGTCGCTGTTACAAAACCGCCGGGGTCACGGCCCTTGACCGGGTTCACATTACGCCGGGTTACGGCCTCTGGACTGCGGGGATAGGGTTTCAACTGGGGGCGGAACTTTTGGGGGCCATGACGATCCCCATGGGTCCGGGCAATACGGATAAACAGTTAAAAATGATGGAAGATCTCAAGTCCACGGTGCTTTGCGCCACGTCTTCCTACGCACTGCTTTTGGCGGAAGAAATCGAACGGCGGGGCATCAGAAATAAAATTCATTTGAAAAAGAGCCTTATCGGTTCGGAGCGCTGGGGTGAAAAGATGCGTCAGCGGATCGCGGCGGAACTTGGGGTGGAGCTTTACGATATATACGGCCTCACGGAAATTTACGGCCCTGGCATAGGCATAAGCTGCCGCTGCAACTCGGGGATGCATATGTGGACCGATTATCTTTACTACGAAATTATCAATCCAAAAACCGGCGAACAGGCGGCGGCGGGGGAAACCGGCGAACTGGTGATCACCACCCTGGAAAAAGAGGGGGCCCCGCTGATCCGTTATCGCACCCACGATCTGACCCGGGAGCTGCCGGGGCCCTGCGAATGCGGCCTGGATTTTCCCCGCATCGATACGCTCATCGGCCGCAGCGACGATATGGTAAAGGTAAAAGGCGCCATGATTTACCCCAGCCGGGTGGACGAAGTTTTATCGGGCATCGCCGGGGTTTCCAGCGAATACCAGATTCAGATCGATCATCTTAACGGCCGGGATATTTTGAATTTACTTTTTGAAACCGGCGTGGCCGATCCGGCGGGGATGAAAGCTCTGGAAAAAACGGTGGAGGCGGCCTTCAAGGAAAAGATAGGGATTACCCCGGAGGCCAAAGCGGTGGGTATGATGGAACTGCCCCGGAGCGAAAAAAAGTCTACGCGGATTTTTGATAACCGGTATTAAGGCTAAATAAAATACATATATGATTCATCCGGATCCACGGTCCCCAAAACCGAGGCCAGGGTTTTCCGGTCTATCACCTGGGCGACCTGCTCGTTGAGCCGATCAAAAACGGTTAAGCGTATACAGCGCTGGAACTTATTTTCCACCGCCTGGGGCAGGGGAGGGTCCACCACCAGCATATCCCCCTCCAGAACCCGCAAAATCTCCCCGATGATGACGTCCTCCGGTTTCCGTGCCAGCGTGTAACCGCCGGAAGCGCCCTTGACGGAACGGATAAAACCGGAACGCCGCAAGATCACCGCCACCTGTTCAAGATAACGGATGGAAATACTTTGCCGTTCCGCCACGCTGGCCAGCGATACATGAGGTTCATCAAGATGTTCCGCCAAATCAATTAAGAGCCGGATGCCGTAACGTCCCCTGGTTGAAATTTTCAAATGGTGTACTCCATCTTGTCTATCGTTTGATAAGATTCACAAAGATCCTGCAGGGTGATGGAATCCACACACTTGTTGATCTCGTCGTAAAGCTCGCTCCAGGTGAGCCGTGAAATACACTTTTCCCTGAAGGGGCAGACAAGGGATTCAACACAATTCACCGGTTTTAGGGAACCTTCCACCGCCCGCAAAATATCGCCCACGGTAATTTTATTTTTTTCCCGCCCCGGAAGATAGCCCCCCTGGGGCCCCCGGATGCCCTGAATAATTCCCGCCTTTCGCAGGGGGATAAAAAGCTGTTCCAGATAGCCGTCGGAAATGCCCGTATGTTCCGAAATGGAACGGGTGCTGGAATAAACCCCATCGGGCAGAAGCGCCATGTAGAGTAGGGCTTCCAGCGAATAGCGCCCCTTGGTTGAAATCCTCATAATTTTTTCCCCGCCGCGGCGCAGGCTTCAAGGGCCGTGTCGAGGTCATCAATAAGATCATCCGCATCTTCAAGGCCCACCGAAAGCCGCATAAGTTTTTCGTTGACCCCGGAGGAAAGCCGCATCTGTTCGGGGATAGCGCCATGGGTCTGTACGAGGGGATAGGTGAGGAGCGATTCGACGCCGCCCAAACTTTCGGCAAAGAGTATCAGCGATACGCTTTTTAACAGAACCGGCACATCGGAAGGATCTTTCAGATAAAAAGAAATCATCCCGTTTGATCCCCTGCTCTGTTTTTTTGAAATTTGGTATTGGGGATGATCTTCAAACCCGGTGTAAAAAACTTTTTCTATACGCTTATGATTGCGAAGCCATTCGGCAATACGGGCGCTGTTTTTTTCATGACGTTCCATCCGCAGGGGCAATGTTTTAAGCCCCCGCAGCGTGAGCCACGAATCAAAGGGCGAAAGGGAAGCGCCTTCGCTCATCTGTGCCTGTCTGAGGGGCTCTTCCAGATCGTCCCTGGAGTGAATGATAAATCCCGCCAGCGTATCGTTATGCCCCGCCAAATATTTTGTGCCCGAGTGGATCACCATGTCGGCGCCAAACTTGAGGGGGTTCTGAAACCACGGCGAAAGAAAGGTATTGTCTACAATCAAGTCGCCGCCCTGCCTATGTATCATCTCTGCAGTGGCGGCGATGTCGGTAACCTTCATCATGGGGTTTGAGGGCGTTTCAACAAAAATAGCCTTTGTTTCCTTCCGCAAACTTTTTTCAATGCTGCCGGGAATACTCGTATCGACCCAGGAAAAAGCGAAGCCGTATTTCTCGTAATATTCCGTAAAGAGCCGGTAGGTGCCGCCGTAAATATCTTCGGACAGGATAAAATGGTCACCCGGCTTGTAAATTTTTATGATGGCGGAAATCGCCCCCATACCGGTAGAAAAAGCCAGACCGTATTTGCCCCCTTCTGCCAGGGCTATGGTTTTTTCCAGCTCCGTCCGGGTGGGGTTGGCCGCCCGGGAATAATCAAAGCCCGTGCTCTGGTTCAGGCCCGGATGCCGGAAGGCGGCGCTCTGGTAAATCGGCGTACTGACGGCCCCGGTGCGGGCCTCGAAAAGGCTCGTCCCCCGGACTAAAGTGGTGGCAAGATGACGTTTTTCACAACAATGAGTTTCATTTTCCATAATGATAGGCTTTCCTAGTAGAACTGTAGGATATAAACGAAGGATGATCAAGGGGAGGGCGAATTTGCTTAACCGGGGTGATTTTTTCACCGATATGTTAAGAGAGGTATGCGGCACTTCGTACCGCTTCCGATTGATGCGGCCCTGCCGCTGTTTAGGAGTATTCCATGAATACGAATATGAACGAAAATTATGGAAATTATGAAGCCTGTCTGGAGATTCTGGAACGGGAGGCGGGGCTTTTGGCCCAGTTGGGCCCGATCCAGGAAGCGGTTACCCGGGCTGTCATCCGGCGGGAATGGGAAGGTTTTGATAGCTCTATCCACTCATTGGCGGAATTAAGCGGCCGTTTTGAGGATCTGGAGGGGGAACGGGCCCGGATTTTTGCGGGACTTTCGGCCTCTCTCCCCGGAGCGGATGGGGCAGAGCGGTTTTATGCCCTGGTTTCCCGGTTTCCTGAGCCTCAAAGACAGGAAATTACCGGCCGTTACCGGGAATTGAAGCGGGAATCGCTGAAACTCAAGGCCGCCAATACGGACCTTTTGGATTATTTGGACGAGGCGCGGACGGTTGTGGGCTCTTTTCTGGAAACTGCCCTGCCAAAACGCTTCGGTCCGGCCTATTCACGGCAGGGGACAAAGGTACCTCAGGATATGCGGAACATGGTTCTGAACCAGGGAGTAACAGGATGACTTCAACCTTTATGGGCCTCGAAATTGGAAAACGGGCGGTGGTGGCCCATCAAACAGCTATCAATACCACCGGTCATAACCTTTCCAACCGGAACACCGAGGGCTATTCACGGCAGCGGGTGGAATTTTCACCCTTCGAGCCGATTTATCTGCCGGGCCTTAACCGGGAGGAGACCCCGGGCCAGTTGGGGCAGGGGGCGGTGGTATCCCGTATTGAACGGATCCGGGACCAGCTTTTGGACCGGCGTATCGTGGCCCAGGCGGGAGGAGAGGGCTATTGGACCGCCCGGGACCCGTATATCAGGAATCTTGAAAATATTACCAAAGAGGTGGGCGCCAATTCTGTCCGCCCCAAGCTGGATGAATTCTGGAATGCATGGCAGGAACTGTCTATGTATCCGGCGGATACGGCGCCCCGCACGGCGGTGGTGGAACGGGCCAATACGCTTTTGGGCGGCATCCGCGATGATTTTCTCCAGCTCCGGAGCCTCCAGGATATGGCCGATGGCGATGTCAAGCTGACGGTGGACCGGATAAACGATCTTTCCAAGCAGATTGCGGGTCTCAACAGCGAGATTCAGCGAATCAAGGCCCAGGGGGACAATCCCAATGATCTTTACGACCGGCGGGATCTTCTGGTGGACCGGCTTTCTTCCCTGATCAGTGTCACCGTGGATACCCGGGATCCGGATGAATTTATGGTCCACACGGGGGGCCATGTTTTTGTGCAGGGCAGCATAGGGCGGCAGTTTGATCTCCGCCGGAGCAACGACGAAGGGTTTGCTCAAGTTTTTTGGGCGGATATGGGAACGCCCCTGGAAATCCCCCAGGGGATCACCGACAACGAACATACCGGCAAATTAGGCGCCCTCCTGGAACTGCGGGATCATACCATCGCCACCGAAATTCAAAGTCTTGATACGCTGGCCATGAACTTTATCGATCTGGTGAATGAAGTGCACCGGGGCGCTTACGGTTTGAACGGCAGCACCGGCAATGATTTTTTTGTGGAGCGGGCCTTTGTTACCAATGTGAACGGTAATTATGACAGGGACGGCGACGGGGAATACGATACCAGCTATATCTTCCGGATCAACGGCGTCAACGAACTGGAAGCCCGGGCCCAGGTGGGGCTGTCGGGAACCATCACTCTTTCCGCCGCCGGGGGCACCGTCGATGTGCCCTATTATCCCACGGACACGGTGGCGGACATCATCACCCGGATGAATAATTCCGGCGCCGAAGTTACCGCCCGGCTTAACCGGGACGGACACCTTTCCTTCCGGGGAACGCCCAATGAAAAAAGGGATCCGGCTTTGGACAATCCCGATTTTGTGATCCGCCATATTGAAGATTCGGGACGCTTTCTTGAAGGCTACGCCGGGGTGCTGAACGCCTCCGGTCCCGATGGCGCCTACGATTGGGCCCAGAGCGATGCGGTGGCGGCGCTGCGGGGAGACACTACAGACATAGCGGTAGCCCCGGTGGCTCATCCCTCAGGGTGGATCGAGGTGAATCCCGCCATCCTCCGGGACAACAATTCGGTGGCGGCAGGTTTTGGCGAGAACGGCCGGCCCGCCAATCCGGGGAACGGGGAAGCGGCCCTGGCCATTGCATCTATCAGAAATACTTCGGTGATGGTGGGAAAATTGCGGACCTTCGATGATTTTTTTGCCGATGCCGTGGCCCGCATCGGTGAGCTGGGGAAGGAGAGTAATAAAAATCTTGAAACCCAGAATCTTGTGATGAAGGAACTTAAAGAAATGCGGGAATCGGTCTCCGGGGTGAATATGGACGAAGAGCTTTCCGATCTGCTCAGATACCAGCAGGGTTATGCTGCTGCGGCCCGGTTTATCACCACGGTAAATTCGCTGCTGGATACTTTAATTAACCGGATGGGGGTATAACATAAATGAGACGGGTTTCAACACAAATGCCGAACACTGATTTACAGTATTATCTCAGGCGGCAGGAAGAGGGAATTGCCCACACTCAAAAAATGATCGAAACACAAAAGGGCGTTCTCAATCTCAGGGATGATCCCATGGCGGCTTCCCATGCAGTGCGTTATGAATCGTACCTTTCCCGGCTGGAACGGTTTGAAAAAAATACCCTTTCCGCCCGGGATCATTACAACCAGGTGGATGGGTATATAAAACAGGCCAACGAAGTTCTCCAGCGGGTCCGGGAATTGACGGTCCTGGGCGCCAACGGAACCAACGGCCCCGATGAATTGAACTATATCGGGAGGGAAATAAACGAGCTCCTTAAAGAGTTGGTTTCGGTTTCCAACGCCGTGGGAAAAGACGGCAAACAGATCTTCGCCGGGGATAAGGCTTTTACCGAGCCTTTCCGAATTGTGGAAGGGACAGTGCAGGGCGCCGGTGAATCCGTGGTGGTCCGGGTGGAATACCGCGGCGCAGGGCCTGCCCGCCGGACAGAGATCAGTGAACAGAATTATGCCGATCTCGATCTGGGCGGAGGGGAAGTTTTTTGGGCCGAAAAGATGCAGATCTATTCCGGCTATGATGCCACCGATTACCGGGTAACTTCTCCGGGGGCTTTTATTCTGGACGGCGTGGAAATTAACGTAACGCCCGGCGATACGCTGCCCTCGATCGTGGCGAAGATAAATGAAGCATCGGCCCCGGTAAAAGCTTACATCGATCCCGACAGCCGGGGTCTGGTGCTGGAAGGAACAAACGCCCACCTTATCCGCCTTGAAGATAAAGAAGGATCCCAGGTGATGCAGGATTTGGGAATGATCACCGCCAATAACGATCCCTCCGCGCCGAACTGGAACCCTTCAGCTAAGGTTGCCGGCGGCTCGATCTTTGATATGGTGATCCGGGTGCGGGATGCCCTATTCCGGGGGGATCAGGACTTTATCGGCAGTCAGGGCATAGGGGGCATGGATCTGGCCCTTACCAATATTCAGAGCCGCCTGGCCACCGTGGGAAGCCGCTATGAACGGGCGGAAATGACCTGGAACCGCCTGAATGATGAAATCCCCCGGGTAGCCCAGGCGCTCAGTAATGAGACCGGGCTGGATATGGCCACCGCTTTGACGGATCTGGCGATGATGGATTTTGCCCACAAGGCAAGTCTGCAGGTGGGCGCCCGGATCATTCCCCCCACTCTTTTGGATTTTCTCCGTTAAGTAATGATGAGGAGCATGCGGTAATGAAAGTTGCGACAAAGGCCTATGGCCTGATTGATATTGACGAACGGCAAAAAATATTTTTCCCCCGGGGGCTTTTTGGATTTGAATCGCTGCAGTATTATGTGCTCCTCGATGCGGAACGGCAGCCTTTTTATTGGCTCCAGTCCCTGGAATCCGAAGGGGCGGCCTTTGTTCTGGTGAATCCCTTCCTCTTCCGCCCCGACTATGAAGTAAATATCAGCAACGAGGAGTTGGCGGAAATCGGTATTGACGATCCGGCCAAGGCACTGATTTTTGCCATCGTCACAATCCCCTTTGACGGCGGCCCCATGACGGCGAATCTCCAGGGCCCCCTGGTGATAAACCGGGACACCCGGGAGGGGAAGCAGGCGATTTTAAGCGATGCCCGCTGGAAAACAAAGCACGACATCATGGCGGAGCTTGCTGCAGTGAGGCAAGAGTAATGTTGATACTATCAAGAAAAGTTAATGAAAAAATAATGATTGGAGATAACATCTCCGTTTCGATCATCGAGATCAGGGGCGATCAGGTGAGGCTGGGGGTGGACGCTCCCAAGGCGGTAAAAGTTTTCCGGCAGGAAGTTTTTGACGCCATCAAAGCGGAAAACAAAGCCGCCGCCGAATCCCGCACGGTATTTCCCGAGCTGGACTTTGGCGCAAAACGGGAAACCCTTTAGCAGTTTGCTGCGCTTTGCAGGTTTAGTTCCGCATCGCTTTTGCGCAGATACATCGGACCTTCTTCGTCAGCGGGTTTCCCTTTTTTTTGCTCCAGAATATTTTGTTCTATTGCAATTTCCAAAAGTTCCCGGGCATTCCCCCTGCCGCCCCGGGGATCAACATGAAGCAGAGAAAAAAGATCACCGGGCAAAAAATCTTTTAATTGTTTTTTTAACAGTTCCCCGTCGGGGCCGGCCAACAGCACCGGCATTTTTTCATTTGTAACATACTGCGTGACAAGGCGGCTGATACCGGCGGCATCAATATCAAGATAGCCGGTGAGCAGCTCCGGTGCAGCAGCATTGGTTTTGTAAAGGGCGGTAAAAAAACTTTTCTTCCGGGCATCTATCACCGGCAGCACAAAGGCCGGCCGCCCGGTATGTGGACGGGCCATGCAGTCCAACGTGGGAACAGCGGCCCAGGGGATGTTCAGCCCCAGCGCTATACCCTTAACCGCCGCAAACCCTATGCGCAGCCCGGTAAAGGAGCCGGGGCCTTTCATACACAGGAGGCCCCCGAGTCCGGAAGGTTCCAACCCGGCGGAATTTAAAAGACCCCCGCAAAGGTCCATAAGAAGTTCCGAATGGCGCATTCCCGCGTCAACTTCGGTGTACCAGGTTTCTTCCCCGGCGCGCAGGGCAACGGAAAGGGTCCGGGAGGCCGTATCCAGGGCCAGAATGTTCACGCCTTTTCTCCCACGGTAATGCGCCGTTTCCCGTCTTCCAGTATTTCAATGGCTATGGTCAGGGCCCCGGCGGGAATGGACCCCTCAATGCGCTCACTCCATTCAATGGCCGTGATTCCCCCGCCATAGAGAAATTCTTCCCCACCCAGATTGGAAAAATCATCGTCGCCCTCCAGGCGGTAGGCATCAATATGATAAAAAGGGAGCGAATTTTCCGCGGCATATTCTGAAACGATGGTGTAGGTGGGGCTCGTAATACGTTCTGTAATACCCAGGCCCCTGGCGATACCCTGAACCAGACAGGTTTTTCCGGCCCCCAGCCCTCCCCGCAGGGCGATTACGCTGCCCCGGTGCAGAGCGCCGGCGATTTTTTCCCCCAGAGCGATAGTTTCCTCAACCGTCGAGGAAACCAGGCTATACAGGAAAGCCCCCTTTAAGGTCCATAATATCAATAAATTTTTTAATCTCTTTTACAAGCGGCACCAGCGGATAATCCGGCGGATTGGTAAAGGTCACAAGAATTTCCTTTTCCCCGGTGGGTTTATGCTCAATGGAAACATCAACAGGGTATTCCTGCTGATTGTTAATCAGTTCAATAACGGCGACCCCCGAATAAAGACGACGGTAGTAGATGGGAACATCCTTCCTGGTGACATTCTTAATCTCAAGAATCTTCATTTTATCGATGATAGCCCGAAGGGGCGGTAAGCGTCAAGCCATAGACTAATAAATTGTATCAGTAATATACTGAACCGGGGAGGCCACCATGGCGGGAAAAAGTACGGACGAGAAAAAAACAAGGGGGCAGATGCTCCAGGAAAAACTTGGGTTTGAGATAAAGAATTGCTGGGATAACTGTACTGAAAAAGAAGAAGAGGAAATTTTCCGCTTTGCCGATGAGTACAAGGCTTTTATTGATAAGGGAAAAACCGAGCGGGAGTTTACCGCCGGATGCCTTGAGACCTTAAAGAAAAAAGGTTTTGTCGATATCGAGGAACTTTTGGGGAAGGGCGGGGGATTAAGGCCCGGCGACAAGGTGTATCAGAATATCCGGGACAAGTCGGTGGTTTTTGCGGTCATCGGCAAGGCGCCTCCCACAGAGGGGCTTAACATCGTAGGCGCCCATGTGGACTGCCCCCGGATCGATCTTAAAACAAATCCCCTCTACGAATCCGCCGAGTTTGCCCTTTTTGATACCCACTACTACGGCGGGATTAAGTATTACCAGTGGACTACGATTCCGCTGGCTATGCACGGAATTTTTATCGGCAGGGACGGCGTCAAGAGGAACATCAACATTGGCGAAGATGCGGAGGATCCGGTGTTTACGATTACGGACCTTTTGCCCCACCTGGCCCGGGATCAGATGCAGAAAAAAGCCAATGAATTTCTTGACGGCGAAGAGCTGGATATTTTGGCAGGTTCGCGGCCCTTTAAGGATGACAAGATCAAGGATAGGGTAAAAATCAACATCCTCAATATTCTGAATAAAAAATACGGCATGGTGGAAGAAGATTTTGCCGGGGCGGAAATTGAATTTGTTCCCGCGGTCAAAGCCCGTGATCTGGGGCTGGACCGGAGCATGGTGGGCGCTTACGGCCACGATGATCGCTCTTGCGCGTACACGGCGTTCAGGGCGCTCTTGACCTTCGCCTCCGGAAAGCCCCCCGCAAAAACTGTGGTCTGCCTTTTAACCGACAAAGAAGAAATCGGTTCCATGGGAAATACCGGGGCGCAGTCCAGGCTCTTTGAAAATTTTACCGCGTATTTGTGCGCCAAAACAACACCGGTTTACTCTGAAATGTTATTACGGCGGGCTTTGGGAAAATCTTCCATGTTATCCACCGATGTGAACGCCGCCTTTGATCCTAATTTTGATTCGGTCTACGACAAAAAAACCGCCTCGTATTTTGGCAAGGGTATAGGAATTTCCAAATACACCGGCCACGGGGGAAAAGTCGGCGGCAGCGAAGCCAACGCGGAGTTCTGCGCAAAAGTCCAGGGGGTCTTTGACAAAAACAAGGTCCGCTGGCAATACGGAAATTTGGGCAAGGTGAATAAAGGCGGCGGGGGAACCATCGCCCTTTACGCCGCCAATTTGGGCATCGAAGTTTTGGATTGCGGCATTGCGGTTCTGTCAATGCATTCACCTTTTGAGGTGATCAGCAAAATTGATCTTTACACCGCCTGGAAAGGCTGGACCGCCTTTCTGGCGGATATTTAGGAAGGGCGTATGTGCGGAATTACCGGTTACATTGGAGATAGAGAGGCCACGCCTTTACTGCTGGGCGCTTTACAAAAGCTGGAGTACCGGGGCTACGATTCCGCCGGTATCGCCGTGCTTGAGGGCGGTGAGCTTCTGGTTCACAAGGCCAAGGGTCCGCTGGAGGTTTTGACAAAGCGGCTTGAGGGGGAGCTCCTCCGGGGGACCCTGGGGATAGGCCATACCCGCTGGGCCACTCACGGCGAGCCTTCGGATATCAATTCACATCCGCATACGGATGTATCGGGCCGCATCGCCGTGGTTCACAACGGCATCATCGAAAATTACGGGCGGCTCAAGGAATGGCTGGAAGCCAGGAACGTGGTTTTCAGGAGCGACACCGACACGGAAGTTATCGCCCATCTGGTTGATTACTATTATCATGCCGTTATGCCGGAGGGGGGCGGACTTTTAGAGGCGGTGCTGGAAACGTTGAAACGCCTTGAAGGTTCCTATGCGCTGGCGGTGATCGCCGGGGATTTTCCCGATAGGATAATTGCGGCCCGGAAGGACAGCCCCCTTATCGTCGGTTTGGGGAAGGGCGAAAATCTTTTGGCGTCGGATGTTCCCGCGTTGCTGGCGCACAGCCGGGAAGTTTATTTTCTTGAGGACAGGGAGCTGGCAGTTCTGTTCCGGGATCATGTGGAC
>BNUV01000006.1 GCA_025997615.1 Spirochaetia bacterium
CACCGCCAGGGGGATAAAAATTCACCGGGGCTATGCGGGAAATTATTTTACGTCCCTGGAAATGATGGGCGCCACATTGACGGTGATGAAGCTTGATGATGAGTTGAAAAAATTTGTTGATATGCCCTGTTACAGTATGGGCCTGAAACAAAAATAGGAGGCGCGTTTTGGACGGCATGAAAAACAGCGCGGGCAAACCGGTTTTATTAAAGATGGTATCCGCTATACAAAAAAACAAGGATTACCTCAGCGAAGTTGACGGTCTTATCGGTGACGGCGATCACGGCATGAATATGAACAAGGGCTTCACTTTGTTCGGCGATCAGATTAGAGATAAGGAAATCAGTTTTACCGATGGCCTTAACGAATTGGGAAATCTGCTTTTTTCCAAAATCGGCGGTTCCATGGGGCCCATTTACGGCACGGTGTTTATGGGCATGGCCGGGGCGGGGGAAAAGTTTGAGCTGATCGACGGAGCGGCTTTTGCGGCTATGCTGGACGCGGGGCTTACGGATCTCGGCGATGTGGTGGAGGCAAAGGTAGGAGACAAGACCCTGGTTGATACGCTGTCGCCGGCCAACGACGCCCTTCAAAAAGCGGTGAAAGAGGGGAAGAGTTTTCCGGAAGCTCTGGTTATAATGAAGGCCGCTGCCGAAGCCGGCCGGGATTCTACCAAAGATTTGGCGGCAAAACTTGGCCGTTCCAGCCGTTTGGGGGAACGTTCGCGGGGTGTTCTGGATGCCGGGGCGGTTTCCTGCTGTATCATCCTCATTTCTATGGCGGACGGCATTCTGGAACAGTTAAAAGCATAAGGAGATTTTTCGATGCGTACATTTGTAATAGGCTGCGATAATGCGGCGGTGCCCATGAAAACCATGTTGATAAAATTTCTTGAATCCAGGGGCATCACGGTGGAAAACGTGGGCTGTGACAGCGCCGAAGATCCGGTGAATTATCCGACCATAGCCAAAAGGGTCTGCGAAAAAATAATCGCCAGCGCTTATGAAAAACGGGGTATTCTGGTCTGCGGCACCGGCATAGGCATGGCCATGTCGGCCAATAAATTCAAGGGCATCCGGGCGGCGGTCTGTCACGATAATTTTTCCGCCGAACGTTCCGTCCTCAGCAACAACGCCAATGTGTTATGTTTTGGGGAGCGGGTCATCGGCCATGAATTGGCGAAAAAGATCGCCGGCGAATGGATAAACCTGGAATTCAAAGACGGCCCCTCCACGGTGAAGGTGGAGGAAATCACCGGCATTGAAAAGATCACAATGAAATAAGGGGCGCAGGGCCTAAACTAATTTTTCCAGCTCGTCCACCAGGGCGCCGAATGTTTTGCAGGCCCGCTCTACCGGTTCGGGGGAGCTCATGTCCACCCCGGCAAGTTTCAGGGATTCAATCGGGAAAAGCGATCCGCCTGATTTAAGGAAACTGAAATAATCGTCCCGTTCTTTTGCCCCTCCCGATAACACCCGTTCCGCCAGGGCCAGTGACGCGGAAATGCCCGTGGAGTATTTGTACACATAAAAAGCCCGGTAGAAGTGGGGGATCCTCAAGGCTTCCAGGTCGCTTTCTTCTTCGAGAACCATTTCAGGGCCGAAGTATTTTTCCAGAAGTTTCCGGTATTCGCCGCGGAGCAGTTCCACCGTTAAGGGGTTTCCCGCCTCTTCCTGTTCGTGGCTGATCTTTTCAAATTCGGCGAACATGGTCTGGCGGTACAATGTGGCAAGAATTTCATCAACCCGTTTGTTGATAAGGTAGACCCGCATATCCTTTGAGTCTGCTTCTTGATCAAAGAGATACCGGAAAAGTAACTCCTCGTTAAAAGTGCTGGCCACTTCGGCTTCAAAAATTGTGTAGCCGTAGTGCATAAAAGGATTGGACCGGGCGGAGTACCAGGAGTGCATGGAGTGGCCGCCTTCGTGGGCGAGGGTGAATATGTCACGGATCGAATCTTCTTTGTAGTTCATTAAAATGTAGGGCAGGGCGGTATAGCTCCCGGCGGAAAAAGCGCCTGAGCGTTTGCCCTTGTTTTCGTAACGATCCGCCCAGCGGCCCAGAAGCCCCTTTCGCAGGGTATCCACATATTCACTTCCCAGGGGCGAAAGCGCCTTTGAAATGACGTCCACCGCTTCGTTCCAGGGGGTGTTTTTCACCACACCGGGAACCAGGGGGACGTGCAGATCGTAGTGCCGCAGCTCGTTTACCTTGAGGATTTTCTTTCGCAATGAGTAGTAACGGTGCAGGGGCTTAAGATTTTCACTGATGGCGGTGATGAGGTTGTCGTAAACTTTTTCATCAACATTGTCGGGAAAAAGAGCGCCGGCCCGGGCGGAGGAAAAGCCCCGAATCCTTGCCTGGATAACATCCTGTTTCACCGAACCGGAGTAGAGGCTGGCCAGGGTGGTTTTGTGGGCGGCGAAATTACCGTAGAATTTTTTGTAGGTCAGGCGGCGAATTTCCCGGTCGGGGTTTTCCATAAACACAGACCAGGTTGATTGAGACAGGGGACGTTTCCCCTCGGGGGTGTCGATAAAACCGAAGTCCATATCAACATTGGTTAAAACGGAAAATGCGTCGTTGCTGATCCCTTCACCTTCGGCATGGAGGGCCAAAAGCCGTTCCTCTTTTTCGCTTAAAATGTGGGGCTTGTAACGGAGGAGCTTTTTCAAAAAGATGCGGTAATCTTTGAGCCGGGCCTGGGCCATAAAAGTTTCCATATCGGCGGCAGGGATGGCCTGTATTTCCGGGTTGGCCCAGCTTTGGGCGGCATTGATTTTTGCGGAGCACATCATAAAACGACCCATCATAGTCCGGGCATTGCCATCTCCCTCGTCCTCGGTCTGCCGGAGATCGCTGTAATAGGCCAGCCGTTCTTCCAGAATGCCCAAGTCCCGGCTAAAATCCAGATAGTCCCCCAGGGCATCGGCGGAATTTTTCAGGGTGCCCCGGAAAGAGGGAATTTTTTCCGAACATTTTTCATATTCTTCCAAGCCCTTGTACCATGCCGCATCATCGGCAAAAAGGGAGGAAAGATCCCAGGTATCTTCTTTTACTGCAGCGGACCGGGGCGGAATCTCATTTCTTTCATCTTTCATGGTTATCATTATGCCCTAAAAATAACTCTTTGGGAATAGCCCCATGCTCCACAAAAATGATAAAATAGCCGATATATATAGATAATGAACCGTCTGCCCCTGTTTTTGCTGATGATTCCCCTGTTTTTGGCCTGTAAAGCTGCTCCTCCCGCGCCTCCACCGCCTTCTCCCCCGGAAAAGGAAATCACCGCTTCTCTGGCGCTGGACGAAATTGAGGGGCAGGATGTGGACCGGGTGATATTGAAATTTTCCCTGAAGGTAGAAAATCCCCGCTCACAGCCGGTTTCTTTAAATCTCCGGGGGATGCGCTTGTTGCTCAACGGCGGGGAGGCTAAAACCGCCCTTGTTCATCTGGAAGAAAATGGCGCCGCCATAGCCGCCGGTTCTTCCGCCGTTTTTCCCCTGCGGGTAGAAATGGATTTGAAGGATGATCCGGCGCAGGAAGCGGCAGAGGAGTACACCGCCAGTGTGAGGCTGGACCTGGCCTATACCGCTGAAAGCGGTATAGATATTGCCGGCGAAGTTTCCGCATCGGTGATTTTTCCCCGGATCCATGAGCCTGTTTTTACCATCACCAACATTGCTATTTTGAAGGCGGAGCTTATCAACACAAGGTTCCGGGTCAGGCTGCGCATCGACAATCCCAATAATTTCCCCCTCGAACTTTCCGGCATGAACTACGAGCTTTACGGCGGCGGACGTTTCTGGGCCGGGGGTGTCGAAAAGGATATACTCCACATCCCCGCCTCTTCCTCCGCCGAAACCAGGTTAAACCTGGTGATGAATTTTATCGATATGAAGCGGGACCTTTTGAATCAGGTGATCACCCAGCGGCAGGTTTTGTACCGCTTTACCGGCAGCGCCGATATCAGCACCGGCCAGAAACATCTCCCCCGGTTCCGTGCAGCCTTTGACCGCTCCGGTCTCTCCGAAGTGATAGAGTAAAATTACTTCATGGGAAAGGGCAGCACGCCGTCGATGGTAGAGCGCCCGGTGAGGACCATGATGAGCCGGTCCAGACCCAGGGCAACACCAGAGCAGCGGGGAAAGGCGGAACCGGAATTTTCAAGGGAAAATATTTTCCAGTAATCGCTATCAATCTGATGATTGACCAATGCTGATTTCTTTTTTGCCGCCGCTTCGTTTTCAAAAAAACAGCGCACCTCGGCGGGATCTGTCTCTTCCGAATAACAGTTGGCAAGCTCTATTCCATTGGCATAAAGCTCCCAGCGTTCGACGGTGCCGGCGGTGTGTTTTTTTGCCAGACAGGGAACAAAGGCGGGGTAATCCATCAACGCCACCGGCATATCCCGGGGAATTTTTTGTTCCACGGCATGAATGAAAATCAAATCATACAGTGTGGGGATATCGATTCCCTCATGTACGTCCAGCCCCAGCCTTTTTGCCTCGTCCAAAAGATTCCCCCGCTTTACCGCATCACAGAGGCTGAAACCGGCCCAGCGGGAAAAAGCTTCCTCCATGGTAATTTTCAAAAAGGGAACTTTGATGCCAAGCTCCGCAAAAAGATCTTCGGTGATGATGAGGGAGTCCTTATAACCGGCATCCATGGTGTAATATTCCAGCATGGTAAATTCGGGACTGTGGAAACGGCCCGAGGATTCGCCGTTCCGGAAACATTTGCAGATTTGGTACATACTCACCCGGTGCCGGGCGATAAGTTTTTTCATCCAGATTTCGGGGGAAGGGATAAGCCAGTACGGTTCCGGTTTACGGCTGCGGCTTTCAGGGGGCGGCAGGCGGGCGGTTTCAAAAACTTCCAGGCAGGATTCGGGGATCAGATCCGGGGATAAAAGGGGCGTGTCGGTTTCAAGATAATTGCGGCGGTCGAAAAAACTCCGTATTGATGCAATGATTCGGGATCGTTCCCGCAAAAGTTCCAGGTCCATATCAGGCGTTTACCACCGCCTCTTTCCATTTACGGCCCCGGTCAAACTCGTTCTGGAACATCCCGAAGGAGGCGCAGCCCGGCGAAAGTAACACGATGTCTCCCTTGTCTGCGGCATTACAGGCCGCTTTTACCGCCGCCTCCACCGTGTCAAAGGGCCCCTGAAAGGGAATGTTTGCGCCTGCTAATAGCGGTTTCAGTTTATCGCTCCCCGTGCCGGCCAAAAGGACCAGCGCCTTTGTTTTGGCCGCCGCCTTTACCAGCGGACTAAAGTCGAGGTTTTTGTCCGTACCGCCGGTAACTAATATCAGGGGTTTTTCAAAAGCCTCCACCGCAGCGGCGGCGGCCTCGGGGATCGTGGCGGCGGTATCATTATAAAATTTTACGCCCCCGGCCTCGTGAAAAAATTCCAGCCGGTGTTCTATGCCGGGGAATCTGCCCAAACTTTCCCGGATAAATGCCGCATCCAAACCCAGGTCCCATAAAGCAAGAGCGGCGGCCAGACAATTTTTCTTTTGATGAAAACCCGGCATTAAAAGCTCCGGGGGCACCAGCTCAAATATTTCGGATGAATTTTCACGCCGCCCCAGGCCGGGACCGGAAGGCCCCGTGAGCCAGCCCCCGGCAATATGTTCCGGCAGAGGTTTTTCGGAATAGACCAAAGACCGGCCCGGAGTTTCGCGGCTGAAGCTCCGCCCCCATTCATCATCAATAGCGCTCACGGTAATATCATCATGATCCTGGTTTTGATAAATGATCCGTTTGTCCGCCACATAGGATTCCATGTTTCCGTAATAATCCTGATGATCGCTCATGATGGCGGTAAGAACGGCGGCCCGGGGTTTGAGTATCCGGCGGCCCGCCAGATCCCCTAGCTGCCAACTGGAAAGCTCCAGCACCACATCATCTTCAGGCCTTAGGTCTTCAAGAAAAGTCAGGGGCGATACGGTGATATTGCCCCCGAGGCAGGCTTTACCCCGCAAAACACCCTGTTTCCGGGCATTTTGCAGCACAAAATGCAGACTAGACGCTGTGCCGGATTTGCCCTTGGAACCGGTGACGGCCAAAAGCCGGGCGGGAGAGGCGGCCAGAAAAAGTGAAATGTCGGTTTCTATCCTGCGCCCGCAGCGGATACTTGCCTGCAAAAAAGGGGAATCGCGCCGGACGCCGGGATTTTTTATCACCATGTCGGTTTTTTCAAAATCTTCGGTTTCGTGGCGGCCCAAAACATAACGGATGGGAAAAGAAATTTTTCCGTTTAATGCAGAAAGTTTTTCGATTGAAGGGGCCAAAGTTTTTTCGTCCCGAAGGTCAGTGACCGTTACCTCAGCTCCCTGGAGAGCCAGATACCGGGCCGATTCAAGGCCGCCCCCGTGGAGCCCCAGGCCCATCAATAAAACCTTCATGCCGGCATAAGCCGCGCTCAAGTTTGTTGCCGATCCCATATCATTTATAGTATTATATATGTATGGAGCTGTCATCCCCTGTGGAGGTCCTTGACGAAGCGGGTAAACCGGGAAATTTCGGCTGGGCCCGTTCCCCTCTGTTCAATTATGATCCGTCGAAGATCCGCAGTTCCCGCCGTTTTGTTTCCGAATCCGACCGTTATATCTTAATTTCCCCCAGCCATTTGATCATCATGGAGATAATGGATCACGGTTACTTGGGCTATGCGGGTATTTCCGTGGTGTCCTTAAAAGATAAAAAACGTTCTACGCAATACTACCGGGTGCCCTTGTCCATGGGGAGCCTCGGCCTTTCCCCTCAGGCTGAAACCGGTTCGGCCCGGTTCCGTCAAAAAAAATCGATGCTGGATTTTGCCGCCATGGAAAGCGGGGCCCGTATCATCCGGGCGGATATTCCCAAGTTTGGCCATCACCGGGTCCTGCGAGGGGAAATTGTTTTAACTCCCGCGCCGGGGGCGGAATCCATTGTGACCAATATGCCCTGGCGGCGGGAAAAAAATGCCTTCCGCTTTTCCCGGCGTTCCCCCTGGTATACCGCTGAGGGTGTTATACAGTTCGGCGCCGCCGAGCTGTTTTTTACCCAGGGCCGCGGCTGGGGAATTTTTGACTGGAGCCGGGAGATTCGCCCCGGGCAGGATCTGCGCTACTGGGCGGCGGCGGCGGGGGTCTCGAAGGGACAGTCCGTGGGATTCAGCGTAGGCTACGGCACCGCCGATTCTTCCGAGGGGACCGAGAATGCTTTTTTTCTGAATGGCAAACTCCACAAACTCGACCAGGTTTCCTTTCACATATCCCCCGCCGATTGGCTTGAACCCTGGCGTTTTACCAGCAACGACAACCGGCTGGAGATGGCCTTCAGGCCCCATCAGGAACGGTTTGAAAACCACGGTTTCTTTTTTCATTCGCTGAAACGCCGGCAGGTCTGTGGTTCCTTTACCGGGCAGGTAATTCTTGATGATGGATCAACCTTTGATTTTCAGAACATCACCGGTCTGGCGGAACGGCGGTCTTCGAGATTTTGATGGAGGATGATTTGTGACGCGCCTTGCAAAATTTCCCGATTTCAACCAGAATGACAATATGGCTATTATTGAACCACGGGCCCTCAAGGGGTTTCGGGACTTTTTGCCCGCAGCGGAAATCGCCCGGCGGGAGTTGACTGAACGGATTGAGGGGTGTTTTCGCTCCTTTGGGTTTGTGCCGATTGATACTCCGGCGCTGGAATATGCGGAGATTCTTTTGGGCAAGAGCGGGGGGGAAACGGAAAAACAGATTTACCGTTTTAGGGATAACGGGGACCGGGATGTGGCCCTCCGTTTTGATCTGACGGTGCCTTTTGCGCGGTTTTTGGCGGAACACCGGGCGGATCTGACGCTGCCCTTCAAACGCTACCATATCGCCAAAGTCTGGCGGGGCGAAAATACCCAGAAGGGCCGTTACCGGGAATTTACCCAGTGCGATTTTGATATTGTGGGAAGCGACAGCGCCGCTGCGGATTTTGAAATTCTTTTGATGATGCAAAAAAGTCTCCGGGCCGCCGGGGCGGGGGACGTAAAAATCCGGGTGAATCACCGGGGGCTTTTTAACCGCTTTTTGGAAAAGATAAACGCATTGGATCATTCGGCGGAAATTCTGCGGACCGTGGATAAGCTGGGGAAAATCGGCAGGGAAGAAACACTCGCCTTATTGGCTGCTTTTCTTGACGAAGACCGGGGTAAAAAAATTCTGGATTTTGTGACGGCGAAATCTTCCTGGGATGATACGTTCACTGCCATGGTGAACGCTGCAGGCAGCGGGCCGGAGGCGGAAAGGCTTAGCCGGATTCGTCAATTTATTATTGATACCGGCACGGAAAATTATTTTTTTCTTGATCCTTCGATTACCCGGGGTTTGGATTACTATACCGGGGTGGTGTTTGAAACATTCCTTCAGGATATGCCCGGTATCGGATCGGTTTGTTCCGGGGGCCGTTACGATAACCTCGTGGGGCTTTACTCAAAAGAAAGTATCACCGGGGTGGGGGCCGCCATAGGGCTGGACCGGCTTATCGCGGCGCTGGAAAATTTGGAGAGGCTGCCGGAGCGGCACTCCTACGCCGATACGGCTATAGCCTGCGTATCCGAAGAAAACGGCGGCAGGGCCCAGGCTTTGGGGATGAAATTCCGGGAGGAGGGAATTTCCTGCGAGGTGATGCTTGAAGGAAGCCGGGAAAAACTTGCCAAACAGTTTGCGCTGGCAGAAAAAAAGGGCGTCCGGTTTCTCGTTATCCCCGATGAAAAAAACCCGGCGGAAAGCATCACGCTCCGGGACCTCCGGAACCGGGAAAATATCGAAGGCATTTCCGTTGACGAAGCCGCCGCTTTAATAAGGCAAATTCAGGAAGATGCGGGAAAAGGCATCGTATAACCCGCTATAATATTTTTGGAGGAGCGTTATGAAACTTAAATTCAGACTGAGTATTATTGTCATCGGAATCCTTGTGGTAGTGGTGGGCGGCCTTTCGGTTCTTATCCTGAGCCAGGCATCGGCCACCATTATGGAACAGTCCGTGGAAAGTCTTGACCGTTTGGCCGGACAGCAGGCCAACTACTGGCAGGGCCGCGAAGAAGGTTATTTGCGGGTCGCCAAGATAGCGGCCATTTTTATGGGCGATTATGAACCTATCAATGCGGCCGAGCGCAGGCCGCGTTTTGACCACTTTCTTGAGACAACGTTGAAAGGGGAGCCCAATATCGTGGGTATATTCGCCGTTTTCAAGCCCAATGCGCTTGACGGCCTTGACGCCCAGTACCGGAATGCGCCGGGCTGCACACCGGAAGGCATCTATGCGCCCTGGTATACCCTCCGGTCCGGCAATATGGAGCATCTGGTTTACGAGAGCGTGGACGCCGCCCAGCAGGTAATCAACTCCGGCAGCCGTGCCATGCCCGTGCGCGACCCCGTGCCCCAGGTCTATCAGGGCAAAAATACTCATGCCTTCCGCATGGCCGTCCCCATCATCAACAGCCAGACCAACGAAGTGGTGGGCCTCGTGGGAGTAAATATTTTAATTGACGCTGTTCAGCCTATGGTACAATCGACTATTAATGATAACCATGATATCGCCGCCATGGCGATCTATTCCGCAAACGGCACGATCATCGGCAGCTACCAGGCGGACCGGGTGGGCAAGAACGTCAAGGAGGCCGATGCCGGCCTTTACGGCTCCCGTATTAACGAGGTGGCGAACGCGATAGCAAACAGTCAACCGCTCAATCTGAAGGTATATTCAAGTGTGCTAAAAACCGATATTGAGATGGCCCTCCTTCCTATCACCATAGGAGATGGCTATTGGTCGGTGATGATAGGCGCCGCAGAGGAGGTGATACTTGACGATGTTCATTCCTTAACCAGGATCGTGATACTCATCGCTGTAATCGTGGCCATTATCGTCGCCGTGGTGATTTTCTTTGTGCTGAACACCACTACCAGGCCCATTGTCAACGTGGCCCTGACCCTTAAGGATATTTCCGAAGGTGAAGGGGACCTGACCAAAACAATCGCGGTCAGTTCAAAGGACGAAATAGGCGACCTTGCCAAATACTTCAATTTGACCCTGGAAAAAATCAAGAACCTGGTGGCGACCATCAAGAAACAGGCCGCCGTTCTTTTCGATATAGGTACCGAGCTTTCCACAAACATGACCGAGACCGCCGCGGCGATCAACGAGATCACCGCCAATATTCAGAGCATCAAAACCAGGGTGATAAACCAGAGCGCCTCCGTTACCGAAACCAACGCCACCATGGAGCAGATCACCGTCAACATCGACAGGCTTAACGGCCATGTTGAACACCAGTCCTCCAGCGTTGCCCAATCTTCCAGCGCCATTGAGGAAATGCTCGCTAACATCCAGTCCGTCACCCAGACCCTGGTAAAAAACGCCTCCAACGTAAAAGAGCTGATGGAATCCTCCGAGGTGGGCCGCACGGGCCTGCAGGATGTGGCCGCCGATATACAGGAAATTTCCCGTGAATCCGAGGGCTTGCTGGAAATAAATGCCGTGATGGAAAACATCGCCAGCCAGACAAATTTGTTGAGCATGAACGCCGCCATTGAAGCCGCCCACGCCGGTGAAGCGGGTAAAGGTTTTGCCGTTGTCGCCGATGAAATCCGCAAACTCGCCGAGAATTCCGGTGAACAGTCCAAGACCATCAGCACGGTGCTGAAAAAGATCAAAGAGTCCATTGACAAGATCACCAAATCCACCGACAACGTGCTTAACAAATTTGAAGCCATAGACAGCGGCGTCAAAACCGTATCCGATCAGGAATCGAATATCCGCAACGCCATGGAAGAACAGGGCGCCGGCAGCAAGCAGATCCTTGACGCCATAGGACAGGTGAGCGAGATCACCCAGCAGGTAAAAGGTGGCTCCGAGGAAATGCTTGAAGGCTCAAAGGAAGTTATCCAGGAGAGTAAAAATCTTGAGAAGGTAACCCAGGAGATTACCGGCGGCATGAACGAGATGGCCACCGGAGCGGATCAGATCAATGTGGCGGTGAACCGGGTTAACGAATTGACCGGACAGAACCGGGAGAATATTGATATACTGGTAAGAGAGGTTTCCCGGTTCAAGATCGAGTAGCTTTACACTACCAGGTCTCCATAGCCTTTTTGAAAGCCGCCGCCGATGCGTTGATCAGCTTTTCATCCACGCAGTAGGCAAAGCGGAGCCAGCCCGGTTTGCCGAATCCGGCGCCGGGTACACCCAGGACGAGATGCTTCTTGAGATGCTCCACAAAGGCGGCGTCCGATGCGGCACTTGCTTCCTGATGTTTCGGTGTCGGCGCCTCGCAGAAAAGATAAAAAGCGCCTTCCGGTTTGGCGTAACGGATCCCTGCCTCGTCAAGAATTTTGGTGAAGGCTTGGCGGCGGCGGGCGTAAATATCTATATCAACTTTTGCAAAGGTCAGCTCCGCGACAATGCGCTGCATCAATGCGGGGGCGTTTACAAAACCTAACACACGGGTGGCGTAGGTGAGCCCCGCCAAAACATTTTCCCTGTCATCAATGCCGGGGTTTACGGCGATATAGCCAATCCGTTCACCGGGCAGGGAAAGGCTTTTTGAATAAGAACTTACCACCATACTTTCGCGGTAAAGGGCCAGCACCGGCGGTACTTCAAGGCCGTCGTAGACAAGCTCACGGTAGGGCTCATCGGAAATAAGGTACGGGCAGCGTCCGGTTTTTTTCCCGTGTTCTTCCATCAAGGCTGCCAAGGCAGCCAGCCGCTCTTTTGAATAGATCCGGCCCGTGGGATTGTGGGGCGAATTGATCAATACCGCGGCGGTTTTTGGAGATAAAGAGCGACCTATGGCGTCAACATCAAGATCAAAGTCAGGCAGGGCATCCACCTCCACAAGTTTGCCGCCGTGGTTGGCCGTGTAGGCCCTGTACTCCATGAAGTAGGGCCGGGAAACGATGACTTCATCACCGGGGTTGAGGATGGTTTTGAACACCACATTGAGGCCCCCGGCGGCGCCTACGGCCATGATGATCTGCCCGCCGTCCAGGGTTACTCCCTGTTCACGGGAAGCTTTTTTCGCCAGCGCTTCACGGACTTCGGGGAAACCGGCGTTGGGCATATAACCGTGGGAACCTTTTCGATCTTCCTTGGCGAGTTTTAGAAACACCCGGTGAAAGGCGGGGGGCGGCTCCAGATCGGGATTGCCCAGGGAGAAATCAAAAACATTTCCCGCCCCGTATTTTTTCCGTAATAAATTTCCTTCCTCAAACATTTTCCGTATCAACGATGATGATCCCAGCGCATCCCGCACTTTATCTGCAATAGGCATACACAGTTCCTCCTTACAAAAATTACACCAGAGTCCGGGCGATCCGCACAATGTCGGCGAAGACGCCGCCGGCGGTTACCTGTGCCCCCGCGCCGGGGCCTTTTATCACCATGGGCAGATTGCAATAACGGTCGGTGGTGAGCACCACGATGTTATCGGAGTCCACCAGGGAACAGAACGGACTTTCCGCCGGTTCCGCCCTGAGACAGAGCCGCACGGATTCCCCTTCGATAAGAGCCACATAACGCAGGGCTTTTCCTTCGGCGGCGGCGGCGGACCTCCGTTCCTCAAAATAGCCATCGGATTTTTCCAGTTCCCTGAAAAAAGATTCTACATCCGCCGCTTCAAAACAGGATGCCGGGAGCAGGGGCTCAATTTTTACCTGGGAAAATTCCAGCGGTATGCCGCATTCACGGGCAAGAATCAAAGCTTTTCGCGCCGCATCCATGGCATTAAGATCGTCCCGGGGATCCGGCTCGGTATAGCCCTTGGCCTTCGCTTCCCGCACCAATGCGGAAAAACTTTTCGATCCGTCGTAGTTGTTGAAAATATAACTGAGGGTCCCCGAAAGAACCGCCGCTATGCTGCGGACCTTATCACCGGAAAGAAAAAGGTCCCGCAAAGTGGAGATCACCGGCAGTCCGGCGCAGACCGTTGTTTCATAGAGATAGGGAATACCCCGGTTACGGGAATAATCGGTAAGCGTTTTGTAATATTCATAGGAAGACGCATTGGCCCGTTTGTTGGGCGTAACGATGGGAATAAAGGATCGCATAATTTCGGCGTAGCGGCCCGACACATCATCGCTGGCGGTACAGTCGCAAAAGGCCGTGTTGGGAAGATTCATCGCCTTCATCTTTTCGATAAACAGGGAAAGTTCAAAAGGCTCAGTTCCTTCCCCGCCGGAGTGCAAAAGTTCTTTTATTGTCCGGGGGTCCAGCCCGTCGGGGCAAAATGCCATGTGCCGGGAATTGGCCGCCCCCGCCAGCTTGATGCGGATCTTGTGTTCATCCGCCAGAATTTCGTGATGCCCGGCGATCTGTTCCAGCAGCGTTCCGCCGATAAGCCCCGTGCCGGTGAGAAACAAGTTCACCGAGCGGAGACCCGAAAGGAAGAAAGCTTCGTGGATGGCGTTTAAGGCCTTGGCCTCGTCCTGCCGGGAAATGACTGCGGAGATGTTAAGCTCCGAGGAACCCTGGGCAATAGCTATCACGTTGATGCCGTTTCTTCCCAAAGCGTGAAAAACTTTCCCCGAAATTCCCGAGGTGCTTTTCATCTTTGAACCCACCACAGCAATAATCGAAAGGTCCTTTTCGATAACCGGCGTCTCGATCACCGCTTCGGCAATCTCGTCTTTAAATTCCCCCCGGATAGCTTCACAGGCCTTGTCGGCGTCGGCGGGCATGACGGCAAAACAGATGGAATACTCGCTGGAGCTTTGGGTTATCATGATGATGTTGATATTTTTCCGGGCCAGGGCGGCGAAAAGCCGGGAGGCAAAACCCGCCACGCCCATCATCCCCGGCCCCTGCAGGCGGACCAGCGCCACTTCGTTCATGGAACTGATGCCCCGGATGGGGAAATCCCCCTCCGGCGCTCCGGCGGTGATCAGGGTGCCCCGGCAAGACGCATTAAACGTATTACGAATTTGTATGGGGATGCCCTGTTCCAGCGCCGGCCTGATCGTCGGCGGGTAAATAACCTTTGCCCCAAAGTGGGAAAGCTCCATGGCTTCTTCATAGGAAAGGGCCTCGATCCTGAAGGCGCTTTTGACCAGTTTGGGGTCCGCCGTAAGAATACCGTCCACGTCGGTCCAGATTTCGGCCTTTTCGGCCCCTAAAGCCGCCGCAAAAATGGCCGCCGTCAGGTCCGAGCCGCCCCGGCCCAAGGTAACGGTGCTTTGCAGATCCGGAGAAGTCCCCTCCCCTGTTTGGGCAATAAAACCCGCGGCCACAAAAAGCCCCCGGCTGCCCTTATCATCAAAAAATTTGCGGATACGGCGGTTTGTTTCCTGGGCGAGATACCGCCCCTTCCCCGGCTCCGCCCTGGCAATAATCAAAGGCCGTGGGTCGAGGTATTCGGCGGGCATGGAACGGGCGCCGGTAGTATTGATGGCGGCACGGAAAATCCGGGCCAAAAGCGCCGCGGAAAGCCGTTCCCCAAAGCTCATCACCCGGTCAAGGTCCCGGTCCGGCAATTTCCCGAGGCCGTTGATGTGTATCAAAGTCCGGCGCAGTTCTTCGAGGGTCTCCGCCAATTCCGCCATAGCGGCCCGCAGATCTTCCCCGGAAAGAAAAGCAGCCCCCGTTTCCCCGTGCCGCCGCTGCAGTTTCTCCAAATCCGCCGTCCAGGGCCCGCCCGCCGCAGCTTTTTTGGCCATGGCGATCAGGCTGTCGGTAACCCCCGAAAAGGCCGAAACCACCACCACGGCCACCCGGCCTGAGTGATCCTTATCGCCCAGAATATCCAGTATCTTTTCTATGGCCCCCGGGGTTCCCACCGAAGTGCCGCCAAATTTCAAAATCAGCATAGGGAATTGTCGCCATTTTAACGGTTTTTTTCAAGCTCTAAACTACTGGCTTTAAACTACTGGAAATTCTCAAGTATTAGTGGTATAACTATATACATAGTTGATGCCTATCAACAAATCGTCTTATCGGAGTATTTTGGCATGAGTGAGTCTGTCATAATCCTTGTTTCATCCTTTGTTTTTTCAGGTTTTGCCGTGGCGCTGATACTGCATCTGGCCCGGAAAAAATCCTGGTACGATCACATAAACGAACGGAAGATCCATACCGGCGATGTTCCCCGGCTGGGGGGTGTTGGTTTTGCCCTGGTTTTTGCGGTGGCGGCCTTTTTTATCAACTTTTCCTCCACCGGTTCCTACTTCGGGCTGCGCTTTCTCCCTTCCCTGCTGGCCCTTATTTTGACACTGATCATGGGAGTTATGGATGATTTCAAACCCGTGGCGCCCCGGTACAAGCTTATTGCCCATATTTTCGCCGCCCTCTGTGTGATTATTCCCGGTTACAGCTTTCACCGGCTTCTTTTCTTTAATATGGAGGGAATTCCTTTTTTTCCGGTAATCCTCGTGGTTCTTTCTTTTTTCTGGCTGGTGGGTTTAACCAACGCTATCAACTTTATTGATGGTTCTGATGGTTTGGCGGGGGGAATTTCCGCGCTGGTGGCCCTGAGTTACGCATTGATTTTCAGCTCCATGGGAAATACCGGTATGGTAGTTCTTTTTTGCGGAAGTCTGGCGGCGGCGATTGGGGGATTTCTTATCTTCAATCTGCCCATTCCCCAGGCAAAAATATTTATGGGCGATGGCGGGGCCTATTTTCTGGGCTTTGTTTTGGCCTTGCTCCCCCTGGTCAGTGCAGAAGACGGCGGCGGATTGCCCTTGCTCTATGCGGCGGCGCTGCTTATCATCCCTGTTTTTGATGCTATTTCCGCTATTTGGCGGCGAATTCGGGATAAACGGAGGATAGACAGTCCCGACCGGTCCCACATTCACCATAAGCTTTTCACCTTGGGTTTGAATGCGGTAGGTGTGGCCGGGACACTTTACGGATTGCAGATCATCATCAGTATACTGGTTTTCCTTTCGGTGAAGTACCAGGGGGCCCTGTCGCTGGTTTTTCTGGGGGCGGCCTACCTCGTGGGGATTAGTTTTTTTTCAGGCGTCCATTTCCTGAACCAGGCTGCGCTGGCAAAAAGAGGCGCCTGATCCATGGACCGGCACTATTTTGATTGGGCCGCCACCGCTATTCCCGATCCGACCCTGAATGTTATTTCCCCTTTCGAGGCTTTTGGTAACCCCTCGTCGCTCCACCAGGAAGGCCGTGCTGCCCGTGTTGCCCTGGAAAATGCCCGTTCCCGCTGCGCCGCGGTTTTAGGTGTTCCGGCGAAAAATCTTTTTTTTACCTCCGGGGGGTCCGAATCAAACGCCCTGGTGATTCACTCCCTGGCCCGGCGAAAATCCTTTAACTGCTTTCTCTCCTCCGCTGTGGAACATTCTTCGGTGCGGGAAAATTGCGCCGTTCTGGAAGAGTCCGGCAAAAAGATTGGTTTTATTGATGTCGATCCCGACGGAAGGGTGAGCCCGGAGACCCTGGATAAGGCCCTGGAAAAATTCCCCGATTGCCGTTTCGCGGCGATTATGACGGTGAATAACGAAACCGGGGCCCTTATGGATATGCCTGCCCTGACATCCCGGATCCGTTCACGCCGGCCTGGTGGGGAAGGAGGGCCGCCGGTGCACATCCACAGCGATTTGGTGCAGGCCACCGGAAAGGTGCCGCTGGATATTATCGCCTGGGATTTGGATTCCGCTTCCATCAGCGCCCACAAGCTGGGGGGGCCCCGGGGCATAGGCCTCCTCTATCTGAAAAAACCCCTGGAGGCCCTTTACTCCGGCGGCGGGCAGGAGAGCGGTATCAGGCCCGGTACGGAAAATACTGCCGGGGCGATGATGCTGGCGGAAGTTCTGGAGCGGCGGGCCGGCCCGGGTTTCGGAGAAGCATATTCCGCCGCCGCTCTGCGGTGGAAACGCCTTATCAAGGGGCTCAAAGAAATAGACCGCTGTTCCCTGATCCCTTCTGACCGCGATGATGAGGACCGCCGTTTTGCCCCCTGGATTTTACAGGCGGCTTTTAAGGATATACCCGGCGAGGTGATGGTCCGGGCATTAGACGGCGCGGGTTTTGCCCTTTCCACCGGCTCGGCCTGTGCCTCCCGTGAACAGAACCGCCCGGTGCTTTCTGCCATGGGGCTGCCGGATCATAAGGCGCTGGAGGGGATCCGCTTTTCACAGGGCTGGTCTACCACCGATGATGAAATCGATCTGCTCCTGGAGGCAATCCGGGAAGCCCTGAAATTTCTCTGATGTATACGGCAAAAAAATGGACAAAATCGTGGGCAATATCTATCTGCTTAAACTTGGAGAATTGACCCTGAAGGGCGGCAACCGGGCGGAATTTGAATCGGTGCTGAAACGGAACCTCGCCGCCCTGCTGCGGGGAACCGGCGCCCAGATATACAATACCGCAGGCCGTTTTTTTGTACGCTGTCCTTCCGGTAAAGAAGATCCGGTGGAAGATGCGTTGAACCATCTTTTCGGCATCACCGGGTGGGCAAAAACCAGAACCGCCGAAAAAAACGTTCAGGCGGTCATCGCCGCCTGTGTGGAAGAGGGGCGGAAGCTTTACGAAAATGGCATAAAGACCTTCAAAATCGAAGCCCGCCGTACCGATAAAAGTTTTCCCCTGGATTCTTATCAGATTTGCAGCGAGGGAGGACAGGCGGTTCTGGAGGCGGTCAGCGGCCTCAAGGTGGATGTTCATAAGCCCGGCGGGATAATCGAAGTGGAAATTCGGGAAAAGGCCTATATCTACGGAAACAGCGCCCAGGGGCGGCGGGGGCTTCCACCGGGCACCGCCGGAAAAGGGCTGCTGCTTCTTTCCGGGGGCATAGACTCCCCCGTGGCCGGTTTTATGGCGGCTTCCCGGGGGATGCGGCTGGACGCGGTCTATTTCCACGCGTGGCCCTACACTTCCGAAGAAGCCCGGCAAAAAACGATCCGTCTGGCGGAAATTGTGGGCCGCTATTCCCTGGGGATAAAACTCTCCACGCCGCTTTTTACGGAGATACAGCAGCGTATCAAAGAAAAATCCCCCCTGGAATGGGCCACGATTTTATTGCGGATGGCCATGATGGAATATGCGGAAAAACTGGCCCGCAAAATCGGCGCCAAATGCCTTATCACCGGGGAGAGTCTTTCGCAGGTGGCAAGCCAGACCATCGAAAATATCAACTGTATCCAAAGCCGTATCAAAATGCCTATCCTGCGGCCCCTCATCGGCATAGACAAGGAAGAGATCACCCGCCGGGCGGAGGCCATCGGCACCTACGAAACTTCGATACTGCCCTACGAAGATTGCTGCGTCCTTTTCAGCCCGCCCCACCCCATCCTCCGGGGGAAACCGGAAGAAGCGGGGGCGCTCTACGAAAAGCTCGAACTGGAAACGCTCATTGATGCGGCCCTGGAAAAAGCACCGGTGGAGAAGTGCGGGTTTGCGGTATCCTGATCACGCCGGGATTTTCGTCTTTACATAGGCGGCCATTCGGAAATCATCACCTTTGATGTGGTTCACCAGCCAGTCGCCAATGCTGATGTTTACTTCGTTGATCAGGGTTTCGCTGGGGCCGTCTTTGATGAGCCGCTTGGTCAATTCGCCCACCGTTACCTTGAAAGCGTCGTGGTAGCGTTTGTGGATTGCGTAATCGGGATACTCATACTGTTTCTGAATTTTTTCTTCATCAGAAAAATGTTTGATGGTATATCCCGTGAGAAAGTCCATCGTTCTCGCAACTTCCGCAGTACCCTTGCCGCTCTGGCAGGCATCAAGCAGCGAATTTACCGCCGCTACCAACTGTTTGTGCTGGTTGTCAATCGCCGGCACTCCCGTCTCCAAGCTGCGGTCCCATTGATAAGCCATAAAAGCTCCTTAAAAAAATTATTCCAAAGGTGCAAAATATCCGGTGCCATCCCGGCCCGAACGGTCCATGAGATATACTTCCGCTTCCACCGGGAGGTAGGCCCGGCCAAAGTCCGTTGGCAGACCGGAACGGTAAGTCAGTGTATACGAGCCGGAAGGAATGGCGGCAACGCTTGTTACCAGAGCGCCTATCCCCTGGTTCCGGTACAGGGGCAAAATGCGTCCGCCGGTCTGATCGCAGAGGTAATGCAGACTCTCCGAAGCAGGCCCGCCGCCCACCACCACCGCATGGAAGACCACATTGTTGTTGGCCAAATAAGAGGCCAGCTCCGAAAGGCCGTATTGTTCAAAGGCCAGCTCCCCCAGGCTGCCGGAGGTGATAAAGATCACCGCCCGTTTCTTTTCCCCGGCCAAAAGGTCCGTGGCGGCCAGCCTGAGGCCCAGGTCAAAACGCCAGCGCTGACTGTAGCCTCCACCACGGGCGGCGGCGTCCAAAAGCCGGCTGAGGCTGGGGCCGTTGGGGGCGGTGGAAACAAGGTTTTCACGCTGAGGCTGTTCCCCGGCAGAAATAAGGGACCGTATGTTGATACCCCCCAGCGAGGCGTTAATGTCCCGCACCGCGGCGGCCAGATCATCCTTCAGGGCGGAAGTACGGCCAGACCGTTCTATCAACAGGGAGACCGCCGCCTGTGAGCTGCGGAAGGCCGCCCCGGCGAAATTCTGCTCAGCCACAACCCTCCCATCTTCGCTGATACGGAAATTACGGGCGTCCAGCCCCACGATGGGCCGCCGGAGCCGGTCTTCCACCCGGATATCCACGGTAACCAGGGGGAAATTATCTGCAATGACCCGGTCAATCTGCACAAAAAGCCCTGCGGCCATATCATCCAGCCGGGTCATGAGGGAAATTTCCCCGGCATCAAAATTGGCGGCCAGCACATTGCCATTGGCATCCATATCGGCCCCGACGATCCGCACTTTGGAGACGTTCCCCAAGAGGCCCAGTTCCCGGATAATCGCCGAATCGGGGTCTATCAACAAAATCCGGTTGGTATCCGCCGCCAGAAAACGACCATCATCAAGAAGCTTGAGGCTCTCGGGCCCCTCCAGGCCTTCGCTCACCAGAGGCTCCAGATAGGTACCGTTTCGGTCAAAAATGAATATCTGTTTTTGGGAATTATCAGCCACAAAGACCCGGCTGTCCCGGGCGGCGATCCCCGTGGGGGAAACAAAACCGGGAAAATCCAAACTCTTTTTCCCAAAGGACAGGATAAAGGCCCCATCGGGATCGAATTTGGAGATCCGCAGATTTCCGTAATCCACCACATAGAGGTAGCCTTCATCATCAATAGTCATATTTTGGGGGCCTATGAGCATACCTTCGCCCCGGCCTTTGCGGCCTATGTAGGATCGCCAGTTGCCATCGCTGTCGAGGACGCTGATCCGCCCCCCCCGGAACTCCGAAACATACAGACGGCCATCCAGCCCCCGGACCATATCATAGGGGCGGTCAAAACCGTTCAGGGGGCCCCGGGAGCGCTGCCTGACAATGCCGTTCACATCAATACGGACAATTTCATTGCTGCCGTAGGCTACCACCCAGACCGAGCCATCGCTCTGGGGGAGGACGGCGGTGGGCTGGCGATAGAGGGTATTTTCCCCGGAAACACCCGGGTAACCGCGTTCTTGGGCCATATAAGGGACATCGTCTTCCGCCACGGGGAGAAAGCTCCGGCGATTCCGCACCGTCTCAATCCGGCTGGAAAGGAGCGGATATTCCTCCGCCCCCCGGCCATACTCGGAGGCGGCGGACTGCCAAAAACGCAAGGCACTTTCTTCATAACCGGATCGGTAATAGGAACGGCCCAGCCAGTCCAAAATGAGCGGTTCACCGGGACGGAACGCCAGGGCCCGCTCAAAAGAAAGGATAGACTCGTTGAAGGAAAAACGGTTGTAGGCCTGCACTCCCAGGCGGAATTCATCCCGGGCGTAGGTAGTATTCAGATCGGCGGTGGGCGGGGGCGCTGGCGTCTGGGCGGAAAGTGAAATAGAAAATACGCCGATAAGAAGGAACAAAAAAAATCGTTTCATGAGGTGGCGCCCTCTGAAATTTTTATATGTTCCATGATCTCCTTTTCTTTCGGGGCCAAATTCAAAGCCCGCCGCAGCCAGACCCGGGCCTCCGGCAAATCACCGTTTTTATAGTAGGCCCAGCCCAGGGAATCCAGATAGGCCGGACGGTCCGGCTTAATATCCACCGCCTTCCGGCAATACCTGAGGCCCCGGTAAGGGTCCAGCCCCGAATCCACCAGCACATAGCCCAGGCCGTTCAGGGCCGTAGAATTGGAACCATCCAAATCCAGGGCCTTTTCGTAAAAGTCCACCGCCTTTTTGTAGTGCTGCTGGGACCATGCCGCATAAGCCAGCGTACAGTAAACCTGGGCCGATTCAAAGCCGCGGCTGGTAAGACGGCCCAGCTCGTATTCCGCCATGGGCGCCCGGGCGGTGATCACATAAATATAAGCCAGGGTCATGCGGCACTGGCAGGACCGGAGCACATTCGGCCCCGAGGCAATCACCTGCTCCAGATATTTACGGGCATCATCGTAACGGCCCAACTTTGTTGAGGCCAGGCCCAAATAATACGACAGCTCCGTCTTGTCCCCGGCATCCAGGCCATCGGCTTTTATCCGGAGCAGTTCCTGCACCGCCGCTTCCCAGCGTTTTATATTGTAAAGCCGAATCCCCTCCTGGAGTGTCCCCTCCATAAAATCTAGCCTCCCCGGACCGGCCGGGGAGCCGTTTTTGCGTGTTCCGGCGCCTGGGGGCAAAGGTCCCGTCTGACCACCGGATGGATGAAAACCGGGCTTATGGAAACCAAATCCCGGGAAACCGCGTCAAAATCCGAACCTTCCTCATATTCGGTATCCACCGCGCCTGAGTCCATGACAAAATAAAAAACCTTTTCCCGGGTCTTTAACTCCGCCATGGTATCCCGGTAGAAGCGCCGTGAAGGATAGGTTAAAAGCATCCCCGCCGGGCCCTCCGCATTATTGGGAAGGTTCACGTTGATGAAAACATCCTCCCGCCAGAGGGACAGGAGGCTGTCCAGCTCCGCCGTAACAAAACGGATGGCCCCTTTCCAATGGAAATCTTTAAAAGCGGCCAGCGAAAGGGCGATCCCCGGGATACCGCAAAGGGCCGCCTGCCGGGCCGCCGCCGCCGTACCGGAATAGACAAGGTCGGTCCCCAGATTGGGCCCCCTGTTGATGCCGGAGATCACCAGATCGGGTTTTTCGATAAAGCCCCCCAAAAGGGCGGCCATAACGCAATCGACGGGGAGGCCCGAACAGGACCAGGAGTCTTCCCCCGTTTGGACCAGTTTGAGTGCGTTATACATGAAGACAATGCCGTGGGAAACGGCGGAACGGTTTGAATCCGGGGCGATGACATACACCCGATGGCGGCCATCGGCCCGTAAAGCCTCAGCCAGAAGGAGGAGGCCGTCGCTGTCTATGCCGTCATCATTGGTCAAAAGTATACGCATGGTTCCTCTATTTCCGGCCCGCCAAAACCCTGGCCCCGGTGGCAATTTTCACTTCGTAGCTTACCGGACGGAATCCGAAGATCCGTTCGTATTCTTCAAGACGTTTAGCGTAATCCTCCAGGGCCTTATCCCTGATAAAGGTGTAGGTGCAGCCCCCGAAGCCCTGTCCGGTCATGCGGGAGCCAAAAACGCCTTCGGTTTCCTGGGCCCGCTTAACGAGCCAGTCGATTTCGGGACAAGACACCTCGTAAAGGTCCCGGAGGCTCTCATGGGAATGAAAAATAAGCCGGATCAAAGACGGCATATCGGCGCGGCTCAGGGCATCGGCGGCATCGGCGACCCTCCGCAGCTCCTGAACAACATGCATACTCCGCCGCCGGATCTCCTCGGGCAAATTTCCCATGGATTCCACCAGATCCAGGGCGGCAAATTCCCGGAAACTGGCCCCTTCACGGTTTTGGGAAAGAAGCTCCAGACCTTTTTTGATCTTCTGCCGCCGCTGTTTCAATTCTTCATCAACCCCCATACGGGGCACCCGGGAGTCCATAATAAGCACTTTGTACCGGGAAAAGGGCGATTTTATCAGTTGGACCTCACCGGAGACCTCATCCGCCAGGACAAAATGGTCCTTTCGGGCCGAAAGAAGGATAAGGTAATCCACCGATGCGCTGTCCTTCCCGTAGAAGATCTCCTGAGCCAGACCAAGCCGCCGGATCAGCTCCTTATCGTTCATCGAAACTTTCAGGAAGCTCCGCAGGGCCGCCGCCGCCGCCACTTCCATGGCCGAAGACGATGCCAGGCCTATTTGTTGAGGAATATCCCCGCAGACGGTAAAATTGAGCCCCTTTACGGGGTAGCCCATCTCGGCAAATATATGGATAGCCACTTTGATATAGTTGGCCCAGCGGTCTTCCCGCTTGTATTTCAGGTTGATAAGGGTCGTCCGCTTCCGTTCGCCCAGGTCGGCGGCGAAAAACCGGAGAGAATTGTCCTTCCGTGCGCTTACCGCCACCTGTATATGCCGGTCTATGGCGGAAGAAAGGTACAAACCGGCCTTTGGTTCCCCATGTTCACCCAGATAATGGATACGGCCCGGCGCTTCGGCAATGACAACCGGTTCGGCCGCCGAAGCCTTACCAGGTCGGTCGGTGTCTAACTCGTATTCCGCACGGTGGATGGCACCGATATCCAGCATTATGCAAAATCCTCGCTTTCAGTTTTATCTACTTTATACTACAGGAAACCGCCGTCTTGTTCAAGAAAAAAGGGGAAAATTGGTGAAAAAACAAGAAATTGAGGTATACTGTATGATTTTTTATAACCATGCTTTAACAAAATTCATATTACCCCCCCGCTTGTGGTACCTATCGGTTATCAACCTTTAAGCCCTGCCGAGGCGACCCCTTCTATCAGATATTTTTGAGCAATTACATATACAATCACCATAGGGGCCAGGGCAGAAACTGTTCCGGCCATTATAAGGCCGTATTGCATCCCGTATTGAAGACGAAACATTGCCAGAGCTAATTGCAGAGTTTTCAGGTGCGGGCTGTTTAGGTAAATGGTGGGACCCAGGTAGTCATTCCACATAAAATTGAAGGCAAATATGGCAAGGGTCGCGAGGGCGGCTTTACACAAAGGCATAATGATATTAGCAAAGATACGGATTTCACTGTAGCCGTCAATTCTTGCCGCTTCGCAAAGCGAATTGGGTATTGAAAGCATATTTTGGCGCAGCAAGAATATACCAAAAGCAGAAAAAAGCTGCAGAACTATGACAGCCCAATGAGTATTAAAAAGTCCAAGGGAGTTTACGATGATAAACTGGGGTATCATAATAGCGTGCCAGGGTATCATCATGCTGCCTATATAGAGCATAAAAATAAGGTTTCGCCCGGGAAATTCAAGTTTTGCGAAGGCATAAGCCGCAAGTGAGCAAAATAAAATCTGACCAATAGTTACGATTATTGTTACCTTAAATGTATTTAGATAATAAGTTACAAAAGTCAGTTTTGTCCAGACTTCCTCATAATTTACAGAGCGAAAAACTTTCGGAATCCACCTTATGGGGAATTCAAATATTTCCTGGTCAAACTTAAAAGAAGATGATAAAGTCCATAAAAATGGCAGTATCATTATAAATGACACCACTATGAGTATTATATATAGGATCACGGGGATAATATATTTATTTTGCCAATATTTTTTCATTTGTTTCCCCTTTTCTCCAATTACGATTAATCCATATAAGTTACCCATTTTCGCTGTCCCTGAAACTGTATTAAAGTTACAATCATAATAAGGGCAAAGAGAAAATAGGCCATGGCGGAAGCGTAACCAAAACGAAGGTAATTAAAGCCTTCTTGATATATTCGGTATACCAATACATTTGTAGCCCTGCCGGGGCCTCCTGCGGTCATTACTGCTATAAGATCGTAAACCTGAAACGAGCTGATGATGGTTAGTATTGTTACCATAAAGATAATCGGCGATAACATGGGGAGCGTAATACTGAAAAACTGCCGTACTTTACCGGCTCCGTCAATACCTGCAGCTTCATATAATTGCCGCGGTATATTTTTAAGGCCGCCCAGAAACATAACCATGTAATATCCCACTGTTTTCCATACGGCAACTATCATTATGCTCAAAAGGGCTGTTTTCGTTGATTGCAGCCACAGCGGAAGTGTATGTAAACCAAAAACCCCAAGCGCCTGATTGATGACACCTTTCACCGGATCAAATAGTATCGTCCAAACTACGCCAACGGCGACAAGCGAACTAATAGTCGGAAAGAAAATTAATGTTTTAAATATGTCCAGAGCTTTTAGTTTTGTATTCAATATTACGGCTAATAACAGGGAGATGGCGATTATAAAAGGTACGGTTCCCGCGGTATAGATGATGTTATTTTTAAGAGAAACTAAAAAATATTCATCCTGGAATAGGTCTATATAATTTGTAACGCCGGTAAAATTAAACTGGTTAAAACCATTGTAATCGGTAAAGGAGATGATCAAGCCCATTATGATGGGCAGACCCATAAATACAAAAAAGGCGAGAAATGTCGGCAGAATGAACAAATAACCGATCAGCCATGTCTTTTTAAAGCGGCCTTTTTTACCCTGCATAAGTTCCTTCTATGTAAAATATAGTAAAATAATAACAAAGCAAAAAACAGCGCGGCCGCCTTTGAAAAGGCCGACCGTGCTGTTTAAGCCTGAGTTTTACCTGCCCATTATCCTCGTGCGCTGGGTGGTAAAGTTTTCAATTGTCTGGTCCAGGGTTTTTTCGCCCAGCAGGTACAGTTCAGCGTGTTCCGCAAAAGCATTGACCAGCTCGTTATACTTTGGATCGGTCAGGTCCTGCATAATTTTGTTTGTTTCAAAAAAAATACCGGCGCTCGCCTTGCCCGATGCCGCAGTAAAAGCTTCGGCAGTTTTTGCGCTTGAATAGGCGGGAATGAGACCCATCTTTGCAAAAATCTCAGCCCCCTGTTCGCCGCACAGGAAGGAAAGGAAATCAAAAGCCGCTGCTTTATTTTTGGAAGTTGAGCTGATAGAAACAGGCGTGAATCCGCCAATGGTGGTACCCGGCTCTGCACCGTCAGGTATAGGCATCGGTGCAATTTCCCATTTTACATTTGTCTTCCCGTCGGCAATATCCTGCAGGATACTGCCAACGACCCATTCGCCATTGGGCAGCATTGCCACCTTGCCATTTTCAAATTCACCGAGCCAGTTTGAACCTGTCGAAGACATCTCAGCTATGCCCATGTGGCTTTTATCGACATTATAGAATTGGTTAAAAAGTTCAAGATTCCGGCGTAACGGTGTCAAATTGGCATCTGTCAGGTAACTTCTGTTTTGAACCGCAAAGAAGTTAAGCATAGGGCCCCATGATACCCAATAACCGCCCCATTGCTTACTGCTGCCGCTTCCTTTGGTAAGCTGCTTGGCAAGGCTTGCATATTCGCTCCAGGTCATTTGACCGGGGTACTTGATACCTGCCTCATCAAAAAGAGCGGCATTGTAAAAGAGCACCCAGGCCGAGCTTCGCATAGGTAGAGAATAATAGCGGTTGTTTGTCGAAACATCCGTAAATATTTTTCCATATTTGCTGATATCCAGATTTTTACTGGAGATCATGTCTGTCAAGTCCTGAAGTTTACCTGCCTCGGTAAACTGCATAAGCTGGGCTATAGTCTTAATTCCAAAAATATCCAGCCCGGTATTGGCTGCCAGCAAAACCTTTAGCTTGTTGTCATATTCGTCACCGTCTGCCGGAACCGTTGTAAGGTTAAACTTTGCATCACTTATCTTTTTGTACTCTTCAAGTACCGCCTTGATGTAAGGCTCCTGATCGTTCCAGACCAGAAGCTCCAATGTTTCTGATTTTGATCGGGCGCTTGAACCACCGGCATATAAAGAACCGCCAACAACCACAAAAAGAACCGACACCCACAAAACCAAATTTTTCATACACACATCCTTTGCAGTGTTATTGTACCTGCCGACATATTTCTAAAGTTTCGAAGAAACCTTAATAGAGACCATCCCATGATATACGTATATCATACATTAAACCCTTTGTCAACAGAAATTTGAAAAAAAATGAAAAATTTTGAACTTTATGGATACGGACATTGCTATTATGCTATGCTATTGCGTGGAGGTTTTTTGTGCCGATAACCCAGAAAGACATAGCCCGGGAACTGGGAATATCCTTTGTTACCGTAAACCGGGCCTTTAATAACTCAGGCTACGTTTCGGAAGCCTTGAAAAAGCGTATTCTTGATTATGCCAAAAAGCGTTCTTATATACCCCACCGGGCTTCCCAGGTTCTGGTCAGAAACAAAATTAGAACCATCGCGGTTTTTTCGTCATCGTCGCCGGAATATTTTTGGGCTGATATCAAAAAGGGTGTTTTTAACGCCGGGAAGCATATAAAACCCTTTAATTATGAGGTTCACTATCACCGAATTCCCGATTTTGATACTGCAAGGTACTGCCGTATACTAAAAAAGGAGATAAAACAGGGCCTTGACGCTGCAGCCTTTGTAAATCAGCGCATTTTTGACATGAAAAAGATCCTTGCCCTGGTTGAAAAGGCAGAAATTCCCTACCTGATGTACAATGTGGACGCCCCTGAAACAGGCAGACTCACGTTTATCGGCTCCGATTACCGGGCGGGAGGGCGGCTGGCGGCCAATTTCATCGGTAAATCCCTGAACATTAAAGGCACGGGAAAAGTCCTGGTCATCGGTTTTATCCAGGAACATACTGAAAACGCGCCGAAACCGGATATCAACTCCGAACGTCTTGAAGGCTTTCTTATGGTCATGCGGGATCAGTACCCCGGAGTCTCCTGTAAAACCGAATATGTTACCGCCTCCCTTACCAGCCCCCAGGCTAATGACCGGATAGAAGAAATTTTAGCCGTCAACGAAAACCGTGTTGACGCGGTGTATTTTATCCCGGCTCTGAATGACGCTTTCCACCGGGGTCTTGTAAAATATGATTATAAAAACACCATCACCGTACAACACGATATTGATGACTCGGCCCTTGATTGTCTGACAAATGATTTACTTACCGCTGTTGTGTTTCAGGACCCGGTCTTGCAGGGCTACACGGCGGTACGGGCTCTGGAGCATATCCTGGAGTCTAATATCCACAAGCGCCAGCAGGATGTGGAAACAGCCCACACCCTGGTCTTTAAGGAAAACGTTAATTTCCTGAAAAATCACTACTTGCTTTCTGATGAAAACGAAAAGAAGTAGCGGCCTCTGTAAGATAATATTGACCGGAAAGACGATTCCCGGCATACTACACCCATGAAGCTTGATTTTGCCCATGCGGCCCTGCTGGAGATTGATATCCAGAACGATTTCTGTCCCGGGGGCGCTTTGGCGGTGGATAAGGGGGATGAGGTTATCGCTCCCCTCAATGCGTTGGCGCGGTGTTTTGCGCAAAAAGACGCCAAGGTGATAGCCACCCAGGACTGGCACCCGGAGGGGCATAGCTCCTTTGCCTCCGCCCCGGCCCAGGGTCCCTGGCCGGATCACTGCGTGGGGGGGAGTTTTGGGGCGGCTTTCCACGAAAAGCTCGACCTAAAGCCTGCACACTTGATTATCCGCAAGGGCTTTAGGCAAAACCTGGATTCCTACTCGGCCTTTTTTGAAAATGACCGGGAAACCCCCACAGGGCTGGCGGGTTTTTTGGCGGGGCTTTCCATTGACACGGTGGTATTGGGGGGGCTGGCCACGGACTATTGCGTTCTTTACAGCGCCCTGGATGCCCGCCGGCTTGGACTTAAAACCATTGTCCTTCTCGATGCGGTGCGGGGCGTGGGACTGCCCGAAGGTTCCGTGGAAAAGGCGCTGAAACAAATGGAGGAGGCGGGGGTCATCCTTACCGAATCGGCGGCTTTGACATGAACAGTTCCAACGGTTTCTCGGCCCTTTTTACCGATTTTTATTCCCTCACCATGGCCCAGGGTTATCTGAAAAAAGGGATGAACCGGCGGGCGGTGTTTGAAATGTTTTTTCGCCGTCAGCCTTTTTCCGGGGGCTTTTCGATTTTCGCGGGGCTGGGAACCCTGCTGGAAAAAATTCAGCAGTTTTCTTTTTCTGTTGATGATATTTCTTATCTGCGAAGCTTAAAAACTTTTGATGAGGATTTTCTCGAATATCTTTCCACATTCCGGTTCAAAGGATCACTTTGGGCCATGGACGAAGGCACCGTGGTTTTTCCCCAGGAACCGCTGATCCGTGTCGAGGGGGGCCTCATCGAGTGCCAGATCATCGAAGGGATGCTTCTTAACATCATCAACTTCCAGAGTCTTATTGCCACAAAAACCGCGCGGGTCTGGCTGGCTTCGGGAAAGGGCTCAATTATGGAGTTCGGCCTCCGCCGTGCCCAGGGGCCCGACGGCGCCATGTCGGCATCCCGGGCGGCTTTTATCGGCGGGGCGGCGGGCACTTCCAATGTGCTGGCAGGAAAAGAATACGGCATCCCCGTGCTGGGAACCATGGCCCATTCCTGGATCATGGCCCACGAAAGCGAAGAGGCGGCCTTTGCCTCGTATGCCGAAATGTACAGTGATCGCACGGTGTTCCTCATCGACACCTACGATACGTTAAAAAGCGGTATACTCAACGCCGTTAAGATCGGAAAAAAGCTGGCGGAAAAAGGAAAGAAATTCGGCGTGCGTCTTGATTCCGGCGACATCCATTACCTTTCCGTTGAGGTGCGGAAGATCCTTGATGCCGCGGGGCTTAAAGATGCGTCGATCTCCGTGTCCAACGATCTGGATGAATCGATTATTGAAACGCTCACCCGGGCGGGGGCGCCCATCAATATGTGGGGCGTGGGCACCCGGATGGTTACCGGCGGTGAAGAAGCGGCTTTTACCGGCGTTTACAAACTGGCGGCCCGGGAAAACTCGAGCGGGAAAATGGAACCGGCGATTAAATTTTCCGACAACCCCGAAAAAACCACCAACCCTGCGGTCAAACAGGTGTGGCGCATAAGCGATGCCCAGGGCATGGCGGTGGCGGATGTGTTAAGCATATCAGGCGATCCCGAAAATCCCGATACTATCGAAGAGGGGAAGCGTTATACCTTTTGGCATCCTTCATCGGATTACCGTCACTTTTTCCAAACGATTGACGGAAAAGCCGAACCGCTTTTGAAACCAAGGCTGGCAAAAGGTTCTGTTGCATCCTCTCTCCCAACGCTGGAAGAAATCCGGAAAACGGTGAGAGGGAGTCTCGATTCTTTTGATCAAAGCTACAAGCGGCTGCTCAATCCGCATATTTACAAAGTCTCCGTCACCGAAGCGCTCCGCAGCCTCAAGATAAAACTTATCGAAAATTATCAAGGAACTTTAGTTCCAGGAACTTTAGGGTCTGGGACCCAAGATTCAGGGAATATTTAATCATGCACGAAATAAATTTGCGGTTTATCAATGTTTCAAAATCACCAACGGAAGAAACGATCAGGGTTCCTGCGGGAACGACGGCCGGCACTCTGGTTCAGCACTTCGGCCTTCCGGCAAACAGTCTGGCGGCAATAAAAGTAAACAATGAAATCCTCCCCCTCTCAGGCACGCTGGATGTAAACGCCTTTCTGGAACCGGTGCTTCTGGATTCTCCCGAAGGCGCCATGATCTACCGCCGCTCCTTGTCGTTCCTTCTGGCGCTGGCGGCCCGGAAACTTTTTCCCCGGCGAAACCTTTATGTGGGCCATTCTTTGGGAAACAGTTACTACTACACCTTCGCCGACAACGAAAAACCCCTGGATAAAGAAATTGAAGCATTACGGGATGAAATGCGCCTTTTAGTCCGGGAGGATCTTCCCATCACCCTTAAATATATGGCCTACACCGAGGCTCTGGAATTTTTCAACGAGAATAAACAAACCGACACGGCATTACTTCTGGAAGAACGGAGCGAATCAAAAGTTCCGGTGAATGTGTGTCAGGATTTTACGGACCTTTACATTGAGCCCTTGGTAGACAGGACCGGCCTTCTTTTTTCTTTTTCCCTTGATCCATATCAGGATGGTTTTCTTCTCCGTTTCCCCGGCGTGGGCCGGAGCATGGAGATCGATCCCTTTGAGGACAGCCCGGGAATTTTTTCGGTGTATCATGAATACAAACGCTGGGGGCGCATTGTGGGCGTTCATGCCGTGGGCCACCTTAACCGTCTTGTTTCCCAACGAAAGATCCGTGATTATATCTGGACCGCCGAGGCGTTTCAGCAGAAGAAGCTTTCCGAAATTGCCGATGCCATTTATGAACGCCGGAACGACATCAAGGTGATCCTCATTGCCGGTCCTTCAAGCTCCGGAAAAACCACCAGCGCCAAGCGTCTTTCTATTGCATTAAAAGTGATGGGGATAAATCCCATCGCCGTGGGCCTTGATGATTATTACCTCGGCGTGGAAAAAGCCCCCAAAGACGAAAAGGGCGATCCGGATTTGGAGGCCCTTGAAGCGCTGGATGTGCCTTTTCTTAACGAACAGCTTCTGGCCCTTTTCCGGGGCGAAGAAGTAACCCTGCCGGTTTTTAATTTTAAACAGGGCCTCCGCCAACAAAGCGGCGGAAAAACAATTAAGCTGGAACGGCGGGATATGCTTATTGTCGAGGGCATCCACGGCCTCAACGACGCATTGACGGCGCGGTTGGACAAATCCATGAAATTCAAGCTCTACGTTTCCGCCCTGACCCAGCTTAACCTGGATGATCATAACCGGATTCCCACCAGCGATAACCGGCTCCTCAGGCGCTTGGTCCGGGATTACCAGTTCCGCGGCATGGGGGCCGCCAGGACCATCAAAATGTGGCCTAATGTCCAGAAGGGAGAACGTAAACACATCTTCCCCTTCCAGAACGGCGCCGATGCGGCCTTTAACTCCGCCCTGGACTATGAACTGGCGGTATTGAAATTTTATGCGGAGCCTTTACTTCGTTCGGTGAAACCCGGCACAACGGAATTCGGCGAAGCGGTGCGGCTTTTGTCTTTTCTGGAAAATTTCGCCCCCATCCCTCCCCAGTATGTGCCCGGCCAAAGCATACTCCGGGAGTTTATCGGGGAAAGCGAATTTAAATATTAATCTCCGGCGGCGGCGCGGCGGGCCATAACGCCGCCTGAAATATCGTCCAGTGTTTTTGTCTCGGCGGCGGCGGCGGCTTTTTTGTATTCCTTCTGCTGACGTTCTTTCAGTTTATCCAGCACCTTGCGATCCCGGGAAGCTTCCAGATAGATAACCCGGGCTTCTTCAACTTTTGTCTCCGCTTCGGCAGCTTCTTTCAATAAATTATCGCGGGTAAGCTCCAGCCGGGAAATAAATGTGTTGTAGCTCTGTATCACTTCCAGCGTGTTTTGCGGCAAGAAACGCTGCCCGGCGGCCTCTGATAATTGTATTGCCAAATCTTTCAGACGGTTTTCGATGTTTTGCAAAATTCCCATGGCCCGGCCCAGCTCAATCTCGGTTTCCCGTTCCCGAAACTTGCGCATCTCTAAAAGTTTTTCCAGAGTAAAATTAAACCGTTTCAAGGGATGCCCTGTTTACAATGGAAAGCCCCGCCAGGCCAGGAAAATTTTCCGGGGAAATTTTTTCTATTTCAGATAATTTATTTTCATTATCCTGGGAGGTATCTTCCGGTAAATCCTTCGATAAACTATCCATCGAAAAACTTTCCATTTCACTGCGGGGAATGGTAACGCCGGAAAGCTCACCCATCACCTGAAGCGTTTCGGGAAGGGAAGATTTTTCTCCAAGCTCCTGAATAAGAAATTGATCGATGGGCCCGTGTTTGGCGATGGCTTCATCGATAGAGGGATTCGATCCCCCGTGATATGCGCCTATGTTGATAAGGTCTTCGTTTTCACCGTAAACCGCCATGTTCCGCCGGATAACACCGGCGGCTTTTTTTGTTGAAGGGCCGCTGACGGCGGAGGCCAGCCGGGAAATGCTGGCAAGCACATCAATGGCGGGGTAATGGTTTCCGGCGGCCAGATCCCGGGAAAGCACGATGTGTCCGTCCAGGCGTCCCCGAACGTTATCGGCGACAGGCTCATCCATATCGTCCCCTTCCACCAGCACTGTATAAAAACCGGTGATAGACCCACTGGAGGAATTGCCGCAGCGTTCCAAAAGTTTCGGCAGCAAATCAAACACGCTGGGAGTGTAGCCCCGGGTAGCCGGAGGTTCGCCCACCGCAAGTCCTATTTCCCGCTGGGCCTGGGCAAAACGGGTTACCGAATCAAAAAGCAGCATTACGTCCCTGCCCTGATCCCGAAAATATTCCGCCACGGCGGTGGCCGCATAAGCCCCCCGGAGCCTTGCCAGAGGAGGCGCGTTACCGGGACTCACCACAATGACGCTCCGGGCCAAACCTTCTTCCCCCAGGTCATTGGCGATAAAATCATTCAGTTCCCGGCCCCGTTCCCCGATGAAGGCAATAACATTCACATCGGCGCTGGTATTCCGGGCAATCATTCCTAAAAGTGTGGATTTTCCCACACCGGAACCGGCGAAAATTCCCAGCCGCTGTCCTTTTCCCACCGCCAAAAGGCCGTCTATCGCCCTAATCCCGGTGCTTATCCGCTCGGTAATACGTTTCCGGCTTAAAGGGTCCGGCGGATTTGCCAAAGCGGGGTACCGGAGGGAGGCCGCCACGCCGCCCTTGCCGTCCGCAGGATTTCCCTGGGCATCCAGAACCCGGCCTAAAAGTTTTTCCGAAACTGCCACATCCAGAGTAGAGCCCGAGGCCACCACCCGGTTGCCTATTTCAATGCCCGTAGTTTCTTCGTAGGCCATTAGCTGTACGGTTTCGTTTCGCAGTCCCACCACTTCGCAGAGGATTGTCCCCTTGCCCCGGGGATTTTCGATCCGGCAGATTTCCCCGATCACCGCCTGAGGCCCCCGGCTTTCGATCAACAGGCCCTGGACTTTTGAGATATGCCCCGCAAATTTTATGGGGTCCACCGCCTGTGCTTTCTCAAAATATTTTTCAATAATGCCGGTCACGGCTACGCCTCATCATCATTTTTATCATTACGAGAAATGTTTTCGGTCGCGGGTTTTGTTTTATTTTTAATGGGAGAAATTTCCAGAATCTTTGATTCCAGTTCCGCAAGCTGGCTGGAGATCCGGGCGTCAACTTCACCAAAATCGGTTTCGACGATGCAGCCCCCCTGGTCCACCGAAGAATCTTCGGCAATCTGCACGGAGGCGGTTCCTTCGGCCATCTCTATAAATTCTTTGGTATGTTCGGTGGCCAATTCCAGATCCGCCAAATTGACCCGGACAATAATATTCCCCCTGCCTTTAATTTTTCGCAAAGCCTGGATCACATTGGCGATCACGACCTCCCGGTGATTTTCCGAAATAACCTTGACCACTTTTCTGGTCAGGAGGAGCACCAGATCGATGACCTGCTGTTCGGTTTCTGCGAGTATTTCCCCCCGTTTATCCTGGGCCCGTTCCAGCACAACCCGGACCCTGTCGATAAGCCTTTCAATTTCCGCTTTACCCTCGGCATAACCTTCGGCCCGGCCGGCGGTATAGCCCTGTTCCGCCGCTTTCTTCCGGGCCGCTTCGAAAGCTTCTTTGGAAGCGGCTTCAATTTCCTGGGCTTTTCGCTGACCTTCGGCGACGATCTTTTCCGCCTCAGCTTCTGCTTCCCGTTTCTTTATCGAGGCGGAGATATTCTCCCGTTCCATTTCGCCGGCGGCATCATCCCGGGCATTCTGCAGGATTTTTTCAGCCTGATCCCGGGCATCCTGGATCATCTGCTCTTTTTCAGTTTCCCACTGGGTTTTGAAGTCCTCAGCCTCACGGCGCAGATCATCCGCCGTGGGCCCCAGGTATTCCTCCACCGCCAGCACTTCCTCATGCTCTTCCGGCGGCGGGGCCAGATAGGCCAGCTCGGGAAAAACATGGGGAGGGTCCAGCACCACTTTGATGCTGCTCAGGGCCACTTCGCCGGGCCTGAAAACCGCCTTCGATAAACTATTCATTATACCACCAGTTCGTCCTCGCCGGCCCGGGCCACTACAATTTCACCGGTATCTTCCAGGTGCCGGATAATGGCCACGATCTTCTGCTGGGACTCCTCCACATCTTTAAGCCGCACGGGGCCCATAAACTCCATATCTTCCTTGAGCATCTGGGCGGCCCGCTTGGACATATTCTTGAAGATCTTGTCCTGCACTTCCGTATCCACCGATTTGAGGGCCTTGGAAAGTTCTGCCGAATCCACTTCCCGCATAACCTTTTGAATGGCCCGGTCGTCGAGCATGACAATATCTTCGAAGACGAACATCCGTTTCTTGATCTCCTCCGCCAGTTCCGGATCCTCATCTTCCAGAGCTTCAATAATTTGTTTTTCTGAACCACGGTCCACCAGGTTGAGAATTTCCACGATGCTTTCCACACCGCCGGCGGTGGTATAGTCTTCGCTGGAAAGGGTGGAAAGTTTCTTTTCCAGAACCCGTTCCACTTCCCGGAGCACTTCCGGGCTGGTGCGGTCCATGGTGGCAATCCGCCGGGCCACGTCGCTCTGCACCTCCGAGGGCAGACTCTGGAGGATAATCGAAGCCTTGGCGGGTTCGAGGTATGCCAGAATCAGGGCGATGGTTTGGGGATGTTCCTGCTGAATAAAGTTCAAGAGGTGAGCCGGATCGGTACGGCGGATAAAATCGAAGGGCCGTACCTGAAGGCTTGAAGTCAAACGGTTGATGATGTCGATGGCCTTCTGGCTTCCCAAAGCTTTTTCCAAAAGCTCCCGGGCGTAGTCTATACCGCCGGTGGAGATGAATTGATTCGCCATCATCATCTCCTGGAATTCCTGGAGCACCGCATCTTTCTGTTCCGGCGCTATGGTCTCGAGCCGGGCAATTTCAAAAGTTAAGGTTTCAATTTCATCTTCCCGGAGATATTTAAAAATCTCGGCTGAAATTTCCGAACCGACGGTAACGAGAAAAACCGCCGCCTTTTGCCTTCCGGTAAATTCTTTGCCGCCTTTCTTTTTGCCGCCGGCTCCACCGGCAGCGGCGCTGGATTTATCCGCCATTTTTTATTCCTCCCTCAGCCAGGTTCTCAGGAGCGCCGCCACATCTTCAGGATGTTCCTTGGCCATATTGGCCACATTTTCCTGAAGCTCAAGCCTGGTCCTCTCTTCCACCGAGATGGAAACATCCATGCCTTCCTGTTCAGCCTGAAGCATGGCATTTTCCCGCATGGCCGCTTCACGCCGGGCCCTCTCTTCCTCGGCCAGACGTTTCCGCCGTTCCAGCTCCCGGGACACGGCCCGGAAAATAATGAAGGCCAGGAAAAGCAATACCACACCGGAAACAAAAATTATCACCGTGGTCTGGAACTGCTTCTGCCGGAAATAAGCCGCATCTTCTTCACTGAACTGCGCCCGCCGGTCAAACTGTATATTCTGCACCGACACCGAATCTCCCCGGGCGGCGCTGTAGCCGATGGCATCCTGAATCGCCAGTTGTGTTTTCCGGATGTCGTCGGTGCTTACCGGAATGTATTCCCTTTCGATGGAATTGTCGGGAAGCACCACCGGATTCTTCTTTTCATCATACTTCATTTTCCATACGCCGTCGACAATTACCGACACGGTTACCCGGTCTATGCTGGGGCTTTTTTCTTCCTGGGTCTCCTCTTTGTTGAGCTCGTGATTAACCTGTTTGATTTCCTGCTTCACCGTTCCCCAAAGATTTGACATATCCTTGAAGGCAGGAGCCGTCTGCCCCTCCACCCCCGGGGGCCCCTCGGGATTGTAGCCTGTGCCCTGATAGCTTGTATCAGAGGTATATTCGGACCGGGGCACACTGGCAAGAACCTCTGAATCGTCGTAGGGAAGTCCCGGCGTCCGGGGTTTCAGCGTATAGGGGAAAAATTCCGTTTTACTCACCGCTTTTTTGGACATATCCATATCGATCTTGATATTAAGATCCCGGACGCGGTCGGCGGTTAAAACAAGCTGAAGGGCGTCGAGGATCTTCTGCCGGTAATCCCGTTCCAGTTTTGCGATGAGTTTTGTTTCCTGCTCGATAATTTTGATCCGGTCCATGGCGGCCATGCCGGTAAAATCGTTGAGCGGGTTTCCCGCCGCATCGGTAATGACGATATTTTCATCCTTCAAACCGACGATGGCATATTTAAGTATCTTCTGTATACCTTCGATTTTTTTCCGTGTCTCCGCCAGGTCGCTTCCCGGCCGGGGGAAAAGGGTAACGCTGGCGGTAACAGGGTTTTGTTCCGAGCGGAAAAGCTTATCTTCCGGCCAGCCAATGGAAACAATGGCGTCATCAACTTCCTGCAATGCCGTGATATGATCGGTTACCAACTGTTCCTGGGCCCGCCGTTTATTGATGTTCCGCTCAAAATCCGTGAGGGTCCACCGCTCCCGGTCAAAAATCGCCCAGGGGTCGGTATTGGTGGGAATAAGATCTTCCCGGATAAGCAGGGAACGCATCCGCCGGGCGGTTTGTTCGTCTTCTACCTGGACAATCCCCGCAGCGGAAACAAAGGTCCTAATGTTTTCCTCGTTGATCCGGGTGACGATCCGGTCCCGGGCATCCTGATCCCGAATCGGGGCGTCTATCACCGGCACCAAAGTCGGCGACGACGAGACGGAAAACAGGGCGATGACGCCCGCTATAACCGCCGCGCAAATTCCCCCCAGGATAAGTTTTTGGATTAAGCCCCACTTAGCCCAGAGTTCCTTTAATTGCGTAAAAAAGTTTTTTAACCATTCGTTCATGTTCCCCTCCCGTGGTTTGCCGAATATTATTCAGCGTGAACGTTTATCTTCTATCTGGTGTTAATTATGTCCCTCCAACCCTGGACAACACGGCTTAACACATTACGAGCGATATTAAGTGACAAATTGGCTTTGGCCTGGGCGATGGTAATATCATGTATATCCACCGAACCGGGATCGGTAATGGCGCTTTCGATAAGGCCCGCGGAAAATTGCTGCTCTGCGCTGACGCTGTCAAGAGCCCGGAGCATGGCATCTTCAAAACTGCCGGAATGAAGCACCGACTCGGCGCCTATTTTATTGCCCAGATCGGAAATCGCCTTGCCTGAACCGACATAGCCGCCCAGGGGCGTCCCCTGATGCAGCGAATTTGTTTTTGTCAGGGCAAGCCTTTCAACCTGATTCATTATGGGTGCGTTAATTGCCATCATTATTGCCGTCCTCCAATATCCAATGCCCGGAGAAACATGGTCTTGGTGCCGTCTACCACCGCAGCGTTCGCCTCATAGGCCCTGGTGGCGGCAATCATGTCCGTCATTTCGGTAACGATGTCCACATTGGGCATCTCCACATATCCCTGGCGCGGCCCGCTTTGTATGGCGTCCGGATGGGTCGGGTCGTAAATAAAATGCGCCTTGGTCTCATCATTATCCTTTTGGATTTCTGCAACCCTAACCCCCCTGCCTATGCCGTTGTCCAGCATATCGGGCAGAAATGGGGAGCGCCAGTAAGGGCCTTCAACCCTTGGCCGCAGAACCACCCGGCTCCTTCTGAAGGGGCCGCCCTCGGTGGTGCGGGTAGTGTTAGCGTTCGCCATGTTGTCGGCGATTACATCCGTGCGGAGCCGCTGGGCGCTCATCCCCGAGGAGGCGGTATTTATCGCATCAAAAATTCCCATTTATTCCTACCTTAAAACCATATTGACCTGGCTGAATTCAAAGGTTTCCGATTGGGCCAGCATCATATACATCATCTGATTCTGCAGCAGGCGCATTACTTCCTGTTCCGCATCCACATTGTTCCCGTTGTTCTGGGAAGTGCTTACATAATCCAGCACCCGCCGGGGCTTGACATCCCGGTAATCCTGCTCTTTCCAGTTCGGTATATGCCTGGGATCGGTCAGTGCCATTTCCAGCGGGGGCCTCTGCTTTTCCGAATTGAGGGCCTTTTTCAGGGCACTTTCAAAATTCACATCCGACCGCTTAAATCCGGGGGTTTCCGAGTTGGACAGATTATCCGCCAGCACTTCCCGGCGCACCACATTGGCATCCATGGCCCGGTGTACCAAATCCACGGTCTTGGAAAAATTATTTTGTATCATACCTATCCTCCCACTTTATATTTTCGGTGAATTCCGGGCCCTGGTTTAGCGTTTCTCCGATCACAAAAATCACAAAATGTACCTCCCCAGGTCCTGATCCTTCACGACGCCGTCCAGTTTTTCGTTCACATAGTCGGGGGTAACGACAATTTTTGCCGGGGCGATGTCCGGCGCCTCGAAGGAAAGCTCCTCCAGCAGGGCCTCCATGATGGTATGAAGCCGCCGGGCGCCTATGTTTTCCAGCCGGGAATTCACCTCCGCCGCCAGGGCTGCCAGCCGTTCAATCGCTTCGGGGGTAAACTCAATCTCGATGCCCTCGGTGGAGAGGAGCCCCACATACTGCCGGGTCAGGGCGTTTTTCGGCTCCGTAAGGATCCGCAAAAATTCATCTTTCCCCAGAGAATCCAGTTCCACCCGCAGGGGGAAACGGCCCTGAAGTTCGGGGATGAGGTCCGAGGGCTTGCTCACGTTAAAGGCTCCGGCGGCCACAAAGAGGATATGGTCCGTGTTCACCGGCCCCCACTTGGTATTTACCGTGGCGCCTTCCACGATGGGAAGAATGTCCCGCTGAACCCCTTCCCGGGACACATCGGGCCCCCCGCCGCCGCGATCGCCCTTGACGGCGATCTTGTCGATCTCGTCGATAAAAACGATGCCCGTTTCTTCCACCCGCTGCCGGGCTTCCTCGCTCACCTTTTCCCGGTCCACGAGCTTTTCCGCTTCTTCGGCGGTAAGAATTTCCCGGGCCCGTTTTACGGTGACCACCTTCTTTTTACCGCCGCCTCCGCCGCCGTAAGAGTTCATCACACCCATGATGATATTTTCTATATCTTCAATGCCCCCGGAACCGGAAATTTCCATCGCCGGCATCTGGGGTCCCTGGCTCACGATAAGCTCCACCATCTTGTCTTCCAGCTTTCCTTCCCGGAGCATGGTGCGGAATTTTTCCCGGGTGCCGGAATCTTTTTCGGTGGTTTTTTCCGCTTCGCTATTTTCCGCAGCGGCGGCGCTTTCGGGAATCTGCTCCTGGGGGCCCTGTCCTTGGGGACTTTGTCCCTGGGAGTCTTGCCCCTGAGGACCTTGTCCCTGGGGACCTTGCCCCTGGGGGCCCTGGCGGAAAAGGGGGATTCCCACCTGTATGGCGGTTCCCATGATAGCCGGCCCCTGGCCGGAACCGCTGGGGTTGAAGGTAAAGCCCCCCATGGGCTGTACCACAGGCCGCGGCGGCGGGGGTTCTTTGGGTTTTTTGTTACTCCCCGGCAGGAGCAGATCCAACAGCTCTTCCTCCGCCCGTTTGGCAGCTTCGGCCTTCACCGCTTCCTGCATTTCCTGTTTTACCATTTGAAAACCGGCGGCCATAAGGTCGCGGATCATGGATTCCACGTCCCGCCCCACATAACCCACTTCGGTGTATTTTGTAGCTTCCACTTTGATAAAAGGCGAGTTGGCCAGTTTTGCAAGCCGCCGGGCAATTTCGGTTTTGCCTACGCCGGTGGGACCTATCATCAAAATATTTTTGGGGGCGATATCTTCCCGCAGTTCCGGTTCCAGCTTTAATCTGCGGATCCTGTTCCGCAGCGCCACCGCCACCGCCCGCTTGGCTTTTTTTTGCCCCACGATATACTTGTCCAGCTCCGAGACGATTTCCCGGGGTGTCAAACGATCAAGAATTCTTCCCGCAGTTTCTACGGCGGTTGATGTTTTTTCCATATTTTCCATTACATCTTCTCCCCAACTGGTTCCAGTTCTTCCAGTGTGATTTGTCCGTTAGTATAGATGCAGATGTCGCCGGCAATTTTCAAACTCCGGCGGGCGATTTCCGCAGCGGAAAGGTTTCCCGCATCAAGATACGCCAAAGCTGCGGCATAGGCGTAATTCCCCCCCGACCCGATGGCCAGCGCATTATCCGCCGGTTCGATTACATCTCCGGTGCCGGAGATGAGCAGGGTCTTTGAAAGGTCGGCCACCAACAGCATGGCCTCGAGCCGGCGCAGTGATCGGTCGATACGCCAATCGGTGGCCAGCTCCACCGCCGCCCGGGCCAGATCCCCGGAATATTCCTTGAGCTTTTCCTCAAAGCGATCAAAAAGGGCGAAGGCATCGGCGGTGGCCCCGGCAAATCCGCAGAGGACTTTTCCGTCCAAAAGCCGCCGGACTTTACGGGCGTTATTTTTCATCACCGTTTCGCCCAGTGTTACCTGTCCGTCTCCGGCCATGGCAACCCTGCCGTCTTTCCGCACCGCCAATACAGTGGTACTGCGGATCCGATTCCGTTCTTTTTCTGTTTTTTCGTTCTTCATATTTTCTTCCTTGAACCGTGGGGATGGGAATGTTCGTAAACTTTTTTTAACCGTTCCATATCTACATGGGTATATCGCTGGGTAGTGCTGATGCTGGCATGGCCCAAAAGTTCCTGTACCAGCCGGACATCGCAGCCTCCGTTAACCAGATGGGTGGCAAAGCTGTGGCGCAATGCATGGGGATGAATATTTTTCGGCAGCCCCGACTGTTCGGCATAACGGGCTATGATCCACCGGACACCGGGAATAGAAATGGGATTTCCCTTCATGTTGATAAAAAGCCGGTCCGTGGGATGTTCCGCCTTGATCTTCAACTGCCGTTCAGGAAGCCATTCTTTCAAAGCGTCCCGACATTCATCGGAAAAGAAAACATACCGTTCCTTGTCGCCTTTACCGATCACCCGCCCCGCTTCCAGACTGGAATCAACGGCGCTTAAATTTAAAGAAACTACCTCTGATATCCGCAGTCCCGCGGAATACATGACCAGAATCAATGCCTTGTCCCGCCGGGGCCAAAGAATACCCGCTGTGTCGGGCAGCTCCGCAAAACTGGCCATCTCCCCTTCCCAGAGAAAGGACGGCAGCGTTTTAGGCGTTTTTAAATTCCGCAGCGGAGAAGTCGGATCGTCGGCGCGATACCCGAAACGGAGAAGCCACCGGTAAAAGCCCCGTACAGAAGAAAGGGCCCGGTTCACGCTCACCGCCGCATTTCCTTCGGCCCGGAGGTCGGCAATAAAGCTCCTCACCTCATGGGGGGAAGCGTTCAAAGCACCGATCCCGTGATTTTCGCAGTACACGGAAAAATGGGAAAGATCTTTTCCGTATGCCGTCAGCGTTCGCGCCGAAACGCCCCGCACCGAGCCTAAATATTCCAGATAGGCTTCCATGGTGGCTCCCTGGGAGGCTCCACTGGTGGCTTGTTGTTTATTCTCCATCGCCCGGTTCCTCATCATCAGAATGGAGATAATCACAATTTGGATTGATACAGGCCTTATGGGCGCCGTTTTTCTTGTCGTATTTTTCCACCATGAACTGGCCGCATTTGGGGCAGTCCTGGTTAATCGGTTTGAAGTGGCTGATAAAATCACATTCGGGATAATTGGTGCATCCGTAAAATTCTTTTCCCCGTCCTTTTGTTTTGCGGGATACCACGTCTCCCCCGCAGCGGGGACACTTGGCCAGGGGAATTGATTTGGTGGTCCGGCATTCGGGAAAACCGGAACAGGCCAGAAAGTAACCGAAGCGGCCCAGCTTCTTCATCATGGGCTTGCCGCATTTTTCACAAACATGATCGGTAGGTTCATCCAGGGAACCCTTGAAAGATTCCAGTGTCTTTCCCACTTCATCCACCCGGCTTTTGAAAGGATCCCAGAATTCCCGGATCATTTCGGGCCAGCGGATCTGGCTGTCTTCAACTTCATCCAGTTTGTTTTCCATGGAGGCGGTAAATTCCGTATCCACCACGGCGGGAAAATATTCCACCAGCATATTGCAGATCATCCTGCCCAAAACAGTAGGCACAAGCTGTTTGTTGGAACGGGTCACATAATACCGGTCCAGCAGCACCGAAATGATCGGAGCGTAAGTTGAAGGGCGGCCTATGCCTTTTTCTTCCAGGGTTTTTACAATAGAAGCATCGGTAAAGCGCGGGGGCCCCTGGGTAAAATGCTGTTCGGGATGGAATTTATCCACGGTCACCTTATCCCCGGTTTTAAGGACAGGGTAAGCGCTCCCCTTCTCTTCCCGGGAAGTTAAAAGTTTTAATACCCGGTAAAATCCTTTTTCAATGATCTTTGTACCGGCAATTCTGAAAATTCCTTCATCGGCCTTTATATCAGCGCTGACGGTTCTTGTTTTTGCCGGATTCATCTGGCTGGATACAAACCGTTCCCAGATAATCGTATAAAGACGCAGTTGGTCCCTGGTTAAATATTCTTTTATTTCATCGGGAATATAATCCACATAGGTGGGCCGGATCGCCTCATGGGCGTCCTGGGCCTTTTTCCCCACGATGTACTCTACAGCGGCAGCGGGCAGGTCATCAGGATAATTTTTTCCAATCCATGCACGGACTTCTTCCAGGGCTCCCTGGGATATCCGCACCGAGTCTGTCCGCATATAGGTGATAAGCCCCACCCGGGAATTGCCTATGCTCACCCCTTCGTAAAGCTGCTGGGCCACCTGCATGGTTTTACGGCTGGTAAAGCCCAGCCGGTTTGCCGCAGCCTGCTGCAGTTGGGAAGTGTTGAAGGGAGGCCGGGGTTTTACGGTTTTATCGGTTTCCCGGACATCGGAAACAATACAATCGGCTTTGGTAACAATATCCACGATGGCCTTAACCTGGGCCTCGTTTTTAAGTTCAGGTTTTTTCCCCTGCCAGGAAACGAGCTGGGCCGTATACGGAATTTTTCCCACTTTAAAATCTGCTTCCAGACTCCAGTATTCCTCGGGGATAAAAGATTCCACTTCGTTTTCCCGGTCGCAGATAAGCCGCAGTGCCACCGACTGGACACGCCCCGCCGAAAGGCCGTTCTTTACTTTTTTCCAGAGCAGCGGCGAAAGATTATAACCCACCAGGCGATCCAGAACCCGCCGGGCTTTTTGGGCGTTCACTTTCGCTTCATCAATAGCCGAAGGATGGGCCACGGCGTCTTTAATCGCCTGAGGGGTAATTTCGTTAAAGGAGATACGCTGAATGGAAACCTGTTCGGTCTTTGCAGTGATAGCGTTACGGAGATGCCAGGCGATGGCCTCCCCTTCACGGTCATTATCACTGGCCAGCAGCACCGAATCTGCTTTTTTTGCATCGCCCTGAAGCTCCTTGAGCAGCTTCGCCCGGCCCCGAACGGTGATATATTCCGGTTCAAAATTATTGCCCACATCAATGGCCAGCCGGGATTTTGGCAGATCGATCAGGTGCCCCATGGAGGCTTTGACGGTATATTTCGGCCCCAAATATTTCTCGATGGTTTTTGCCTTGGCGGGAGATTCCACAATGACAAGAATTTTTTTTGCTTGCTTTGCAGCAGGCTTTTTTTCTGAAACCTTTTTTTTGCCCGTAGTCTTCTTTTCTTTTTCCGTTACTGCCATGATCCCTACCCCTCACAATTTATGTTCAGCTCCCGGGCCAGGGACGAAGCAAGATGCCCGCCGCTGAAGGGAATTGAATCCCCCGGTTTTTCTTCTCTCATAATACCCCATTCGTCAAGAATCTCCTCTGCGGATGAAATAACCCGGGCGCCATCTTCACGAAGTTTTTGGTTTCCCATCGCCGCCATTCCGGCGGAAGCGACCCAGACATCCCGGTTGTGTTCCAGGGCAAAACGGGCGGTAATCCCGGCGCCGCTTTTTTCCGGCGCTTCCACAATAAGAACCCCCCGGGCCAGTCCTGAAATAATACGGTTCCGGGCGGGGAAATGCCCCTTAAAGGGCAGGGTTTCCGGGGGATATTCGCTCAAAAGCACACCCCCCTTTTCCAAAATCTGCCGGGCCAATCCGCGGTTCGACGAAGGATAAATTCCGTCCAGGCCCGATCCCAAAACCGCCAGAGTGGGAGCACCGCCGTCTATGTTGCCCCGGTGCGCCATGGCGTCTATACCCAGGGCGAGGCCCGAAACAACGGGAATCCCCGCCGCCCCCAGTTCCCGGCTAATACGATAGCATTGCGCCAATGCTCCGGAGGAAGGCCGCCGGGTGCCCACAACAGCGGCCAGGGGACAAAACAAATCCGGAAGGCTGCCACGATAAAAAAGAACCACCGGAGGATCATAAATTTCCCGAAGCTGTGGTGGATAAGTTTCGTCTACATAAGAAATATAAGCAATACCCCGCCGTCCCGCCAGAACTGCATCACGTTCAGCTTTTGATCGCACCTTATCCATATTCCAGTCACGAAGAATTTTTTTGCCCGTGAGCTCTTCAACATCAGTTTTTGAAAGATCCGAAATATCTTCCTCCCGGTCAAATCTTTTACAGAGCAGAATTTTATCTGCCGGCGATATTCCGGGGATACGGCTTATGATCAAATCGACCAGTCCCCGGTTAGTCATAAATTTGCCCCATAATAACGCGCCGGTTGTTTTCAGCCTCGGCTCTTTTTTTCGGATCCTTTGTTATACCAATTATACGTTCATAATATCTTAATGATTCATCTTCGTTACCCACCATATAATACGCCCGGGCCAGGAGAAACATGGAGTCCGTATCTTTGGTGGAAATTTCTAAATATTTTTGCAGATGGGGAATCGCCTCCGCCGGCCGGTCCAGTTCAAAAATATAAAGCACGGCGATGCTGTAGCGCGGGCGCAGATAACGGTCATCAATCTCAATAGCCCGCAGGAAACCTGATTCGGAAAGGGCATAATATTGGGACCGGAGAGCGTCGCCATCTCCTCTGAAATTCTGGCTGTCCTTGGCGGCAAAACCTGCGGAAATTCCCGTTTGATAATGAAGAGCCTCATCCTCAGGATAATAATGAAGCGCCCGTTCCAGCGCATCCAATGCCTCAATGTGAAGGCCCTTGTCCTGCAAGCGGGTGGCGAGAATTTTCCAGTATACGCCGGTCTGCGCCGCGTCTTTTACATGCTGCTCGATCCGTTTTTCATAAGTGGCAATGGCGCTGCGCAATTCTTCAATTGATGAAGGGGTGGCTTCGCTCCGGGCTCCCACTTCCAAAATTCTGGTAACAAGATCGTTCCGGCTTTTTGTTTTCTGATAAGTCCTCAGCGCGAAAAATCCGCCGGCGATGATAAGAATCAACACTATACCTATCATCGTTTCTTTGGTTTTCATTTCAGATACCCCCGGAGCTTCGGCAAATACTGTTTGTGACTTTCCCGGAGGAGGGAAACATTTACATGGGTATAGATCTGCGTCGTCGCCAAATCGGCGTGGCCCAAAAGTTCCTGTACCGATCGGAGGTCCGCGCCGCCGGCCAGCATCTCCGTGGCAAAACTGTGCCGCAGGGTATGCAGCCTGGAACCGGTTCCCCCCAGGGCCGCCAAATGGGAATAATTTTTCCAGATGCCTTTTCGGGAAAGGCGCCGCCCTCCCCTGCCGATAAAAAACGCGGCGCTGCGGACACGGCCCGCCAATGCCGGCCGACTATCTTTAAGATACCGTTTTATCCAGAAAGCGGCATCGGGACCAAAAACCACCAGCCTTTCCCGGCTGCCTTTTCCCCGGACCCTTGCCACTGCCTCGTCAAGAAAAACATCCTGTAAATTGAGAGACACCGCTTCGGAAACACGCAGCCCCGATGAATAAATAAGTTCCCAAATACAGCGGTCCCGTATTCCCAGGGGCGTTTTGGATTCCGCCATTTTGAATAGCCCGTCGACTTTTTCCCGGGACATGGTTACCGGAAGATGCAAACCCCGGCGGGGAATTTCCAGAAGAACCGCCGGATTATCAGGACGGATATTTTCATCCACCGCAAATCTGAAAAAAGATCGCAGTGCAGAAATCGCCTTGGCCGCCGAACGGGAATCAATATGATCCGTACTGCGGCGTTTATCCAGATACCGCGAAAGTTCCGGCATGGCGGCCTTTTCCACTGTCAGGTTTTCCGCCGCAAGCCATTCCAGGAAACGGCGGATCTCCAGCCCATAGGTTTCGGCGGTCAGCCTGGCCCGGCCTTCAAGAGCGATAAGCCGGGAGTGGTACTGTTCCAACAGGGGCAATTTTTCCACGGACCTTAGGCATCCTGCCCGGCGGCTCTGGCTCTGGAATCCCAGGAGATCATATACTCCGGTGTCCGCAGAGCTGTGGGAACCTCAAGATCATCTTCCTGATAATTATTCCGGGGAGGCAGGGAGGATTTACCGGTTTTTATATTTTCCCATTCACTGCCGCGGATAAAATCGTAGGGGCTGGTTTTGATAACCTCAACAACTTTTTTTGTTTCCCTTTTTTCACCATGAATTCTTCCTTCAAAACCGGTGGCGATCACCGTCAATTGAAGTTTTCCTTCCAGTTCCGTGTTAAAGACCAGACCCGGTTTTATATTTGCATCTGAATCGGCATTAGCAGTAATAGCGTTCACCACTTCCTGGAATTCGGTGATGGAGAAATCTTCCCCTGCAGTAATGTTGATAAGGATATGGGTGGCCCCTTCAATGGAAGTATCTTCCAGCAGAGGATTATCCAGAACCCCCGCCACAGCCTCGGCAACCCGGTTATCGCCGGAACCAAAACCTATACCCATAAGGGCTTCACCCTTGTTCCGCATCACCGTTTCCGCATCGGCAAAATCAACATTGATCTCCCCTATGCCGGTGATAATATCGGAAATCCCCTGCACCGCCTGACGGAGTACCTCGTCCCCTTTGAGGAAAGCCTCCTTCATCGTTGTTCTCCGCTCCGAAATATTAACGAGCTGCTGGTTGGGAATAACAATTAATGCGTCAACGGCGTCCCTCATTCTGCTTAAGCCCGCTTCGGCCTGCTTCATCTTAAAAGCCCCTTCAAAGGCAAAGGGCTTCGTGACGACCCCCACCGTAAGGGCGCCCATTTCCCGGGCGATTTCGGCGATTACCGGAGCGGAACCGGTCCCCGTGCCCCCGCCCATGCCGGCGGTAACAAAGACCATATTGGCGCCTCTAAGGACATCGGCAATAAGTTCCCGGTCATCGTTGGCGGCCTTTTCACCTTTCACCGGATCTCCCCCCGCGCCGCGGCCTCCGGTCAGCTTGGAACCGATCTGCACTTTGTTCGCCGCCCTGCTTTTGCGGAGATCCTGCACATCCGTGTTGACGGCGATAAATTCCACCCCCTGAATTCCACGGGTGATCATTTCGTTCACCGCATTGGATCCGCAGCCGCCGGCGCCGATAACCTTAATGACCACCGGAGCCAATGGTTCCAGCTCTTCCTCGAGCACTTCAATATTCATATCCCCTCCCAAATCAACCACAAACTTTATTCTATAGAGCTACGCCCTCAAAAACCCCTTTAAAAAAATTCTTTTGATATCCAGCCTTTCAGCCTTCCAAAAGGAGAAGGATTTTTTTCCCGGAGCCCCTTCTCCCCGTCCTGTTTCAAATTATTATCCTCCTTATCCTTACCCATCAGAACCAGCCCTACAGCGGTAGCATACACCGGGGTACGACATTCCTCCGCCAGACCGCCCACTGAAAGCGGATTCCCTATACGGACCGGTAGTTTGAAAACATGGGACGCCAATTCTGCAGCCCCCGAAAGCAGGGCTCCTCCTCCTGTCAGCACAATACCGCCGCCCAAAGGCCGTGTCTGGGAAAGCTTATCAAGTTTCTCCTTCACCATTTTGAAAATTTCTTCCATCCGGGGCCTGATGATGGCCAAAAGCTGGGACCGCGGTATGGGCAGCGGCGATCTTCCTCCCACCCCTGGCACGATAATTTCCTCATCTTCTTCCAGAAGGCCTTCCCAACAGCAGCCCGATTCGATCTTTATCCGTTCTGCCGTATCCAAAGCAATACTTTTGATGATGGAAATATCACTGGTAACCTGGGCGCCCCCCACGGGAATAGTGATGATCGAATAAGGACTGCCGGCGGAATACGCCATTACCTCAGTCGTTCCCCCGCCCAGATCGATCAACGCAACACCCAAATCTTTTTCTTCATCGGTTAATACCGAACGGCCCGCAGCCAACGATTTAGGGATCAGGTTATTTACCCTGTATCCCGCGCGGTTCACACAGTTGAGCAGATTTTGTCCGCTGGTAACCGAACAGGTGATGATAAAAACTTCCGCTTCCAGCCGCACGCCGATCATGTTCAGGGGATTGCGGATCCCCTTTTGATTATCCACGATATAGCTTTGCGGAATAACTTCCAGAACCTGCCGGTCCATGGGAATGGACACTTTTTGGGCTACTTCAATGACCCGCTCTTTATCATCGGGGCTGATTTCCCTGTTTTTTTCGGTCACCGCCACGACGCCCCGGGAATTGATCCCCTCGATATGACTGCCGCCTATGCCGGTCCAGCATGAAGACACCTCGCGGCCGCTCATCATCTCCGCGTCTTCGATGGCGGCCTTAACCGAACGAAGGGTGGATTCAATATTTACCACCACCCCTTTCCGCAAACCGGTGGATGGACTCATCCCCTTGCCGGTTATTTCGAGGATACCGTTTTCATTACGTGCGCCTATGACGGCGCATACTTTGGTCGTGCCTATGTCAAGGCCGACAACTAATCCATCGCTAGCCAGAGGAGGCCTCCTTTAAAGTATATGATGCGATTCCGGCCCTGAAATCTATTTCATCAAGGCGGGGTTCCCGGGCCATGAGTACATCCGCCGTTAAAAGTATATACCGAAGCGTTTCTTCATTCAGATCCGCCCCCGCCAAAATTTTCACCGGTTTATGCGAAAGGTAAAGGGTTAGATCAAATGTTTCAAATGATCTTCCTGCCCCTTCCTGAAAAACTTTCCGGTTTATCCGCAGTTCCGAAATTGCGGCAAAAAGTTCCGGCGCGGAATCACGGATAAGTGAAAATCTTGAAAGGAAAGAACAGAGGGATTCCGCCTGCAGCTTGCTCCCCAAAACAACATTGTCGAAATTCAAACCGGAGATCAGGGGAAGCATGGCCGCCGCATCTCCCGGATTGACAATTTTGAATACCACTCCATACCGGTCTATGATCACCAGGGCCTGGCGTCCGTTGATCCGGGCCAGAGAGGACACCAGGGCCGTTCTGCCCGTGACCGTTATTTCCACCTGTGAGGGGAAATTCTTTACCACCCGGGCCGTTTCAATCTGGGGCAAAGCGCCGAGAACTTTTTCCATTGTCCGGGGATTGACCGACATAAAGGAAGATCTTTCATCGATCCCCGCCTGGGCCAGAATTGTATTCCGGTCGATCTCAAAAACGCCTTTTATTTCCACACTGGACAGGGGCATACAGGGACTTATGAGAAAAAACCAAACCAGCTCGCCTGCCACCAGCAAGGCGGCCGTAATGGTAAGAATCCTGAAAATCTTTTCCAGTTTTGGAGAAAAAACTTTTTCCATGGTAATTATTGTATCATCAGACATTACAATTCTCCTTTCTTCGAAACAGAGGCGGTCCGGGACAAATTAATCAGGAGTCCCGCCATAATCAGCGTAATCATCAGTGAAGAACCTCCGGAGGAAAAAAATGGCAGTGGAATTCCCGTGGTAGGAAGAGCGGCCACCGCTACCGCTACATTGATCAGCGCCTGCGAAAGGATCAGGCTCGCCAGGCCGAACGCTAAAAGCCTCCGGTACGTTTCTTCCTGTCCCATGGCCGCCCGGTAAGAGCGGAGGGCAAAAAAAGCGAAAAGGGCAAAGAGGATCAACACCCCCAAAAACCCTGTTTCTTCCGCATAGGCGGAAAAGATAAAATCCGACTGCACTTCCGGAATTGATGTCAATTTTCCCGTTCCCTGCCCTATCCCCCTGCCCCAAAATCCCCCCGCACGAATGGCAGCGAGAGAATTCCTGGGCTGATAACCACCGGCCAGAGTATCCCATCTTCTTTCCAGAATCCATTGGCTCCAGTTGGCAATGCGGCTTACCCGGTGGGGGGCGATGAGGATCATTAAGGCCCCCAGGGGCAGCACTATTACCAATGCGCCGATGAAAAACCGGATCCGGACCCCGGCCAGAAAAAATATAAAAAGGGCGTTGACCACAATAAACATAGCGGTGGAAAAATTATTCTGTAAAATGATAAGGCCGAAGAAAATCATTGTGACTAAAACCGGCGGAAGAATTCCCCGGGAAAAATGATCAATCAAATCTTTTTTCCAGTCAAAATAATGCGCGAGATACAAGGGCAAAACCACTTTGACAAGCTCCGAAGGCTGAAAAGAAATATTTGCACTGTCACTCAGCCTGAGACTCAAATTGATCCACCGGGATGCTCCGTTCTTATTACCGCCAAAACGTTCAACCAGGGGCAGCATACAAAACACCGCAGTTAATACAAGCATGACCAGAATAACTCCGCGCCGTCTGAAAAAATCCAGATTGATCCAGGTGGCAAAAAGAAATACCGGTAACGCTATCAGCGCATAAAGGACCTGCAGATAAATAAATGAATATTCCCTTCCGGATATCCGGCTGATGCGTTCGGAGGGAACCCATGACGCGGAATAGAGATACACCAGCCCCAGGCCGATCAAAAGTATCACACTGGCGATAAGTAAATGATCTACCGGGAAACGGCTGCTTCTTTCCATTTCAAGGGAACTGCTCATCTTTTCTCCTACTGTATCTTCAAAGTTGAAAGGGCGATAATGACAAAAAGCCCGCCTAAAATCCAGAAACGGATAACTACTTTAGCTTCCGCCCAGCCCGTTTTTTCAAAATGATGATGGAGGGGCGCCATTTTGAAGACTCTTTTTTTTCGCAGTTTGAAAGAAACTACCTGAATGATCACCGAGGCTATCTCCAATACAAAAACGCCGCCGGCAATTAACACCAGAATTTCTTTTTTGGTAATGAGGGAGATGACCGCCACCGTCCCTCCCAGGGAAAGACTTCCCACATCTCCCATGAACACTTCCGCCGGGTGGGCGTTGAACCAGAGAAAACCAATGCAGGCCCCTGCGGCGGCGAGACAGAACACCGTCAGCTCCCCCGCGTCGGGAATATAGGGAATGCCCAGGTAAGAAGAATAATCCGCCCGGCCCGAGAGATAACACAAAATAGCCAGGGCGATGAAGACCAGGATCATAAGCCCCGCCAAAAGGCCGTCCAGACCATCAGAAAAATTCACCGCGTTGGATTCTCCCACCATCAGCAAAACTCCAAAGGGTATCCAGAAAAATCCCAAATCCACCACAGGGTTTTTGAAGAAGGGCACATAAAGAACGGTGTTCCCCTCATCTCCGAAAAAGTAGAGGAGCAGCATCACTACTATGGCCACGGCAAATTGCCCGGTTAGTTTTGCCCAGGCCGGTAATCCATCGGAATTCCGGCGGGTCACCTTTAAATAATCATCGACAAAGCCCACGGCGCCAAAGGCCAGGAACGCTCCCAGCGTCAGCCAGACTTTAAAGTTTTCCCAATCCTGCCAAAGAAGAACCGCCGCCGTTACCGCGATGATGATAAAAACACCGCCCATGGTCGGGGTACCCTGTTTTACCAGGTGAGTCTCCGGTCCGTCGGTCCGCACAACCTGGCCAATTCCAAGCTGTTTCAAAGCCTTTATGATCCGGGGGCCGAAAATATAGCAGACCAGGAGGGTAGTCAGAGCGGCATAGGCGCCCCTGAAGGTAAGGTACTGGAATACATTGAAGGGGGTAAAATATTTTGTCAAGGGATATATGAATTCCAGAAACACCTACATTCCTCCCCCTGCGGTCAAAAGACCGCCTAATTCTTCCAGAGCACAGCCCCGGGAACCCTTCAGCAAAACTAAATCGCCGGGTTTTACAAAACCGGAAAGAGCCTCGGAAAGCTCATTCATATTATCGGTATAAAAGAAAGGAATCTCTCCACTCTCCGGCCTTTGTTCCAGCGCCTCCGCGGCGGGTTTTGTCTCCGCCCCGAAAAGATACACCATATCCGCTTCCGAAGAGGCCAGCCGCTGACCCAGTTCGCCGTGGGCTTCCGCCGAGACGGCCCCCAGCTCCAGCATGGAACCAATCACATAGACCCGGCGGCCTTTCCAGTCAAGCTCGTCGCAAAAGTCCAGGGCTTGAGAGGTGGATTCGGGGTTGGCATTGTAACAGTCCTGAATCACCGTCACTTTTCCCGGAATAACTTCGCTCCGGCCAAAAAGAGCCTTTACCGATGACAGCCCCCGCCCTATAGCGCCGGCGCTGATGTTAAGCTCACGGGCAATAGCGATAGCCGCCGCCGCATTTTCCAGATTATGCTTTCCCGGAAGAGCGAAGCGCAGGGCCTTTCCGTCCCAAATAATTTCCGTTCCGTCCAGGCCTAAATCTTTTGTGCCGCCCCATTCGGGAAAAAGTTCCGCGGCGTAATTCACCCTGCGGCCCCGAATCCCCTCGGCCAAAAATTCCCGGTATTCTTCATTAAGGGGAATCAATGCGGTTTCACCACCGGAAAATTGTGAAAAAATATTTTTTTTCTCTTCAGCTATTACCCCCTTACTGCCGAGAATTCCGATATGGGCAGAACCAATATTGGTGATCAAAGCAGCGTCAGGTTTAAGGATGCCGGCCAGTTCCGCAATTTCCCCCCGGCGGTTCATCCCCATTTCAAAAATTCCAACTTCATGACAGGGGCGAATGTTAAAAATTGAAAGGGGAAGTCCGGTTTCAGAATTAAGATTTCCCGGATTCATCACCACGGATTTTTCTTCGCGGATAATTGCAGCGGCGATTTCCTTGGTGGTCGTTTTTCCCGAAGATCCGGTGATGCCTATTTTTATCAGTTTTGGAAATTTTTCGAGATAACTGCGGGCCAGATCCTGAAAGCCCCGGAGACTGTCATCCGCAATAAGGAGAACGGCCCCGGCATTTCCGGTTAAATTTTCCAGATCAAACGAAGGATCATCCAGTGCGTACCGGGAAGCCAAAATCCCTGCGGCCCCGGCTTTAAGAGCCTGTTCCACATATCGGTGTCCGTCATGAACGGCCCCAGACAGGGCGATAAAAAGCCCGCCGACCGATACTTTTCGGGAATCAATGCTTACCGATCCAAACCCCGCCTTTTCTGACGCATCCTTTGAAAAGGAACGCATCGTGAAGCCGGCCGCTGCAGCCGCTTCGGCGAAGGTCATAAGAATATCCATTACTGTCTTGCCTTCTCTATTTTTATTTGCAGCACATTTTCAGGGAGAATTTTTGTTAAGCCCAGTTCATAACGGGCCACGTATTCAAGCCGTTCCGGTGACGAATAATGGGCCACCGCCGCGATAAGCTGAATATTACTTTCCACCCATTTTACCTGGGCCGTCTCCAGATTCTTAAGCTCCCTTTCCAGCCTGGCATAACGGACAGACTGCCAAACCGTGGCGCCCAAAAACAGGGGGATGGAGAGACACACAAAATAAAGAAACAAATAGCGCCGTATCATAACCCCTCCTTTTCTAATACTTTTTCCACGCCCCGCAGCCGTGCACTCCGGGATGCCGGGTTTCGCCGTATCTCATCTTCGGTGGGGACAATTCCCTTGCGGACCAAAATATCCACAAGACGGCCCCCACCCTTACCTATCGGCGAATCCGGGGAGGAGGGAAAGTCCCTGCTCCGCTCCCGGAAAAAATTCTTTACAATCCGGTCTTCGGCGGAATGGAAGCTGATAACTCCCATGCGCCCCCCCGGTTGGAGGCACCCCAGGGCCGCCTCCAACAGAGCCTCTAACCGTGACAGCTCCCCGTTCACCTCGATCCGCAGGGCCTGAAAGGTCCGGGTGGCCGGATGCACCGCACCATGCCGGTAAACCCCCGGTACCGCCCGTTCCACAATCTCTGCCAGTACGGCGGAGCTGGTCAGCGCCGACCGGGATCGGGCCTCCACGATAGCCCGGGCAATGCGGCGGGAATACCGCTCATCCGCATTGAAGTACAAAAGGTCCGCCAGTTCCTTCTCCCCGATTTTGGCGAGAAGTTCCGCGGCGCCTTGCCCCCGGCTTACATCCACCCGCATATCCAGGGTTTCGTCCTTGCGGAAACTAAAACCCCGGCCGCCCTTTTCATAATGAAAAAGGCTCACTCCCAGGTCCATCAGAATCAAATCCGGTTGACGGCCCTTTTGAGCACATTCCGCAAAAAAATCATGGGACCAGCCGGAATAAAATTCTATCCGGTCCCCAAAATCCCCCAACCGTTCTTTGGCCGTCGCCATAATTTCCGGATCGGCGTCAACGCCGGTGATCCGTAAAGCCTGAAACCGGGAAAGAAAGGCCTCGCTATGGCCCCCTTCGCCCAAGGTCGCATCCACCAGCCACTGATCGCCCCGCCGGGGTGAAAGAAGGGCCAGCGTTTCCTCCGGCAAAACCGGCGTATGGATAATATCCACGGCCTCAGCCGCCTGAATCCCTGTTCTTTTTCAAAAGGGCCCCCAATTCTTCAGAACCGGTTTTGAAATCGTTTTCATGGGCCTCCAGATAGGCCCGGTACCGCTCATCCGCCCAAATTTCCAGATAATCGAACTGCCCCAGCACCACACAATCCCGGGCAAGAGCGGCAAATTCCCGCAGATGGGAAGGAATGGCGATTCGGCCCGCCTTGTCGATTTCCATTTCGTAGGTGGGTCCGATTAAACGCCGCCGGATGATCAGGGAACTGGAATCGAAGGGGGAAGTGTTGTCCATAATGGTTTTCAACACAATTTTCCAGTCTTCAGGGTGATAAAGCCGTAAACAGCCATCGGCGCCCTGGGTCAGAACCGGGGTTACGCCGGTTAAGGCGGTCCGGAGCCGCACAGGCAGACTGAGCCTCCCCTTATCATCCAGCGTGCTGTTAAAATACCCGGTTCCCAATTCCATCCCAATTTCCCACTTTTTCCTAATAATTTCTAAATATTCCCACTTACTCCCACTATTCTCATTATTTCCTCAATGTTTTTTCAGGTCAAGTGGGTTACCGGAAAAAATTATAAATAGTAATAATATTTTTCGAGGAGTACTATACAAAAATAAAGGTATTATTGGCCTTGTTTTCTCCCGGCCGCTTTGTTATGCTTTTTTTATGAAAAAAAGCGGCGGTATAGGCACTGAACGGGAAAGCAGCCTCCACCGGGCCTTGAAATTCCGCTATGCCGGAGCGGAGGGGGCCACGGAAATTGCCTCCGCCGGGTATGTCTGCGATGGCCTGACCAGCGACGGCGAACTAATCGAGGTGCAAACCGGCAGTTTCGGCCCCCTAAAGGATAAAGCCGCCGTCCTGGCGGCCCGAAATAAGGTCCGTATCGTCCATCCCATCATCATCAACAAGCAGATAGATCTTTATGATGAAAAAGGCGCCCTGTTACATTCCCGGAAAAGCCCCCGCCACGGGAACCTTTGGGACCTGTTCAAGGCCCTGCTCTACGCCCCGGAACTGCCCAAACTGAAAAATTTGACGATAGAGCTATCCCCGGTTGATATTATAGAAAAAAGAGTTGCCGACGGCTCAGGTTCATGGCGGCGCAAGGGGGTCCGTATTGCCGATAAAGCCCCCCTGGCCTTTTATCCGCCGATCCTGCTTTCCCGCCCCGCCGACTACCTCCGTTTCGTCCCTTTTGGCAAAAAAGTGGAATTTACCGTTCGGGACCTGGCGGATCAGGCTAAAATCAGCCGGGCTGTGGGGGGAAAAACCCTCTATGTCCTTTTAAAACTGGATTTGGTAAAAAGAACCGGAAAAAAAGGCAACGCCTGGGTGTATCAGAAGAAATGAGTCAATTCCAAATAGGAGGCAGTGCCTCAGCGTTTTCAAGAAGTTGGAGTTGCACAACTGAAGTTGTGCAACTCCCTTACTATACTCTACTTTACCGCCTTCACCGATTCCAGCAAAATTTCGTAGGCCTTGTCGCAGTCCGCTTTGGTGGCGATAAGGGGCGGCACCATGCGAATAGTGCTCTTACCGATGAGCGTTACCAGCAACTTGCGATCAAAGCAGCCGTGCTTGATATCAAGACCGATAGGGCCGTCGAATACTACGCCCACAAGAAGTCCCTTGCCGCGTACTTCCTTTACCCGGGGCAGGGTTTTGAGTTTCTCCATAAAGTAAGCGCCCACTTCCGCCGCGTGTGCGGCAAGGTTATCATCGAGCATCACATTTACCTGGGCAAGAGCGGCGGCGCAGGCAACGGCGTTTCCGCCATAGGTGGTGCCGTGGGAGCCCATGCTGAAGGCCTTGGCGACCTTGTCGTTGGTGCAAATTGCCGAGATGGGGAAACCGCCGCCCAGGGCCTTTGCCATGGAAAGAATATCAGGCTTTATGCCGTAGTGCTCGTAAGCCATCACCTTGCCGGTGCGGCACCAGCCGGTCTGGATTTCGTCCAGTAACAGCAGCAAATTCTTTTCGTCGCAGAGCTTGCGGATTCCCTGGAGGAATTCAGGCGTTGCGGAGTTGACGCCGCCTTCGCCCTGAATCGGCTCCAGCATGATGGCGACCGTATCCTTGGTAACCGCCGCTTTGAAAGCGTCCAGGTTGTTGAATTCCGCATAGGTAAAGCCGGGCAGCATGGGGCCAAAGCCGATGTGGCAGGCCGTGGTGGGCTGTCCGGTGGCGGAAAGGGAACCGAAGCTACGGCCGTGGAAGCTGTCCTTCGCACTGACAATGTGGTAATGATCCGGGCCGAAGTTCTCGATGCCGTACTTGCGGGCCATTTTGATCATCGCCTCGTTTGCCTCGGTACCAGAGTTCTGGTAGAAAATTTTGTCAAAGCCCAGGGTGGTGCAGATCTTTTCGGCAAGCAGGGCCTGGGGGATGGTGTAGGGGTAGTTGAAGGTGTGGATCACATCATCAAGCTGCTCCTTGGCGGCGGCCACTACCTTGGGATTGCGGCTGCCCGTGCTGTTTACGGCAATGCCGCCGTAAAAGTCCAGATAGCCGTTGCCTTTCTCGTCGTACAGGTACATACCCTCGGCGCGCTCGCAAATAAAGTCGTAGCGCTCGTAGGTTTCCACCATATACTTTTTTACCAAAGCCCGAATCTCATCGGGGCTTTTCTTAACGTCTTTAAGCTTCATAGTGTCCTCCGTTTATTTGGCAGTCCGTATTTTAATCGGCTGAATAAGATTTGCCGATTCACCAAAAGAAGATCCATATTTAACCTTGGCATAAATGCCAAAGATAATGCCCAGTACCGCCCAAATCCCGACAATAATCCATTCCTGGGGTATGAGGTTGCTGCCAAAAGTAGGAATAATGTACAATACACCCATCGCAATCGCCAGCGCAACCGCAATGGTACCCACAACGGGGCCGCCCCTTACCTTGTAGGGCCTATCCATATCAGGCTCGTTTTTCCGCAAAATAAGGAAAGAAAGCGACACCAGGAGGTATGCGATAACCACGGCAAAGCCGCCCGCGTCGGTAAGCCACACCATCATGCGCCGGCCGAAGAAGGGGGCGATGCAGGAAATAACGCCGATAAGGATGACCGCCGCGCCGGGGGTCTTGAATTTGGGATGCAGCTTGCCAAGGAAGTTGGGGAGCATTTTTCCTTCGGCCATCGCGTAAATGGCCCGGCTGCCGCCCACAAAGAAGGCATTCCAACTGGTGACAATCCCGGACAATCCGCCGATAATCAGCACCTTTGCCATCGCGTCCATACGAAACGCTTTAGCCATCGCATCCGCAGTTGCCAGGGACGAAGCTTCTAATTCGGCCAGAGTCATCACCCGGGAGACCGCAAAGATAATCGCCGTGTAAAACACCACGGCCATTATAATGGAAAGAATTAAAATTCCGCCAACTTTTTTTACCTGTATGTTGATCTCTTCGGCGGCCTGGGGAAGCACGTCAAAGCCTACAAACATAAAGGGGGTCATCACCGCCACAGCGAATACTCCCTTGAGGGCGCTGCCGCTGCTTATATTAAAGAAAGGTTCCGCTGTTTGCATGTCGCCGTTCACTGCGGAACCCGCAACCAGGGCAATGCCCACCGCCGCGATTACAACGGTAAGAACCGTGTTGAGAATCGCCGCAGGCTTTATGCCGATAAAGTTGACAATGGTGATAACGATGGACAGCCCCACGCCGGCAGCCACCCACACGGCCTTTACCTCCCAGCCGGCGATGGTGTACAAGGTTTCACCATCCATAAAACCCGGAATGATGTACTGAAGCACGGTGGGAAAGGCGCAGGCTTCAAAAGCCACAACGCCCACATAGCCCAGAATGATCATCCAGGTACAGATAAATGACCCGGACTTTCCGATGGCCCGCATGGAGAACACCAGCTCCCCGCCGCACTTGGGCATTGCCACGGTAAGTTCCGCGTAGGTCAGGCCTACAAAAACGACCAGCACACCGCCAATCACAAAGCCCAGGATCGCGCCCATGGTGCCGCCCTTCCCGATCCAGTCCCCGGAGAGAACCACCCAGCCCCAGCCGATCATCGCGCTGAAGGCGAGGGCAAGAACTTCGCTCCAGTTAAGCACTTTCTTAAATCCAACTTTTTCATCTGACATTTTCTACCTCCTTTAAGATATACAAAAAAGGGGGTTGACCCTTTTTATCCAAAGAAAACGATATTTTCCTACATAAATGTAGGAAATTCGCAATAATTCATTTTTTTTTATATTTTTTGTAATTTTTTTAAAAAACATTAAATTATTTTATACCTTTTCAATTTTTTTATCAAGTAATTTGAAACAATTTTGTAGTTTCTTCTAAAAAATACAGCTCCCTCCGTCTGTTGGGAAACACTTTATTGTTGTGAACGCAATCCAGGGGCCCGGCGTTTAACCAACCCAATGCCCAAAATAACAAATGAACCGGCGATGCCCAGAAAGAGGGAATCAACACTGGGGGGTAAAATAAATTTTCCCAGCAGTACCAGGACGGGGCCGGCGATCATGGCGGCCAGGGCGAATTTTTCGCCGATGCGGCCGGGCAAAAACAGGGCCGCGCACAAGGGGCCGAATGCCACCGCCCCCCGCAGGCCCATGGACATAAAGCTCCAGCCAAGGATCATTGAGCCAAGATTCCCGGTGGAGAACGCGGCGGCCAAAATAAAGACGGCGAAAATAACCAGCCGCATGGTGAGCAGGTATTTTTTATCGTTTACCTTTTTGGTGCGAAAAATGCTGTTGCATATCATTGAGCCAAGGCCCAGGGTCAGGCCAGAGCCTGTCCCCACAAGGGCGACAAGCAGAGTTGCCAGAATGATGCCCGCAAGAAAAGGCGGCGTCTGCTCCAGAATAAAAAGGGGCATTGCCGTGGCGGGAATTATATCGGGGTGATTCAGCTTCATGTACATTCCCACAAAAATACCAGCTATACCGATTATGGGGACCAGTATAACGCTGATTAACACGCCCTTTCTGGATTCCCTGAGGGATCGGGCGGAAATGGCCGCCTGTATATATGCCTGGGTGGTCAGCACCCCCAGCACCAGCGAAAGCCCGGCGCCCAGATCTACAACCGGCCCACGGGCGATGAGGTTGAAATATTTTGCCGCCGGAAGGCTCACGTTGTGTACAAAAGCGGAAATTCCCCCTTGCAGCGTTATGGCCAGCACCCCGCAGATACCGGTAGTCGTGTAGAGCAGCACCGTCTTTACGATACCGACCAACCCCGCGCCCCAGATACCGCCGAATATCACATAGGCCAGCATCAAAAAAACAATAATGGCGGTGGATACAACCGGCGGGATGAAGCCGGCGATGGAAGAAATAAGCGCTATGCCCGAAAGCATCTGTGACACGATACTTAAAAAACTCCCCATTGAAGTAAGCAGGGTCGCCGCCGTGTTACACGAAACCCCGTACTCTTTTTCAAAAACCTGGGGCAGAGTACTTATGCCGCTGTTATACAGGGGCTTTACAAAAAACAGCAGCGCCAAGCATCCGAGCCCGCCGCCCAGGGTGAACCACCAGGCTGAAAAACCGTAGGAAAACGCGAGCTGGGCGGTGCCGATGGTAGAAGCCCCGCCGACCAATGTACCGATAATCGAACCGGCCACTATCCCGGCGCCCGCTTTTCTTCCGCTGGTGGTAAAATCCTTTGCGGACTTTACCTGCCTGCCCGCGTAAATACCAACTCCGGTGATCAGCAGAATCACCACCGCCGCGCCGAGATAGTGTATGGGTGTCATGTCTTTTCCTTTAAGTCATAATGTGCATCGGATCAACTTTGGTAGCCAGTATCTCCAAAATTTCGCCCTCAGGCTCTTTGGACTGGACCGCTTTTGACGTGTCCATGGCAAAGCCGGTGTTTTCAACAATGGTATCTATGCTGATGCCGGGAAAGTATTCCGCCAGGTACATCCGTTTATCCTCGCCAAAGCGCATAACGCCGTATTCGGTGATAACCGCCCGGGGCCCCTTGTCGGGGATAAGCCCCAGGCGTTTGCGGCCGTCCGGGCCGTCTACCCAGCCGGGGCTTGTTACATAATCCACCTGGTCAACAAAACGCCGCTTTTCGTGTTTCATTACGATAACGGTGTCGCAGTAGGTGGAAATGCCGTTCGCGCCGCCTGAGCCGCTAAAGCGGGTCTCCGGGTGATAATAATCGCCGATGCTCGTGGAATTCAAATTCCCGTAGGGGTCGATCTGCGCGCCCCCCAGGAAACCGGCGTTGATGTAGCCGTAACGGGCGGAAAGGGCCTGAAAACCAAAGTAACGGTAATTTGCCCATAACACACTGGCGTGGTGGTTCAGGCGCAAATCGCTCACGCTGGTGGGCACTTCCAGGGGGCTGCCCTCGATAATGCCGGTTTCAAAAACCAGGTGCGCGTTGGGCGCGTGGGTGTTTTTCGCCAGCGCTCCGCCGATTAGTGGCAGCCCCGTCCCGATGATGTAGGTTTCCCCGTCTTCGATCTGCCGGGCCAGGGCTATTGCCATCATTTGTTTATATGTCCAATTCATATTTTTCCCCTACCTTCGTTTGAGGCCCGGAACATAGCCCAGACCCTTAATCACCCGCAGCCGCAGCAGATTGTAGGCGCTGCATTTCTCCAGAAATTCCTCATGATCTTTTGAACCATAGACATAATCATTTAAAAACACATCAAAACTTTCCTGTGTTTTGCTGATTTTTTCGTAGTTCAAATAAAAACTTGAATCGTAATCGTAGAGGGAAAAACATTGGGAAGGATACGCCCCGTAGGGCATGTGTACCACCGCGTCAATGCAAAGCCCGGTGAGGGAATTGCGCTCCGGGTGGCGGTGCATCTCCTCGTCGGTCACCAGGTGATCGCACGAAATGATCGTGTGCCTTGCGGCCATGGCTATGTCCAGATCCTGGAAGGGCAGACCTTCGATGCGGCAGGTACCGTCGGGACTTGCCATCTGCACGTGGATCAGCGCCGCGTCAATGCGGGGAGTGGGCACGAGGCACAATTTGCTGCCCGGCTCAAAGGGATCGTCGGCAATGACGTATTTTTTCGAGGGGAGCTTGGGATGATTCTTGCGCTCCTCCTCGGAAATTCCCCATTTGTTCACCAGATCCGAGCCGAGCATATTCTTGACCGGCACGTAGCTTAAGCCCAGGGCCGCGCCGTGGTAGGCAATGGTGTGCACGTCCAGACTGTAATCCTCAAATAGGAGCGTTCCCTTTTCGATGGCCTCCCGGAAACGCCTGCACACCATCGAGTAACCCGAATTGGCGATATAACTGATACTGATGGCCTTTACCAGATGCGCGCCGATGAGCATATCAATGTCGCCGCCGGACGGCCCGCCTTCGATGTACAGGTCTTTCTTTTTCTGTCGTATAAGTTCCATGGTCAAACCGTAGGCCCGGCGGTTCGTCACAAATCCGCCAAAGGCGAGGCAGTCCCCGTCGTTGACGAATTGGGAGATCGCCTCCCCGGCGGTCATCACTTTATTGCTAGTCATTCCAGATTTCCTCGTCCGTGGGAATCTTCGCGTCCGGGATCATATACGCGAGGCGGCTTATGTTGATCAGGTGGTGGAACCAGAGGTTTTCACTCAAGGAGTTGTTCCCCCAGGAGCCGCAGCCAAGGGTAGCCGTGGGATTGAGGCCGTTGTAGAACGCGCCCCCCAGCGCGCTGGAGCCAATCTGGTTTACCACAAAGCGCGAAACGGGAATGCGCTCCGCCGCGTATTCAATATTCGCCGTGGTAAAGGAATGGATGACGCAGCTATGTCCCTGGCCTTCCAGCTTCAGGTTCGTTATGGCGCCGGCGACCGCATCGGCCCATTTGTCGTAGGTGTACAAGGCCAGCACGGGGAAGAGTTTTTCCTTGGCCAGGAGTTCCTCGGCGCCGAATTTTTGCACCGGCACAGCGAGGAATTTGGTGTTTGCCGGAACCGTGACTCCCGCTGCCTCGGCGATTTTTACCGCGCTTGCCCCCACGAGTTTTTTGTTGATGTTTCCTTCGGGGAATACGGCTTTGCGGATTTTTTCGATATCTTCGGGTTTGTCAAAATATGCCCCCCCTGCGTTTTTAAGTTCTTCGACGATTTTGCCAACGGTTTCACGGGGGCAAAAAGCGGTCTGCTCGCAGGTACACAGAATGCCGTTGTCGTAGGTTCTGCCGGTAACGAGTTTTTTAACCGCATCGGGAATATCCGCGTCTTTGTCGATGAGCACCTGCACGTTACCCGCGCCCACGCCGTATGCCGGCCTGCCGCTTGAGTACGTGGCCTTTACCATGCCCGGTCCGCCGGTGGCGATACACACATCCACCGCCTTCATCACGCCGGACGACATTTCCACCGAGGGGTCCTCAACTACCTGGACCAGATTATCCGGCGCGCCGACTTTTTTCAGCGCCTCGTTCATCAGTTCCACACCTTTTATGCTCACCTGTTTCGCGCTGGGGTGGGGGCACATAATAATCGCGTTCCCGCCTTTTAAGGCAATCATCACATTGTGCACAGGGGTCAGGGTCGGATTGGTAACCGGCATGATTGCGCCGACCACGCCCACAGGCTTTGCTATCTCGACCAGTCCTTGTTCTTCAATACGGCGGAGAATACCCCGGCTTTTTACGCCCTTGAGCCGGTACCAGGTGGCCTTGGCCTTGCCCTTGTTTTTCATCACCTTGTCGTCATAGTTTCCGATTTTGGTCTCCTCCACCGCCATGCGGGCCAGCATTTCCGCATTGTCGTAAATGGCTTTCCCCACTGCCCGCACCGCCGCGTCAACCTGCTCCTGCGAAAAAGTCTCAAAAACAACCTGCGCCTTGCGCGCGTTCTCAACCATTTTCCCGATAACCGCTTCTGTGCTCATTATGTGTCTCCTTTGGAATAAACTTTATGAGACAGTTTATCATGGTTGATTTGAATCGGCAAGGGAAGAATAAATGACCACTAAGGAAGATGAGCTTAAAAAAAAGGGAACAGGACAAAATCCCGCTCCCTTTCATAATTCAGGCTAGGCCTGAATTTCTACCAGCCGTCGGCAATATCGTCGGCGTCCCGGTTGTTTTCGGCAAAAAGGTCCGTCACCGCCCGGAGGTCATCAAAATAGACATAGTAGCTGCCATAGGCTTCCGAGGGATCACAGTCGATCCTGAAACCTTCGACTTTTACGCCCATTTGGTTGTTATAGTAGTAATTCCGCTGAATGATGCCGTTTCTGCCATCTTCGGCCTGGGGAGGAACAGCCACGGTAAGCTTTTTCCAGCCCTGGAAATTCAGGGTTCCCACATAAAGCTCAAAATGACGGCCAAAGAAGTCTTGCAGAAGGATCTTTAACTCGTGGTTATAGTTCCGGCCCGCCACCCAGATGGAAATGGTCTTGGTGATCCCCTCGATGGGGAGCGGCCGCTGGGGATAGAAGAAAATACTGTGGTAGCCCCGGCGGAGAAAATCAACCCGGGTACCCAGAGCGTATTTATCGGGGATGTTAAGCCCTTCCTCTTCCGGGATAGGCTCTTTGGCCGCGGGGCTGCCTTCGAAAAGCCGGGTAACGGAATAACCGTCGTCCCCGGATATTACGGACCGCCAATAGCCGTCCATTTCGAATTTATCTACCGAAACTTCCTTAAGCTGCTGCTGCCCCACATCGATCCCTATCTCTTCGGCACGGGCGCCGCCAACCTCGTCCTGCTGGGCGAACAAGATCCCTGCCAGTGAAATAAATAAGGCAATGATTAAATATCGTTTCATCTGTCGCCTCCTAGTTTTGTGTACTTTGCGAATCTTGGGATTCGCCGTTCCAGAGTTCCTGGACATAGTCGGGATCGGCCAGCTCATCGCCATCGAAAATGGATTCAAACATATCTGAAAGCACTTTGAACTGATCAAAATAGATATAGGCATTGCCTACCTGCTCCAAAGGCAATGTCCAGATACGGAATTTTACAAACTTGAGGGCCTCCAGCCGGGGCAAAATCCGCTTGTTCTGGGGGATACCGTTGGGAACGTTGACCCGCATATTTTTCCAGCCCTGATGGTTAATAGAGCCCAGACGGAGGGCATGAACCACACCCTGGTAATCCCGAACATATATTTCTATATAATAGTTGATGTTTGCGCCCCAGACCCAGAGGTCAAAAACCCGTGCCCGGCCCGGTACGGGAATCTCCGCCGGAGCGGCATCATCCCCATCGTCTTTTAAGACCGGGTATACGTCAACCCAGTTGTAGCCCCGGCGGTCAAACCGGCTCTGGATACCCAGGCTCTTGAGCTCCTTGCCCTCCCGGTTATTGCCGAAAACCGCCATGGGGAAAGCCGCCACTGTGGTAACCCGGGGGAAACTCTCTGCCTCGCTGGTGGTGGCAAACTTGCTGCCCGTCGCCTTCCAGACATAGGGAGAATCCCCGTCCCAGGTTTCCAAGATTTTGGATTCAAGGTCAACGGTACTGTCATCACCGAATACCAGAGGCGCCGCCAATACGATCATCATAATAAGGCAAAGAGCCTTAAAACTGCCATGTTTCATCCCATACTCCTTTTCCTGATGTTGGGAAATGTGGTTATTTGCATTATATTTCCTTGCATAATCTTTGTCAAACCCCTTTGAGCTAAAAATCGTTCATAAAACAACTTTAGCCGCTTTTTTTAACGCCTTCTCCAGCTCCGGATCCCCAATACGGCCGGATAATACTATCACCCCGGAAGCTTCTCTCCTGCCCTCCCCCTTCCGGCCTTTATTTTTCAAAACCCGGGCAGCCAGGGCCCAGGGAGAATCATCAAAAATGACCTTCACCGACGTTGGCGTCAATTCCGGATCAACCCAGGAAAACAGGATCACCGGAATAGGAAGGTTCCGTTCCAGCAATACCCCGGCGGGGCCCTTTACCACCGCAGAGGAAAGTTCCTTCCACGGGGCATTTTCATTGGTTCCCTCCAGAAAAAGGGGGGGATCCTCCGCGCCGCCCTCCCGCAGACCCGCCAAAAAGGCGTCCCGGCCGGCGGGATCAAGGGCGCCGCCGTGGAAAAAGCCCACTTTTCCGTCTTTGCCCCGGTTTAAGAGGGCCGCCGCCAGACCGGCCCGGTAACAGTCGGTTTCCGTATCGGCGCTGATAAACTCAAGGCCCCCGGAATCAGCCTCCGTGCCAGCAGGGCCGCTCCCCGTCACCAAAACCGGTAAGTGGGGGAATTTATCCGCATAACGCCGGGCCCCTTCATAATATCGGTAAGGGAATAACACAGCATAAGGGGATTTTTCACTTTCTTCCAGAGCAAAGACCACCATGTCCGGCCCGGCATTTTCGGCAATGCTGACAACCTTGAAGGGCCGGAAAAACCGGAGAGAAAGCTCCGCCCGGGATTTTATCTCCCGAAAAGACCCGTAGAGGCCTGAAAAAGGTAGGTCGCTGACCAGAAGCACCGGATGGCGGAGGGTGAAAAAGCCATAGGCCCCCAGGGCCAGGACCAAAATTCCTCCAAAAACTATCAACAACCGGCGGATATTCATACGCCTCCTTGACCAATGGCCCTTCATATCATACTATTTATACTAAGTTTAATCCAAGGAGATACTCATGACCAGCTATAAAGAATTGGGCCTTGTGAATACCGTTGAGATGTTCAAAAAGGCGGTAAGCGGAGGCTACGCGGTTCCGGCGTATAATTTTAACAACATGGAACAGATGCAGGCGATTATTCAGGCCTGTGTGGAGACCAAATCCCCGGTGATTCTTCAGGTTTCCGCGGGAGCCCGGAAGTATGCCAACCAGAATTTGTTGAAGAACATGGCCAAGGGTGCGGTGGAATATGCCCACGAGCTGGGCTATGACATCCCCATTGTGCTTCATCTGGACCATGGGGACAGTTTTGAACTCTGCAAAGACTGTATTGAAACCGGCTTTTCATCGGTGATGATAGACGGTTCCCACCTGCCCTTTGATGAAAACATCGCCCTGACCAAAAAAGTCTGCGAATTCGCCCACAGCCAGAAGGATTATGTTTCGGTGGAAGGCGAGTTGGGGGTGCTGGCCGGGGTGGAAGACGATGTTTCCGCCGAACACAGCCATTATACCCAGCCTGAAGAGGTGGAAAAGTTTTTGGCAGGGACCAAAGTGGATTCCCTGGCTATTTCCATCGGCACCAGCCACGGCCGGGCCAAATTCAAGCCCGAACAGTGCACCAAAGGCCCCAACGGCATCCTGATCCCCCCGCCCCTGCGCTTTGACATCCTGGAACAGATCGAAAAGAAGATCCCTGGCTTCCCCATCGTCCTCCACGGCTCCTCCTCGGTGCCCATGGAATACGTGAAAGTCATCGAACAATACGGCGGCAAGCTCACCGACTCCGTGGGCATCCCCGAAGAACAGCTCCGCCGGGCCGCCAAAAGCGCGGTCTGCAAGATCAACATCGACTCCGACGGCCGTTTGGCCATGACCGCCCTGATCCGCAAGGTCTTCGCGGAGAAGCCGGACGAGTTTGACCCCCGCAAGTACCTGGGTCCCGCCCGGGACGAGCTGAAAAAGCTCTATGCCCACAAGAACGTGAACGTTTTAGGGTCCGCCGGGAAGGCATAAGCCTCAAGGTTTTCAGGCGGCGGCGCAAAAAAATACGCCGCCGCCCCACTATCAATTCTATTAAATAAGAAGTATATTAACACATCACTATTATTAAGGAGAAAACCATGAAAAAATTTCTGGTATCCCTGCTGATTGTCCTGACGCTGACAGGATTCGCCTTTGCGGGAGGCAAACAGGCGTCTTCCTCCGGAAAGATCGAGCTCAATTTTCTGGAAGTCATGACAAGTACGGGCCGGACCGAAGTATTCAACCAGATCATCGCTGAATACGAAACCCTGCACCCCAATGTGAAGATCAACCTGATCTCCCCTCCCTACGACCAGGCGGATAACCGTCTTTCCATGAGCCTTACCGCCAAGGAACCGCTGGATATCATTGAAGTCCGGGATATGACGGCTTCGCAGTTCGTGACCAACAAATGGCTCACCGACCTCAGCCCCTATGTCGAAAAATGGAGCGGATGGGCCGATTTCCTTTCCACCGGAAGGGATCTGGCCGCCGCTGCCGGGGGCAAGCCCTACTTAATCCCCCAGTTCTTCTATGTTCCGGCCCTTTATGTCAGAACCGACGTGCTGGCAAAGCTGGGGATCACCAAACTCCCGGAAACCCTGGCTGAGCTTTTCGCCATTTCAAAGCAGATAACCAATCCTTCACAGAACCAGTTTGGTTATACCATCCGCGGACGGGGCAACCCCTTCAGGCAGGCGGACCTTATGGTTCTTTCCAGTGTACGGGATGTGGATACCACGAGTTTCTATAAACTGAAAAACGGAACCAATGTTTTTGACAGTCCCGATTACCTTGCGGCGCTGACCGCCTATGTGGATCTCTACAAAAACGCCGTTCCTTCCGACGGTGTCAACTGGGGTTTCAATGAGCAGATCAGCTCTTTTGCCTCCGGTATCACTCCCTTCCTTATGCAGGACCCTGATGCGGTTCCCGAAGTGGACAAGCTGCTCAGCCGGGATCAGTACACCGTTATCCCCATGCCTGTGGGAAATACCGGGACTTTCTACTATGAACCGGGTTTTGCCGGTCTGGGTATTCCTTCTTATGCAAAGAACAAGGATGCCGCCTGGGACTTTATCACCTTCATGTCTTCTCCTGAGAGGAACGCCATGATCTGCAAAAACTACGGAGCCCTCCCGGTGCATAGCTCTACTTTTGCCAATGACAGTTATTTCTCCAGCGGGGTCTACAAGGCATGGAACACTATCCTTAGCCAGCCCCAGAAATATGTAACTGTCCGGTATCCCTATACATCGGAAAAATATCCCGGATGGGCCCAGGTTCACGAACAATTCCTGCAGTCCACCTTCCTGGGCCAGACCACACCCGCGCAGGCGGTCAAAGCCTGGTCGGATTACTGGAAATAATTCCTCAGCTCCGGTAATTTCAGGCTGCTCATGCGGCCTGAAATTACCGGGACAGGGCGGCTGTATGAATCTGACAAAAAAAACCCTGGACAGGGCATATTTATTTATGTTCCTGCCCATGGCGGTACTGCTTCTGCTTATCATTTATTACCCCATGATCCGCGGCATGATAACCGCCTTTATGCGGTATACCATGATGGATCTTTCAAAGACCGGATTTAACGGCATAGATAATTTTATTGTCATTTTCAAAAATCCAAACATTAAATTTGTCCAGATCCTGTTCAATACCCTGATTTGGGTAAGCGCTTCCCTGACCGGACAGTTCCTTTTGGGCTTCGCCCTGGCCCTGCTTTTAAGAAAACCCTTCAAGGGCCGGGGGGTGTATACGGGTTTTGTTTTTTACACCTGGGCCCTTTCGGGCTTTGCCATAGGTCTTGTGTGGGCATGGCTCTTCAACGGCCAGTTCGGCGTCATCAATGACATTCTGATGAGAATCGGGATCCTTAAAGTTCCGGCCGGATTTCTTTCCAATCCAAAATTTGCCCTCCCTTCGGTAATTATCGCTAATCTTTGGTACGGTATTCCCTTTTTTGCCATCATGCTTTTGGCGGCCCTCCAGTCGATTCCCCGGGAGCTGTATGAATCGGCACAAATCGACGGTGCAGGAAAGACCCGCCAGCTTTTCAGGATAACCATACCGTATATACAATCTACCATTACCAGTACGGTACTGCTCCGTTTTATGTGGATCATGAATTTCCCGGATATTATTTACGGTATGACCGGAGGCGGGCCTGCCAATGCCACCAATATCCTGGCCACGGAGATGATCAACAAAATTACCAGAAATTATGACTTTGGGCAGGGATCTGCCGTAGGATTTATTATCATATCCATACTTTTTATTTTCGCGTTTTTCTACCTGCGTATTGTTGCCAGAAAGGAGCTTGTCCTGTGAGAAAAAAAATATCCGCAAGAAAACTAAAGGCAGGTTTTGCGGAGACGGCGCGTTTTATGGCGCTTGCCGTATTTATGGTTTTCGCAGTACTGCCCCTGCTCTGGATCATTATTACATCCCTCAAGCCTACTACGGAAATCTACACTTTTCCCCTGAAATATTTCCCTTCAAAAATAACTTTTGCAGGGTATGACCGTCTTTTGAAATTCGCCAATTTCGGTCATTATTTTATCAACTCTCTCTGGGTTTCCCTCGCCGCCGCGGCCGGGGGGCTTGCCGCCAGCGTACTGGCCGGATTTGCCCTTTCGCGGCTTCGTGCCCGCCAAAAAATTCGCGGGCTTCTTCTGGCCCTCTATTTTACCCAGATGGTTCCTTCATTTATCCTTATGGCGCCGCTTTTCTTTACCCTTTCAAAACTGCATCTTACGAACAACCGCCTGGTTCTTGCCGTTGTGTACGCCGCCACTACCGTGGCCTTCGGCGCAATCATGGCAAAAAGTTTTTTCGATCACATACCCGCTTCCATTGAAGAAGCGGCGCTCATCGACGGCTGCGATCCCCTGAACGCCCTGTTCAGAATAATACTCCCCATAAGCCTCCCGGGCCTTGTGGCGATTTTCAGTTTCGCCTTTGTCAATGTCTGGAACGAACTTTTCCTGGCGGTAATGCTCATGTCCACGGACAAAAAGATGACCGTGCCGGTGGCCCTCAACTCATTTATTTCCAAGGCGGGCGTAAACTGGGATGTTATGAGCGCAGGCATTGTGATGGCCCTTATTCCTACCATGGTAATTTTTGCCATAGGGCAGAAGTATATTGTCGCAGGCTTGACCGAAGGCGGAGTAAAGGGTTAAGCGGCTGTTTTTTGTCGTCAGACTGCAGACCAGGTGATTGGCCTACGGGATGCGGAAAAACCAAAGAAAGAAAAGCAGGAACTATCGTAACAAACAAAAAGAAAAAGCCCATGACCGTCCGCTGGGAGAAAAAGGCCCACCAGGCGGCGGCGGCAAGCAGAGGCAGGGCCAAAATACCGAGGCCCGCAAGGCACATCAGCCAAATTTTCCGGGTTTTGAAAAAGTTTGCGAGAAAAGGAATGCTCAGGGCGATAGCGGTCCAGAGCAGAGGAGACAGAATCAAAAGAACCGGATCGTTTTGGGCGCTCCAGCTTAAGGTTCGGATCGCCGCCCCCGGAATGAGCCAGAGCAGGGCAAAATTGGTAAAATCCCCCGGCCCGGAAAAGACCTTTAACAGGGTAAAAAGGACAAAAACCAGCAGGGGCAGCACCGCCGGAAGGCTTACGATATCAATACAGGCGCTAACCCAGCGGGAAAAGCCGAAGCCCCCGGGGTTGACCAGGGAACCGAAGAAAAACTGCAGAATAGCCACAACGCTTCCCAAAAGCAGGGCCCAAACCCCTCCCGAGCCGCCTGAATCTTTAACCAGAGACCGCCTGAAAAGGTAAAGCAGAGGTGTCCAAAGGAAACAAAAAAGGCTCATGAGATTAGGTTAGCATGATAGACGAAAAATACCAAGACTCGTTGATACAAGCTGGCGGAATTCCCTTGCGGATCTTTTTCACTGTTAAAACGGTGACTGTCACCTCCTGCGTTGTCATGCCACCACTGAGTTCACCCTGTGTCCCAGGGCAAAAGCATTTAGAATTCCATGATATACTTCTATTCTTCTCTGGGAGGGGAAGAAGGAATGGAAGTAACGCAAGCCGACATTATCAAAATGACCGATTTTTTGGGGGAGATTCACGATCCGA
>BNUV01000007.1 GCA_025997615.1 Spirochaetia bacterium
TCGGGTTCCGGGACTCCCGGCGGATACAGGGGAAATATACCCTTACCCATGAGGATATCGAAGGCAGTAAAACCTTTGACGATGTTATCTGCATATTCCCCCGGATGTATGATATGCTCTCTCCGGACGGATTTATGGGGGGAGATGGTTCCCTGGAAAGCGGGGGAAATCACGGCCATATTTATGTGCATATCAAAGAAGATGATACCCGGAGCTTTGGCGTGCCCTACCGCTGTCTGGTGCCGGAGCGTATCGACAATCTTCTGGTGGCGGGCCGTTGTATTTCTACTACCCATGTGGCGGAATCCAGTATCCGGGCTATTTACGCCTGTATGCTTACCGGACAGGCCGCTGGGGTAGCCGCCTCCCTTTCCGTCAAGACGAATGTGCCGCCGGAACAGGTGGATATTGCCAACGTTCAGGGGACCCTTAAAACCATGGGAGTGCTTTAGCCCAGGGGGAGAATGTGAAAAAGTGGTATGATGGAATTGTACATATCCTCTATATTGAGATATAGTAACAATTAATGGAGAAATAAAATGAATGAACTATTCGACAAGGCGCAAAAACTTCTTTCGTCATGGAAGGGAGATAAATACATTTTCGGCCGCGGCGTGCTGGAGGAGATAGGCAAAGTTGCCGCGGGTTTGGGAAAGAACGCATTGGTGGTTTGCAACAATACCTACATGAAACCGGTGGCCGATGCGGTGGTCGCTTCTCTGCAAAAAGCGGGTGTGCGTCTGGCGGGGGGAACCATCGTTCCCGATGCGGGTCCCAACGCGCCCCGCTCTGATGTGTTCAGAATTGAAACCTACATACTGCATCATAAACCTGAGGTGATTATCGCCGTGGGAGGCGGTTCTACCATTGATGCCTGTAAGGCGGCGAATTTTCTCGCCACGCTGGGACGCGATAAAACCCCCGAGATCGATCCTTACTTTGGTACTGGGTTGGTCACCGAAGCTTTGAAACAAACCGGAAAAAAACTTTTCCCCCTGATTGCCCTGCAGACCTCCGCCAGTTCCGGCGCTCACCTGACCAAGTATTCCAACATCACCGATCCGGCGGCGGGGCAAAAAAAACTTGTGGTCGATGACGCTATCGTTCCGCTTTATTCGCTTTTCGATTATGACGTTACCGCCTCCATGCCTGTGGGCGTTACCATTGATGGGGCTCTGGACGCTATTGCCCATTGCTTCGAGGTTTTTTCCGGGCTTCCTGCCAATGCGCCCAAGGAAAAATACGATCTGGCCGCGGCCCTGACGGAAACGGCGGTGGAGCTTACGGTCAAGTACGCCCCTCTGGTGATAAAAAATCCCGGGGACATGGAAGCCCGGGAGGCCATCGGCATGGCCACGGACCTGGGCGGTTATGCGATTATGGTGGGCGGAACCCACGGCCCCCACATGACCAGTTTTTCCCTGGTGGATCTCACCGGACACGGCACCGCCTGCGGCCTTATGAACCCCTACTATGCGGTATTTTTTGCCCCGGCCATCGAAAAGCAGCTTCTGCTGGCGGGAAACATCTTCAAAAAATACGGCTTTGTTTCAGAAAATCTTGGATCCCTTTCGGGCCGTGTTCTGGGCCTGGCAGCGGCAAAAGGGATGACCGCTTTTAGCAGGGCCATCGGCGCTCCGGTGACGTTGAAGGATCTGCCCCGGTGGAACGATTCGTATGTCAATAAAATTTTGGATGCGGCGAAGGATCCCCAGCTTGATATGAAACTTAAAAATATGCCCGTGCCCCTCAACGCTGCCATGGTGGACGAGTACATGGGGCCGATCATCCGGGCCGCTGTTTCCGGGGATTTTTCCCTGATTAAATCCATGGCCGCCTGAAAAATGCCCGAGGTATCCTTCCCCTGCGGAAAAGAATTTCTCACATTTAACATCAGCGATGACCGTTTCCGGGGGGAACTGGTTTCGCAGGCGCACCATTACCGCCCAGATAAAAGCGGGGAAGAGCTTGTTGATGAAAGTCTTAAGTCGCCTGAGGGTTCTCCTCCTTTGGCGGAACTGGCGGCGGGGAAAAAAAATGTGGTGCTCATCGCCAGCGATCATACAAGGCCCGTGCCCAGCAAAATAATTATTCCCCGGATGCTTAAAGAGATACGCCGGGGAAATCCTGCCGCAGAAATCACGATACTTATTTCCTCAGGATGCCACCGGAAAACGACAAAGGCCGAACTGGAAGCAAAGTTTGGCGATGAAATTCTGAATACAGAAAAAATCGTCATTCACGATTGTGATTCTCCCGGCATGGTGAATTTGGGCAAACTCCCCTCCGCGGGGGACTTAATCATCAACCGCTTGGCCGTGGAGGCGGACCTCCTCGCGGCGGAAGGTTTTATCGAGCCACATTTTTTCGCCGGTTTTTCCGGGGGCCGCAAAAGCGTTCTTCCCGGTATCGCCGCCCGGAAGACGGTGCTTTACAATCACAACGCGGCATTTATCGCCCATCCCCAAGCCCGCACCGGTATCATCGAAGGGAACCCCATTCACATCGACATGATCCACGCCGCCCGCGCCGCCCGTTTGGCTTTTATCTGCAACGTGGTGATCAATTCACAAAAGGAAATTATTTTTGCCGCTGCGGGCGATTGCGAGGCGGCCCATCAAAAGGGCAGAAATTTTCTCCTGGAGCACTGCGGAGTGAACGCTGCCCCTGCAGATATTGTTATCAGCACTAACGGCGGCTATCCCCTGGATCAAAATATTTATCAGGCCGTTAAGGGTATGACCGCCGCAGAAGCAACGGTGAAAAAAGACGGCGTTATCATCATGATTGCAAAATCCGACGACGGCCACGGCGCCCCTGAATTTTACAAAACCTTTGCGGAAGAAAAAAACCTTGACCGTATGCTGGACACTTTTATGAAAACGCCCCCGGAAAGTACCCGTGTTGATCAGTGGCAGTCCCAGATTTTTGCCCGGGTCCTGCAGCACGCCCGGGTAATCTACATCTCCGATGCCCCGGACGAAATGGTAAAAGACCTCCACATGATCCCGGCCCATTCCGTGGAGGCGGCGGTAAAAATGGCGGAAGAAATTCTGCAAAACCCCCATGCCTCCATCACCGCCATTCCCGACGGCGTTTCGGTAATTGTAAAAAACTGACAGGGCTTTTCCGGGTCCTTACATCAGCGGCGCAAAGAGACGCAGTATGTCCTGCAGCACCCGCTGAAAGGCGTTGCGGGCGCAGTCGGCCTCGGTGATTTGGTGGGAGATGGGGATGGTGGCCAAAAAATCTTCCTTAATCGCCTTTACCGCCCGGTTTTGATAAATTAAAACGCCACATTCAAAATGTAAATAAAGGCTGCGGAAATCCAGGTTGGTAGTTCCTACGGTGGCCGCCTTATCGTCACAGACAAAAGTTTTTGAATGGTTAAATCCGCTTGTATATTCGTAGACCTTTACCCCCGCGCGGATCAACTGGCGGTAGTAGGAACGGGAAGTTATCTGGACGACTTTTTTATCCCAGCGATGGGGGGTGATGATCCGCACATCAACACCGCTTTTTGCGGCCAGGGTCAGCGCGGAAAGGAGATTGTCATCTACCACCAGGTATGGCGTGTTGATATACACATATTCTTTAGCGTTGTTGATGATCTGAATGTAAACGTGTTCACCCACATTTTCATCATCGATGGGACTATCCGCATAGGGCTGCACATAACCGTCGGATTCCACGGCGCAGGGTTTTTCCTTCCACGGGTAGAACAAGGGGTAATCGTCTTTTGACATCTCTAAATTCCACATCTCCAAAAAAATCAATGTAAGGCTCCACGCTGCTTCTCCCCGGAGCATGATCCCTGCATCTTTCCAGTGGCCGAAGCGTTCAATGGCGTTGATATATTCATCCGCCAGATTAATGCCCCCGGTAAAGGCGGTTTTACCGTCGATGATCACAAGCTTCCGGTGATCCCGGTTGTTCTGCAGCGATGATAAAATCGGTTTGAACGGATTAAAGACAAGACATTTAATGCCCCTTTGTTCAAGCTGATTTTTATAATCCTGGGGCAGAGACATAAAACATCCCAAATCATCGTAGATGATCCGCACGTCAAGACCCGCCCGGGCCTTCCTTTCCATAATTTCTATGAGGGGATCCAGCATTTGCCCCTGACGGAGAATAAAAAATTCCAGAAAAATATAGTGTTCGGCTTTTTCCATTTCTTCCGGCAACCGGGCAAAAAAAGCTTCCCCGGAAGAAAAATATTCGGCCTCGGTGTGAACATAAACGGGGAATCCCGCATAATCCTGAAGATAGGCCGCCTGGGGCAGATGGTTCCGGTCTTTGGCGGCCAGTTCCGGGAGCCGGTTTCCCGGCAGAAAAAAGCAGGGGAGGCCCCGTTTTTTTTCCCTTTCAATACGGCGTTTAAGTTTACGGGAGTTTGACTGTGAACGGAAGATCAGATAGAGGAATCCGCCGAAAATGGGGAACATCAGGATAAGAAAAATCCAGGTTAATTTGTAATTGAGTTTTTCTTTTCGATTTAAAATATAGATACAAACGATAATGCTGGTAACATTAAAGGCCCAGTTGAGGCGGCGGAAAAAAAGACTGGAACCGGCGATTACGGCGATGATAAATCCTATCTGCAGTAGCAGCGTGCCGATGACAAAAAGCCGCCGCCGGAAAACAGTCCGCACCCAGCTTTTTCCGGTGTCTTTTATGCCGGCCATATTCCGGCCCCCCGGCGAAGCAGGACGATCTCGTCGGCGCTCATATCCAGAACCGTCGAAAAAATCAGCGGCCTCTCTTCGCCGCCGTCGAGGATCAGATCCAGATCCCGGATATCTTCCATTTCCCATCCACCCTCAAAAAGTTCATCTTCCTGAATAGGGGGAAATTCTTCTTTGTTAAAATCATCATCAATAGTATCTTCAGTATCCTTAAGACTTGAGGTCATTTTTCGTTTTGCCGTCACCGAGTAGAGGGGCGCCTCCAGTGTTTTTATCAGCTCCAGGGGAATGGAATGTGCGGGGATACGAACACCCAATTCGCGGCGGCGCAGCCCCAGAGATTTTTCAGTGCCCCCCAGGGTTTTCAGAATAAAAACATAAGGCCCCGGCGTTAGGCGTTTTATAACACGAAACCTTGTATTATCCAGATGACAGAATTCTCCGAATTGAGAAATATCCTGACAGAGAAGGGTAAAATGCCGTTCATCCCGTTCCCCGGAAAGATGCCGCAGCTTTTTAAGTCCCGTTCGGGATTTAAGGGAACAGCAGAGGCTCCAGCTTGTATCCGTGGGCAGAGCCACGAGCCCGCCGGATTGAAGAATTTGCGCCCCCCGATCCAGGACCCGGGTGTCGATATTGCCGGGGATTACGTACTCAATCACAGGCGCCCCCATAGTTCATACCGAAAGTGTAGTATAAAAAGAAGAATTTTTCTATAACTGACTATCATTATACTTATAAAAAATCATACATATTTTGATATTTGCAGCCCGGCGTAAAAAAGGCCAATCACTTAATTCATTATAATACAATGAATTACGGATATTATTCCGGCACCGGGAGGACTTGGCACGGAAATTGCTAGTTATTGGTGAAATCGAGGGAGGCGCCATGGACAAGGGAAAAAAAACATACCGGGACGACGACATTGCGCAGTCTTATTTTGACCAGATAAAGACTGTTCCCCTGCTCAGTTTTGAAGATGAACAGGCCCTGTCGCGCCTTATTCAACAAGGTGATATGGCGGCCCGGAAGAAACTCATCGAAGCTAATTTGCGGCTGGTGGTCAAGATCGCTAAAGGTTTTGCGGCGCAGGATATTCCCCTTTTGGATCTTATTCAGGAAGGAAACATAGGGTTGATGAAGGCCGCGGAAAAATATGATTATGCCCGGAACTTCCGGTTTTGCACCTATGCCGCCTATTGGATCCGGCACTACATCGGCCGTTTCCTGCAGAAGCGCCGCCGGGCTATCCGTCTGCCCCATCACAAAGAAGAAATTCTCCGCAAGATACGGCGGACGTATCACAGCCTGACCCAGAGCCTTATGCGGCAGCCCCGGACCGAGGAAATTGCCCGGGAGATAGGCCTCCCGCTGAAAGAGGTGGCATCCCTTCTGCAAATCACCAGCGGAATTTTTTCCCTTGATGCGGAATCCGGCGGGGAAGATTCGGTGAATATGCTGGAGACCCACGAGGATTATACCTACAATCCCGAGCGGGCCCTGCTGCGGAAATCTTCCCGGCTGGAGACGCTGCGTTTGTTGAACCGGCTTAAAGATCGGGAAAAATGGATCCTGGCCTACCGGTATCAGCTCCACGGTTCTGAGTTTCACACCCTGCATAAGATTGGCGTTAAGATGGGCATTTCCACCGAGTCGGTCCGTCAGATAGAAATGAAGGCGCTCCGGCAAATCCGTCCCCATGCGGAGGAGCTGCGCGCCTGTCTTTGACAGCTGCTGTCAAAGACAGCTACTGTCTTTACGTCATGTAAAAAATCGTTGTATAGTATTGTATATTGATAATCCTCGGCATTGAAAGTTCCTGTGATGAGTGCGCCGCCGCAGTGGTTGAATCCGGAAGCCGGGTTCTTTCCAATGTGGTGGCCACCCAGATCCCCTTCCATGCGGCCTACAACGGGGTCGTCCCGGAGATTGCCAGCCGTAAACATACCGAATGGATCTCCATTGTAGTACAGGAAAGCCTGGACAAGGCCGGCCTTAAACCTGCTGATATTGACGGCGTGGCCGCCTCGGCCCATCCGGGACTTTTGGGTTCCCTTTTGGTGGGCCTCTCTTTTGCCAAAGCTTTTGCCTGGTCCCGGCGGCTTCCCTTTATTGCCGTGGATCATATGCTGGCCCACCTCTACGCCTCCCGCCTGACGCTGCCGGAAACGGTCCCGGGCACTGCCCCGGAGCCGCCGGCAGTGCCCCCGGCATACCCCTTTTTGGGGCTCCTCGTATCCGGGGGCCACAGCATCATCTGCCGGGTGGACGATTTTGACCGGGTGGAGGTTTTGGGGACTACCATCGATGATGCGGTGGGGGAGGCCTTTGACAAGGTCGCCAAATACTACGGATTCGGCTATCCCGGCGGGGCGGTGATCGACAAAATGGCCCGAAACGGGAACGCCTCTGCCTTTAACTTTCCCCTCCCCAACCTTCACAAGGGCGAGCACCGTTACGACGTATCGTATTCGGGCTTGAAAACCGCCGTGATCAACCAGCTTGACCAGTTCCGGGCCCCCGGCGCCAATGCCGATAAGCGGCCTGAGGATATTGCCGCTTCTTTTCAGAAGGCCGCCGTGGAAACCCTGCTCCGGGGCCTTTTCCGGGCCGCCGAAGATACGGGCCTCAAAACCATCGTTGCTGGAGGCGGGGTAGCCGCCAACTCCCTGCTCCGTTCCCGGCTGGCTGAACGGGGGGATCTCCGGTGCATCTTTCCCCCCATGGAGCTTTGCGGGGACAACGGCGCCATGGTCGCCGGCATCGCTGGCGTTTACCTGGCCCGGGGCGACCGTTCCCCCCTGAGTGTAACCGCCTCGGCCCGGGTCAGCGGCTTCAGGCGGAAATACCCGTAGAACAATTTTTGTGCAGTGTACTGCATAAAACTCAAATTTATGGTATTTTTGTGCAATATAGTGCATAAATCGTTGACAAAGGTTTTTCCCCGGTATATACTGAAAATATGGCAAATTCCCTTATCCCCAGGCAGGAATATCTTGACTCACTTATCGGCTTTAAGGACAAGCGGCTTATAAAGATTGTCACCGGAATCCGGCGCTGCGGAAAATCTACCCTTTTTGAATTGTATCAGGATTGGCTTTTAAAACAGGGCGTTGCGCCGGCAGAGCTTATCTCCATAAATTTTGAAGATCCCGATTATGCGGATCTGCAGGATTGGAAGAAACTTTTTAACCATGTAAAGCGGCGCCTTATCCCCGGCAGGATGAACTATGTGTTTCTTGACGAAGTTCAAAATGTTCCCGAATATCAGAAGGCGGCGGACGGCCTTTATATAAAAAAGAATGTTGATCTTTATCTGACCGGTTCCAATGCATATATGCTCTCCGGTGAAATCGCCACGCTGCTTTCGGGCCGTTATATCGAAATACAAATGCTGCCCCTTTCGTTTAAGGAATACGTATCCGCCGTGGGGGAAGCCAGAGACGATGCCACAGGGGTAGGGCAATCTTTACCCCGGCTTTATACCCGCTACCTTACCGAAAGCTCTTTTCCCTACGCGCTGGAACTTGCGGGGAATCATAAACAAATCAACGAATATCTTGAGGGCATCTACAACACTATCCTTAATAAAGATGTGATAAGCCGGAAAAAAATAACCGATCCCCTCATGCTGGAAAGCGTACTGCGGTTTATGTTTTTCAACATCGGGAATCTTACATCTACCACCAATATTGCCAATACCATGAAATCCCGGGGCAGGAGCATATCGGTACACACGGTGGAAAATTATCTTGCCCTTCTGCGGGATAGTTATATTCTCTACCGGGCGGGGCGGTACGACATTAAGGGGAAACAATATTTACAAACCGGTGATAAATATTACGCCGCCGATATGGGGCTGCGATATTTTCTTCTGGGCACAAAAAATGCCAACCTGGGGAGTATGCTGGAAAATATCGTTTATCTGGAACTACAACGCCGGGGCAAACGGGTGTATGTGGGTAAAACAGGAACCATGGAGATAGACTTTATCGCCGAAACCCCCGGCGGCGGCATCGAATACTACCAGGTTTCCCTTTCGGTACGGAGCGCCGATACCCTCGCCCGTGAGCTAGAGCCCTTAAACACCGTCAAGGACCACAACCCCAAATACCTCCTGACCCTGGACGATGACCCGGAAGTATCCTACAACGGCATCCGTCAGCTTTACGTCCTTGACTGGCTTTTGGGGGGAGGGGCGCGGTAGTTGCTGCCCCCCCCACACAACACAGGAGCTCAGTCTGGGCGGGGAGCGGGGCCGGGTTCGCAAAAATGATCTGGAATTCCCCACCGGAGCAGACAATCGCCACCCCTGCTCATACTTGTTCTCTGGTATGCCTTTTCGCATAACACAATATGCAAAGCAGCATTTTTGACAGTGCCGGCCATTATAAAAATACCCCCGTATTTCGCTCATAGAAGGCCGTAGAGCCCCTTCCCGGTCATCAATGCCCAACATGGCCAATCCTCAAGTGGAATTAGGGAATTAAAGATTGAAGGGTTCTCAACCCCGCTTTCATCGCTCATAGGTCCAAGATAAGGGACCCAAAGCCGCTTTCATATACGAGTTTTCCACAATTTTAGGTTGTCTTATTCAGGAGGTTTCAGGGGGCAAATGTGAAAATTGTAATTTCTTACAGATCCTGCATTATTTCATTAGTTCTGATTATTTCATCCGATATTAGGTTAATCGGTTCATTGAAGGTATATCTTCCTGCCCCAATATGTAGTTCATTATCCTTAATTGCCACCTGCCTCACCTTATCCGGCGCATTATATATAAGCTTCGCTGTCATTTCTTTTTCTGAAACTCTATTTACTTCTATATCGGCTATTTCTCCGATATATTCAAAAGCCTTTATCCCGCCGTTTTCATAACCAATAAATGTATAGCAAAAATCATTTTCAATGAAGTCATCCGGGGTTTCAACAATACTTTTCAAGTGTTTTAGGACATTTATCGAGACGGTTAAGTTATTATCAGTAAGGTTTCCTCCATCAAAAGCATAGTCCTGCATTATAAGTCCCCTATATGATACTTCAATTTCAGGTGCAAAATTAAAGGAGCCAATTATTTCAGGGGCTGTATACTGTGCATTCTCGCCTTCTCCTAGTACCTGTTTTTCAATCGTTAATGTGTTTTCTCTCATTGCAATAAATAAATTATAATAAGTATGAAACTGGTATTTGGCCATAAAACTACCGGATGTGTTTTTCAATTCTGTTTCACCTTTGAAAAAACAATCTTCAACATAAAAATAACCTTTCTCTTTTGTTATATTATTTTCAATACATAAATATAATTGCCCTTGCAAAAAATATTTTTCCTTTCTATCAGTAAAAAAATCAAGCAATGTAGGCGTATTTTTAGGGTAGATGTCATGAATTTTTATATTTACCAGATATACAAGAAAATCAGGTTCTTCTTCAATCAAAACTTGAGGGGCCTCCGCTTTATAAGCTTCCTCCTGCATTAAAGACGTATCAACAACAGACGTATAGCTCTCTGTTAACAATTCTTCGGTTTTTTCATCCTCAATCTTTTTCTCACACGAAAAGAGAACAAATCCCAGTAACCCCGCCAAAACAAGCATTATCACGCGTTTCTGCATAAATTCCTCCATAGAAAAACCATTACAAAATATACTAATAACAACCCATCATCGTCAAATTATTTGTTTTCCCCGCCGCCTTTACCCCAAAAGCCTCAATCCGCAGAGAAATCCTTGATGGGTATTAAGGAGAGACCTCTGCTTAAGTCCTGCCCATTTCTCCAACCAATTAGTTGGAGAAAATTATTGATCCATTTGCCCCTTGTACGCCGCCTTAAATTTACCCAGTTTTAAGTCTATCGCCACAAGGCACTTAAGCCGTCGATGGTAAAACAAAAGATCGATATAATAATCTTCGTTATCTACGGTGATACGCTTTTGCCGGGCCATAAATGCAAAATCGGAACCAAATTCAATGATAAATTTGGTCAGTTCAGCCAAAATGGCCGATTCAAGGTCTTTTTCGGAATATACGTCCCGTAGGCCCAAATAATCAAGAAGATACGGGTCACGAAAAACTAAATCGGGGGTCAGCTTCCCTTCTTTTTTGAGGAGTTCCAGATCGTTTTTAATCACCTCATCGGGCTTTTTACTGATAGCGGTACGCTCAAAAAGCATGGAATCGATCCGGTCCTGTAAAATCCGGGCGCTCCAATGTTCCATTTTTGCCATTTCTATATAAAAATCCCGCTTTAATGGTTCATCAAGGTACATTATCGTTTTTATGCTTGTCCAGCTCAATTGTCTCCGCAGTGCGGAGACAATCCTGGAATCAGAGAAATTTCTGCATTTATTGCCGATGCCGCTCTTTGGCGGCTCTGCTCTATGAGGGTCTTAACATCCTGATACAATCTGGTTTCATTACTAAGCGCACCCATAACGGAGCGCCGATACCCTCGCCCGGGAGCTTGAGCCCTTAAACACCGTCAAGGACCACAACCCCAAATACCTCCTGACCCTGGACGATGACCCGGAAGTATCCTACAACGGCATCCGTCAGCTTTACGTCCTTGACTGGCTTTTGGGGGGAGGGGCGCGGTAGTTGCTGCCCCCCCCACACAACACAGGAGCTCAGTCTGGGCGGGGAGCGGGGCCGGGTTCGCAAAAATGATCTGGAATTCCCCACCGGAGCAGACCATTTGCCTATCCACCGCCATTACCCGAATAAGCCCTCGCAATCTTCCATCACTCCCGTCAACAAAAGCCTAAAACGCGCACCAAACAAGGGCTGCGGAGGTGGACTCCACCAGCTATTTTTGCCAGCCCGGACCCGCTCCCCGCCCAGACTGAGCTTGGCGGATGGCGGGTGACGAACCCGGCGGGGATGATACCTTGCCCCCCCTTTACATTTTTTTGCCCCCATGCTATAAAGACAGAACATAAGGAAGGATACTATGTCACGGACTTGCGATATTTGCGAAAAACACACGGTCACCGGCAACAAGGTGAGCCATGCCAAGAACCATACCCGCCGTACCTGGAAGCCAAATCTCCAGAAGATGAAGACCGAAATCCAGGGAACCACGGTGACCCTGAAAATTTGCGCCCGCTGCATGAAAAGCGACTTTATCACCAAGAAAGTCTAGGTATAGGGCCCAATTTCCATTTGCAGGCCGTCATAGGCCGGTTCCATCACCATCGCCTCAAGGTGGTGTTCTTTCCTATAAGAACAGCAGTATTCCTCTATCTCCGCATGGGAAAGGTCGTGGCAGATGTGGGTCAGATAAGTCCGGCGGGCCCCGGTTTTTACGGCGGCATCCAGGGCCTCGGGGATGGAAAAGTGGGTTACATGGGGCCTGAGCCGCAGGCCGTCTATTATGAGGATTTCAGGCTGCCCGATAAGGGGCCAGGTCCCCTCGGGAATGGCGCTGGTGTCGGTCAGGTAGACAAGCGCCGGGGGATCGGGTGCTCTGCCATGGCCGGCGGATGCTTGCTGAACCTTCCAGCCCAGAATTTCCAGGGTTCCGTGCAAAACCGGCAGGGGGCTTAAGCTCAGGCCGCCGATCTGGATAGGCCCGCTAAGGGCCTGGGGGATGATCCGGGGCTTCCCGCCGCCTTGCTGGGTCTCCTTAAAGATATACGAAAACCGTTCCCGCAGTTCGGCGATGGTTTTATCATTACCGTAAACCGGCAGGGGCTTATTCTGGCTCAATGTGCGCACATCGTCCAGCCCGTGGAGGTGATCCGCATGATCGTGGGTCAGGAAGATGGCGTCGAGCTTTTCTATGCCCGCCTGAAGCGCCTGGAGCCGGAAGTCCGGACCGGTGTCTATCACCACCGCCTCGCCGGATTCGCCTTCAATATACAGGGACGCCCGCAGCCGCTTGTCCCGGCTGTCATCGGATGCGCAGACTCTGCAATGGCAGCCGATGACCGGAATACCGTGGGAGGTGCCGGAGCCAAGGACGGTTATCTTCAAGGTTTTTCTCAGTCAACCCGGATAGAGTTAAACCACGCGTCGTTGTACAGTTCCAGAGAATCCCCCAGATCATCTTTAAGTTCCGTGTTGGTCAACTCTTCCGGCGTGTACCAGGAGGGCCCGGTTTTCAGTTCCCGGGCGGGAATGTTGACTGTGGCGGGGAAGCCGAAGTAGTCGACAAACTCCGCATAAATTTCCGGACGGTGAATAAAGTTGATGAAGTTATAGGCCGTCTCAACATTCTTTGCGCCCTTGAGGATACACATACTGTCGATATAGGAGGGCCCGCCCTCGGGGGGAATGAAGAAAACCGAATTTGCCATCAGCTCGGGATCCTCGGCGATTTCTTCAAAGACCACTTCGGCGTAACCCTGGACCACCCAAAAATCGCCCCGGGCGTAGCCCTTGCCGAAACCATCGGCGTCAAATTTTGTCAGGTTTGGTTTCCAGCTATTGTTGATAAGGTCTCTTGCCGCCTCCACCTGCCGGGGATCTTTGGAATTGACCGAGCGCCCCAGATGAACCAGGGCGTCCCCCATCACTTCCCGCATATCATCCAGCATGGTCATCCGGCCTTTCAGATCCGTCCGGCTGAAAATAGACCAGCTCCGCTCATAATCCGGCACCTTTGCCGTGTTGACGGTAATTCCCGCGGCGCCGAAATAGTAAGGCACGGAATAATCCATTTTGTAATCGTAGGAGGCCTTTATCAGCACCGCCGGATCAATATTTTTCAGATTGGGAATTTTTGATTGGTCGATCTTTTCCAGCATTTTTTCCTGGATCATGATGGACACATAGTCCCCCGAAGGGAAAACGATGTCGTAACCGCCGCCCCCGGCCTTAAGCTTGGCGTACATATCCTCGTTGGAGGCGAATTCATCGTAGGTAACTTTTACCTTGAATTCTTTTTCAAACTTTTCTACTACTGCGGGGGGCGTGTAATAGCTCCAGTTGTAAATAAAGAGCTTCTGCCCTCCGCAGCCCGTCACCAGCAGCGGGAAAAGAACCGTCAGTATTAAGCCCAGCCCCCGGTTTTTTGTTTGCGGGATTGCACCCGCCCCTGATACGTCTTTCATCTTGTCCTCCAAATTAATTATTTTGCCGCAATGTATTTAAGAAAATTCCTTAAGGCGACGGCCACTAAAACGGTGCCCAGAATCATCACCACCGAGAGAGCGCTGATAACGGGCGTAATTCCCCCCCGGCGGGTAATGGCCGAATAAATAAAAATGGGCAATGTGGAAGAACCGGGGCCGGCAACAAAAAAAGTGATAACAAAATCTTCCAGCGATAGGGTAACGGCGGTCAGGAGGCCCGATATAATGCCGGGCATACAAATGGGCAGGGTTACTTTGAAAAGCGTTTCCCGTTCGCTGGCCCCCAGGTCGTGGGCGGCTTCGATAATGGAAAAATCAAATTCGTCCAACCGGGCCATCACCATGAGAAATACAAAGGGCAAATTGAAGGTGGTATGGGCGATGTAAATGGTCAGAAGCCCGAAGGGAATTCCCAGGCCGGCGAAAAAAATCGAAAGGGATACGCCGATGATAATCTCCGGCAGGATCATGGGGAGAAATGAAATGGTCTGCACATAGTTCCGTAGTTTGAAACGGTACCAGTTTACGCCTATGGCTCCCACGGTTCCCAGCGCCGTGGCGGTGGCGGCGGAAGAAACGGCAACGATGAGGCTGTTCCCCAAAGCGCGCCAAAGCTCCCGGGAAGAAAGAAGCCGCCCGTACCAGCGGAGGGAAAATCCGGTCCATTTCATGCTGGTGGATTCGTTGAAGGAATAGACTATCAACACCACCAGCGGCAGAAAAAGAAAAACGATGGTGACCATAAAAACAGTCTGGGAATAAGAAAATTGCCGCTTAATGGCCTGTTTTGCATGGCGGCTTGCCTCGCCCTGGGGGGGGCCGTTTTTTATGGAGGTGACAAACTGGTACATCAAATTCCGTGGTTTTCTGTTCCTCATCACAGGGCCCCCTTTGTGTCGAGTTTACGCTGGGCTTCTTTTTTTTGCAGATTCATCATCAGCAAAACACCGATGGTGGTTACCAGCGTCAGCACCATGGAGATCGCCGAAGCCCGGGGCCAGTTCCGCGATTTTGAAAGCTGATCGGCGATGACATTTCCCAGCATATACGAATCTTTGCCGCCCACCAAAAGCGGCACCGCATAGGCCCCGAAAATGGGGATAAAAGTAAAAAGCACCGCGGTGTAAAGGCCGCTGCGGATATTGGGGAGCAGCACCCGGATTATGGCAGAGAATTTTGTGGCGCCTAAATCACGGGCGGCTTCCAAAAGTGAAAAATCAAATTTGTCGATGGTGGAAAACAGGGGCAGGATCGCATAGGGCAGGTACATATACACCAGTACCAGCACCACTACATTCTGGTTGTAGAGGAAATGAATGTAGTCGTCGATGAGGCCGATTTTCAAAAGAAATTCATTGAGAAAACCATTATTTCCCAAAATATTCATCCAGGCAAAAACCCGGATAAGAAAGTTTGTCCAAAAAGGAATGATAATTAAGAGGAGGAGAAAATTCTGATTCCGGCTCCGGGCCATAAAATAACCGCAGGGCAGGGCGATAAGAATAGTGATAATAGTAGCGGCGATAGAGGTCAGCACCGTCCGGGCGGTGATGGAAAGAAACACCGGGTCCGCCAGATAACGGTACGCCTCCAGTGAAAATTCCGCCGTCACTCCGCCGCGGAGGCCCTTCTTCATGAAGCTGAATAAAATAATAACCGCCAGGGGCGCAAGGAAAAAAACGGTAAACCACAGCGCCATGGGCGAGGAATAATGAAGCCCGTAATTTTTTTTCCCCGCGGCGGCTTTGTGCGGGGGCCTCCCGGAAGAGGGCAGGGGGCTCACGGATTTTCCCCGGCAGGACACTTGACCCCGACGATGTAACCGTCGTTAGCGCTCCAGGAAACAAAGACCGAATCTTTCCATAAAATATCGGGCCCTTCGTCGGAATATTTGGCGTGTTGCTTTACCACCCGGATCAGGGCGCCCTCTGCGTTCTTGACGTAGAACTTTGTCTGGAAGCCCGAATAAATCGGCTCGTCCACCGTTCCCTGGAAAAGGTTGATGTCTTCCCGCTTGGTGGAAGGCCGTTCCTTGGAGATAAGGATCTTCTCAGGTCTTATGGTAAAGCTTACGGTGTCGCCGGGTTTTACCTCGTCCACCGTTGTCACCTTGACCTGCCCCAGGTTTGGAATATCCAGCTCCGCCATATATTCCGTGGCGCCGCTGTCCATATTCGGCAAACTGGGCTGGTTCATCTTTTCCGCCCGGAGCACCTTTGCGTCGAACAGATTGGTCTCCCCGATAAAACGGGCCACAAAATCCGTGGCGGGGCTTTCGTATATTTCGTGGGGAGTCCCTATCATCAAAACATTGCCCTGATTCATCACGGCGATGCGGTCGGAAACCGAGAGGGCCTCCTGCTGGTCGTGGGTAACATAAATAAAAGTGATGCCGATTTTATCGTGGATCTGATCCAGCTCGATGAGCATGTGCTGCCGCAGCTTGGCGTCCAGGGCCGACAGGGGCTCGTCCAGAAGCAGCACCCGGGGCTCGTTGATCAATGCCCGGGCAATGGCCACCCGCTGTTTTTGCCCCCCGGAAAGCTGATTCGGCTTCTTGTGGGCGTGGCCTTCCAATTGTACCAGCTTAAGGTATTCGGCGACCTTATCGGCAATTTCTGTTTTGGGAAATTTCCTTATCCGCAGGGGGAAGGCGACATTTTCATAGACCGAAAGATGGGGAAACAGGGCATAGTTCTGGAAGACCGTGTTTGCCTGCCTTTGATTGGGCGGCAGAGGCAGAACATCCGTGCCGTCAAAAGTAACCGTACCCTCGTCGGGGCTTTCAAAACCGGCTATTATCCGCAGAAGGGTCGTCTTACCGCAGCCCGAAGGCCCCAGGAGGGAAAAGAATTCACCCTTCTTGATAGACAGATCCACATTGTTCAAAACCGTAAAATCACCAAAGGCTTTTGAAACCTCCGTTATGACGACATCGCTCCCTTTCAATCCTTGTCCTTCAACCTCCTTCCACCGGGCAAAAAATCAGCCTCAAAGGAACAATGGGGTTTTTGGCCTTCATTGTCAACTGTTTTTTTGAATTTATTTATGTTTTTTTACGCCGCCGGATAGGGCCAAAGCCGTCCATCCGGCCCCCTTAAAAGCAGCTGCTGGCGGCCCTTTTCCGTCTTTTCCCCCGCAATCGAATCATCATTTAGGGCGATTTTCCCGCCCCCGCCGGGCAGGTCCACGGCATAGACCGGCAGCGCCGCCTTTGGGACCTGTTTTTTCAATTCGTCATAGAGATGAAGCCCCTGCCGCAGGGGCACCCTGAAATGGGCCGTCCCCGGCGCCAGGTCCAGTTGAAAAAGGTAGTAGGGGCGGAACCCCAGACCGGCACATTCACGGAAAAGTTCCGCCAAAGTTTCCGCATTGTCGTTGATCCCCCGCAATAAAACGGTCTGAACAAGGATAGGGATGCCCGCTGCGGCCCAGGTTTCCAGGCCCCGCCGTGTTTTTTCCGCCAATTCCCGGGGATGGTTCAGGTGTATCGCCGCCCGCAAAGGCCGGTGCCGGAGAAGCAGCTCCCGCAATTCCCCCGGCGTTTCGCCGTCGGTGAGCCGCTCTGGGGCGGTAACCGGCGCCCTTGTACAGAGCCGCAGCAGCAGATCCGGCCTGGCCTCCCGGAGCCCCGTAAAAAGGCGGTCCAGCTCATCATTGGCGGCAGTCAAAGGATCGCCGCCGGACACAAGAAGCTCCTTTATTTCAGGGTGATCCTTGAGATAGGCGCAAACCGGCGGCAGCTCGGCCCCGGTGATAAAGCTTTGGGGGGCGGCCTGCCGTTTCCGGCGAAAGCAGTGGCGGCAGTACCCCGCGCAGAGGCCCCCCGCCAAAAGCAGCGCCCGGTCTTTGTATTGATGGATCAGCCGGGGCGTTTTGCGGTATAGCGCCTCCCCCAGCGGATCGTCCAGGGCATGGGGATCCGGCAGCGCCTCCCGGGGATCGGGTATAAACTGCCGCCTTATGGGATCGTTCTGCTCCGGCCCCGCCAAAGAGGCAAAGTGATGCGTTACCGCAAAAGGCAGCAAGCCCCGGCCTTCGATATCATCGATAAAAACTTTTTCTTCCGGGCTGAGGGAAGCGGCCAAACGGGGAGGCAAATCATCAATAGAAAGGATCACCGTTCCGCCATCATCAAGAGGGCCATCACCTTTGCGTCTCCCAGAATGTCGGCAATCCGGACGTATTCATTGGGCTGATGCGCCGTGTCCGCTGCCCGGTACCACACCGCCGAATCAATGTCGCGATTACGAAGGTACGCCGCCACCGTGCCGCCGCCAATGCCAATCGGTTTGGCATCAATATGGTAGACTTCTTTAATTTGGGCTGACAAAAGTTTTATCAGCGGTGAATCGACCGCCGTGGGTTTCGATTCTATCCTTTGAGGCGTAGTGTAGCTAACGTTCACCCGGTGTTTTTTTTCTATCTCCCCTTTGATGCGGTCAATCTCCACCAATACAAGGGCGGCGGGGTAGCGGGGTAAAATCCGCATATCCATGCAGAACACATCCTCCCCCGGAATTGTGTTGATGTTCGGCACATTCGCTTCTTTTTTTGTGGGTTGGAAAGTAGAATAATCCGGTGTAAAAAGCGGATCGTGATCGGAAAATTTTTGTGATAATTCTTCGTGGAGCCGCAGCGCCAGATCCGATGCCGCCAAAAAAGCATTGGCCCCCAGGTCCGGCCGGGAGCCGTGGGCCTGCAGACCCCTGGTGACAAAGCGGGCCCACACAAGATTTTTTTCCGCCACTTCGATAGACGCTCCCTCTTTGTCCCCTCCGTCGGGCACCAGCGCCATATCATCCTTGCGGAACAAATCGCCGTGATTGTCGATGAGCCACCCTATGCCGAAAAAGCTTCCCATTTCTTCGTCCGCGACAAAAAGAAGTTTCACCGTGTGGGCCGGTTTGATATTTTGCCTGACCAGCGCCAGCGCTCCTATCACCGAAGAGACCGTCCCCTGCTGATTATCCTCCACCCCGCGCCCCACAAGCCGCGCCCCCAGGGGCCCGTCGTTTTTTTGTACTACTGTCCAGGGATCGCTTTCCCAAAGCCCCAGTTCCCCCGGCGGCACCACATCCAGATGGCTCATGATCCACAACCGCTTGTCATCCTTTTCGCCGGGAATTGTGGCAATAAGGTTGGGCCGTACACCGCCTTTTGCCCGGGCATCCGGCGCATCGAACCGTTCCAGCTCCGTAAGGCCCTGTTTTTTCAGCCACCCCTCCAGGAATTCGCACTTGGCCAATTCCCCCTCGCCCCCCGAATCCGGAGACACCGCCGGCCGCCTGCTCAGCTCCGTCTCCATCTCCACCGCCAAAGAAGCGTTATTATCGATAAAGTTAAAGATTTTTTCTTTCATGATATTGATTGTAATAAAATGGCGGGGGACGGGCTAGTGTCTGCGGCTCCCCCCTCGTCCGCATACACAATTTGGCTCAGTCTATGGGAGGGGGAGCGGGCCCGGGCTGGCAAAAACGCCTGTAGAATTCACCTACGCAGCCCTTGTTGTGGGCACGTTTCAGGCCTTTGTTGACGGGAATAATGGAAGATTCCGGGGGCTTATTCGGGTAATGGTGGTGTGCTGCCCTTCGGGCAGCTTGGCAAATGGTCTGCTCCGGTGATGAATTCCAGAAATGTTTTTGCCAGCCCGGGCCCGCTCCCCCTACTCAAAATTGGGCAAAAGTACCGGTGAGGATCCTGAATGGTCTAGGAGCCTGTTGTACATCCAAAAAACACAGCAATATCAGATAACGGTCAATCGCCCTCGCCCGTAGTTTAATTGTTTTGGACTAATCGAATTCTCTGGTCTGTTTGAGGACTCTTTTCGCAAATACATTATCTATCTCGCCGTGCCGTGGGACCGTTACCTTTTTCCCGGTTTTTTTGTTTCTGTAAATATCATGTTCACTCCCGTGTTTGAAAAAAACGACTCCGTTTTGTTCAAGGATTTCGATGGATGCATCACGTTTCATCCGGCAACCTTAAGAACCCGGTGTCGTTGTTTTACCTCAAGAGTTCCGTCCTGTATCCACCTATAAATTTCAAGAAGGTGTTGTTCCAGATCGGCTATATCTACCCCCTGTGTAGAATATTCAGGATAATCTTCGAACCACCCGACGAGAAATTTTTCGCCTTGCTCATAGCAGTATCTTATCTCCATTTTGCCCCCATATCCCGCTATTTTTGCCTTTATTCATTATAGCCCACGCCCCGGTTATCCGCAAGCATACATATATGGGTCCGGATCAACGTGATGAACAAGGCTGTAGGCCGCTCCCTCGTCCCGGCCCTTATTTTGCAGGGGGCCTTTTGTTCTGAAAATCGACTAGAAAATCTATCTGTTGGAGGATAAAATCCTGCAGCTCCACGTCCAGTTTTTTGAACTCCCGTATAACCTTGTCCTGCCGGAAGTCGCTCTCTGTATCGAACATGGCCCCCGTTCCCTCCCGGAGCCAGGTTTCATTCACCCTGTACACCATACATATAATGGAAATAATTCGGTCGTTTACCGGCTGGCCCCATTTTTCGAGCATATTTTGGTAACTTCTGCTTAGTTTTAACCCTTCGGCAAAGGTCTTTTGCGGCAAATTTAGTGATTTCCGTACTGCGACTATCCGGCTATTTATGCTGTTTGCGGCCTTCAATGGCTTATCCTTCACCTTAAAGTATAGCAGTTCAGAGAATGATAAACAAAATGATAACTATTGACAATTTGCTAATTATAGTCATAATATATGACTGTTATTGAATTTCTATGATTTTTTTTGGAAGTGAAGGGGATATGAAGGCAGAAACACGACTGGATCGCTTGAATCAGGGCCTGGGTAAGCTTGATTCCAGAGGAAGGGACTACATAGAGCGACTTACCAGCCGACTTTTACAACGCGACCCCGCCGCTGGCCTGGTGCAGACCAGTAAAACCACGGCCCCCCGAAAAGAGGTGAGACAGGAATGTCTGCCCCCCTTGCATTGACATCCCGGTTTGCGTTGCAAACTTCACAAAGGAAAATAACATTTGGAAGGATTATGGTATGAAGAAAATGGCATTTTGTATTGTTCCCTTAATAATGGCTATTATGGGCTGTGCAAGCGGAGGGGCACCTGCTGAAACAACAAACAGCAGTTCCCCCGGAATGGAGCTGGATGCGGCGATAAAACAGGCAACGGCGCAGATGGAAACGAAAATCCCATCGAAAACTATGGTCGCCCTGGTAAGCGTGGCGTCCCCTTCGACCGCGTTTTCCACACAGGTTTTACAAAGGCTTGAAGTGGCTATTGTAAGCAGCGGAAAACTGGTGGTGGTTGACCGGGCCAATCTTGATAAAGTCCGTGCGGAACAGGGGTTCCAGCTTTCCGGGGAAGTAGATGATGAATCGGCAAAATCTATAGGGAAGCTGTTAGGGGCAGGGGCCATTGTGACGGGTTCACTGACTGATTTAGGGGATGTCTACAGCCTTACGCTCAAGGCAATCAATATAGACACTGCCACGGTCGCGGTATCGTATCTGGCGGATTTGACAAAAAGCGCCAGAGTAGAGACCTTGCTCGCTTCCGGTGGAGGCGCCGCTTCGGGTGGCGGCACAGCTTCTGCAAGCGGCGGACAACCGGGCAGGCCAAGTGCGCAGGCGGTTTCTACCGAAAAATCAGCGGCACAAACAAAAACGGCTGAGCCAGCCGCTCCAGTACGGTTTACGGTTACCTTTGATGCAAACGGCGCAAGCGGAGGAGCGCCGCCTGAACAGACTGTTCAGAATGGCGAAAGTATTACAATTCCAGATAAAGGTACAATGGCCCGCCCAAGGGGAACTTTTGGGGGATGGAATACAAGAACGGACGGTACAGGTACTCTTTATGTTGTCGGTGATACTTTTATTGTAAATTTTAATATCCAATTATATGCCCAGTGGATAGAGAAGGTTTACAAAATCGGCGATACAGGTCCTGCAGGAGGCATAATCTTCTATGACAAGGGCAACGATTCGGGCGGCTGGCGGTATCTGGAAGCAGCGCCAGCCTCAACGGAGGGGAAAGCCCTCCAGTGGTCAGTTAGTTTTTTTGATACCGGTGCTATAGGGGTCGAGGTAGGAACCGGAAAACAGAACACCCGGAACATTATGGATGCTTCAGTTCAGGCTGCCGTAAACGCACCTGCGGCGAGGTTCTGTGACCGGTTGGAATATGGCGGCTATGATGACTGGTATCTTCCGAGCAAGAACGAATTGGGTCTTATGTACATGAACCTGAAAGTAGACGGCATTGGTGGCTTCAGCGGTGAGTGGTACTGGTCCTCGTCGGAGGTCAATGGCGGCATAGCGTGGGAACAGCGGTTCAGCAATGGCCACCAGAGCGATGACTGGCGCAACAAGGTCAATGGCCGACCGGTTCGCGCCATCCGGCAGTTTTAAAGGCGAAGGGAGTGCAGGAGTGCCAGGCACCGCGCTCACTTTCCGTAGGGGGTGATCGCGGCATAAAAGCGGGTTCTATGTGGGGGCGTTGCCTCCGCTTGAAAGATATACAGCGCCGGGACCGTGCGTTACACAAAGACGGCGCGTATATGAGGGAGTTATGCGCCATTATTTTTGAACTGGTTAAAAAATAAATTGATTCAAATGACCGACAAAAGTAGTATATTTAAGATATTGTTGTCTTTATAAGGAGATGATCAAAGAAAATATATGGATACCGTAAGAATTGATACTACAATTGATTTCCATAAAGCATTAATCGATTTAAAGAAGATATCTCTTGGGTCAATATTTCGTGGTGTTTCTAATTGTGATTATCAATTGATCCCATCTATTGGTAGGATAAAAAAGGATATCTATATAGTGGAAAAAAATTTAATGCGAAAATTCAAAGAATCTGCAATAGGATATATTGGCCGTTTGCCGAATGATGAATATGAATGGCTTGCATTGGCTCAACATCATGGACTGCCTACGCGACTACTAGATTGGACATATAATCCATTGATTGCATTATTTTTTGCAGTTAAAAACAATTATGAAAATGATGGTAGAATTTATATTGCCTGGAATATTTCTCAAATAAGAAATAAAAATAGAAATCCGTATCAGTTGAAAAAAACATACCGTTATCGACCTTCATTTATAACTCAGCGAATAATAAATCAATCAAGTGTTTTTACAGTTCATTCTAGTCCAGAAAAACCTTATGAAGCAAAAAACATGATGATATTAGATATTGTTGCAAATGCAAAACATGAATTGAGAGAAATGTTGTTTAAGTATGGTGTAAATTATAAAACCATTTATCCAGGATTAGATGGGTTATCAAGAGATTTAAAATGGCTGGAAACTGGAATATATTAAACAAAAATAACATCGCATAACGAGGCTGTCGGAAAAGTCATTTAGCATAAAAAATATGCCTCTAAATGAGTGTTTTACAGTAGTTTTAGGGCATGAAATGAGGGTGAAATTTTGCATGAAAGGGTTTTCCGACAGTCTCAACATATGTTATGTGCAATTTTTGCCTGCCTTTTTCGAAAAAATAACAAAAAATCAAAAAAATCTATTGACAAGTGATAAAATAGAGTGTATACTTTAAAATATACACTTAAACGGGGGGAATTTTATGGAAATTACTACAAAACAGCTAAGAATTCAGCCTGGCAGGGTTATTGCTCAAGTAAATAATGGTCAAGAAATAACGGTAACCTATAGGGGGCGGGCTTGTGCAAAAATTATTCCTATTAATAATAAACGAGACAATAATTTAGAAGAAACAGATAATGAATTATTTGGGATGTGGAAGGACAGAGAAGATATGGAAGACGTAGAACAATATGTCAGGAATATGAGAAAAGGGAGGAAATTATGTTAATAGATTCTGATGTATTAATATGGTATATAAGAGGCAATAAAAAGGCTCAAATGGCAGTAAATAATAATATACCTTTTAAAATTTCTGTAATAAATTATATGGAAGTGATACAGGGTATGGAAGATAAAAAGGAATTGAAATTATTTCAGAAATATTTAAAGAAATGGTCTGTGGAAATAATGCAAATAAATGAAAATATATCGACAAGGGCAATGTTTTTAGTGGAAGACTATTTTTTATCTTCTTCATTGGAATTAGGTGATGCAATAATAGCATCAACGGCATTAGAAAATCAAGAAATAGTATTAACTGGAAATGATAAACATTATAAATTTATCCCTAATATACAGATAAAAAAATTCAGGCCCTAATATAAAACAGGCAAAAACAGCACATAACATACGCCATGTGCCATTTTTATGAAGCAAAAAACATGATGATATTAGATATTGTTGCAAAGTAAACGCCTATGGTGCCAGCCACCCAAGGCAACGCCCCCAGAAGAATCTCGTCCGCAGAGGGAATGACCTGTGCAGGCAGGGGAAAAGCGCGGTCTTTCCACCGGATTTCTACCGGCTCAGTCATCGCGTATTTTGCCGGTGTGCCGTCCGCCAATGTGGAAAACACTGTAAACGCCGTCAAAATATAATTTGACTTTCCCAAATTCCTGTGATATCATGGAGATAGGAGGACGCAAATGAAGGTCGGTATTCAACTTTACTCAGTAAAGAACCACATGAAAGATGATCCTATAGGGACCATCCGGCAGGTGGTAAAAGCGGGTTATCGTTATCTTGAGGTGGCCAATCATAACGCGGCGGTGGATCACGGGGTCGGGTTTGGGGTTTCCGCTCAGGAGATCAAGAAGGTTCTGGATGACACCGGGGCACAGGTTGTCAGCGCGCATATTTTCCCCTATGGCAAAGACACTATCAAGCCGGTTCTTGAATATTTCAATGTTTTGGGGACCAAATATATCGCCGTCCCCATGGGCTTTTTTAAGGACAAAAGCGATACCCTGCGGCAGGCGGAGGAATTTAACGAAATTGGCAGACTCTGTTCCCAGGCGGGGATCACCCTGGTTTACCATAATCACTTCCATGAATTCCAGATTTTTGAAGGGAAAACCGTCTTTGACCTTATTATGGAAAATACCGATCCCGCCCTTGTCAAGATAGAACTCGATACCTATTGGGCTGTCAGAGGGGGACAGGATGCGGTGAAACTGCTGGAAAAACACGGCCGGCGGATGCGGCTGATCCACCAGAAAGATTTCCCTGCGGAATTCAAGGCCGGGATCAACCTCATTGACGCCGTAAATAAGGGCGGTGTTGAGGTGAGTATAGACTACTTTATGAGCATTGTAAAGCCTGAAACCTTTACGGAGATCGGCGCCGGAATTCTGCCCATCCAGGACATCATCAATGCGGGGAATACGTCTTGTGATACGGATTACATCATCCTTGAACAGGATTTCAGCACGTTTGATGAGCTTGAAAGCATTAAAATAAGCATGGCGGGTCTCAGGAAATTTACCGGCATTTCATGGTAAAATTGACCTGTGGTAATGCATTTTTACCCGTTGCAAATTGGGTCTATTCCAAAACATCAGTTTTATGGGCAAATCCAAGTATTTACCATTAATGCTTTTTTCGGTTGGTTTTGCGGTAACCAAAAAGTAATACTGCTGCAACAAATCTTTAAGGAGAAACTTATGGAAGAATCAAGGCTACAGTCAAAGTTTGAAGGAGGTGTTTTACCAATTTTCCTCTTTTGTCTTTGGGCTCCACTTCTTTTGACAATCACTCTTTCTTTAGCGTTTCCGTTTATTATTTGTACTGTCATAAGGTGGGTTTGCGATAACTCAATTATTGGCGGGAAACACTATCGGTTCAAAGGAACAGCAGGCGGCTTATTCGGACGTTGGATTATATGGTTCCTTTTGTCCATTGTTACCCTTGGTATTTACTCGTTTTGGTCAACCAGAAACCAAATCAGATGGGTTATTGAAAACATAGAAATGGTTGATTAGGTTTGCTGCAAAACTGGTGTTTTGAAATAGTTTCAATAGCCTGATGCAGAAAGCTACTTCCCGAAATGCTTCCGGTATGCGTCCCAGGTTGTTTCGATAAGGCTCTCCAGGCCGGAATATTCTGCAGTCCAGCCGAGAAGCTCGTGGGCCAGTTTCGACGAGGCCGTCAGTTTTGCCGGATCCCCGGGCCTGCGTCCCACAATTTTTGCGGGGATGGGCTTGCCGCTGATCTTCCGGGCCGCCTCCACCATCTCCAATACCGAAAGTCCCGTTTCACTCCCCAGATTCACCGAAAGGCTCTTGCCGTTTTTGCTGATGTAATCCAGCGCCGCCGCATGGCCCCGGGCCAAATCGCTTACATGGACATAGTCCCGAATGCAGGTACCATCGGGGGTGTCGTAATCGCTGCCGAAGATCTGCAGCTCCGGCCGCAGACCGCAGGCCGCCTCCATGATCACCGGAATAAGATTGGCGGGGTTTTGTTCCAGTCCGCTTATCCGGCCCTTTACATCGTAACCCGCCGCATTGAAATAACGGAGGGCGGCAAAATGCATTCCCTTGAGTTTATCGTACCAGCCTAAAATCCGCTCAATTTCAAGTTTGGTAAAACCATAGTAATTTTCCGGATTGCAGGGATGGTTCTCGTCTATGGGCAAATAAACCGGTTCGCCGTAAACCGCGGCGCTGGAAGAAAAAATAATATTTTTGATCCCCGCTTCCGCCGCAGCGTTCAGGATGTTGATGGTGCCAGAGATGTTGTTCGCCGAATATTTTTCCGGCTTCAGCATGGATTCCCCCGCCGCCTTGGCCGCCGCCAGATGAACAATGGCGTCAAAGCCGCCCCGGGCCGCCCTCCCCAGCGCCGTATAATCCTGAATATCCCCGTGGATAAAAGCCGCCTCCGCAAAAAGATTCTGCCGGAGCCCGCTGGAAAAATTATCAAACACCGTCACCCGGTGTCCCGCATCAAGAAATTCCCGGGCCACATGACTGCCTATGTACCCCGCGCCGCCGATTATCAAAATATTCATGATCTGATGATAACAGATGGAAAGCGGGTCAACAATCCCCGGACATCCCTGCTCTTGCCGCACATTGAATATTTCCCCCCAATCGTATAAAATAACTTTGAGGTACACATGAAGGGGATAGAACTGGAAAAAGCGTATGATCCCGGATCTTTCGAGGATCGCATTTATGCCCGTTGGAAAGAGGCGAAGGCTTTTAAGCCCGAAACATCCCGTTCTTCCAAAGAGAAACAGCCCTATACCATCGTTATCCCCCCGCCCAACGTGACGGGTATCCTCCATTTGGGCCACGGCCTCGTCACTTCCATTATCGATATCGTGATCCGTTTCCACCGCATGAAGGGGGAGGGCGCCCTCTGGGTGCCAGGCACCGATCACGCGGGCATTGCCACCCAGCACGTGGTGGAGAAGATGCTCAAGGCCAAGGGCCTCCGCCGTCAGGATCTGGGGCGGGAAAAGTTTGTTGAGGAAACCTGGAAGGTAAAGGAAGATCACCACGCCCATATTTCCCGGCAGATGGCCCGCATGGGGGCCAGTGTGGATTGGGACCGGGAACGGTTCACCATGGACGAGGGCCTCTCCCGGGCGGTGCGGGACGTTTTTGTTACCCTGTACGAGCGGAACCTCCTTTACAAGGGCAATTATCTGGTCAACTGGTGCCCCGGTTGCGGTACCGCCTTGGCGGACGACGAGGTTGAGCATGAAGATACCTCCGGCAAGATGTACCACCTGCGTTATCCCTTCGCCGATGGCAGCGGTTTCGTGGAGCTGGCCACCACCCGGCCCGAGACCCTCCTGGGGGATACCGCCGTGGCGGTCCACCCCGGCGATGAGCGCTACACCGGCCTGGCGGGGAAGATGCTGTTACTGCCCCTGACGGACCGTGAAATCCCCCTGGTCTTTGATGACTATGTGGACCGGAGCTTCGGCACCGGTGTGGTGAAGATCACCCCCGCCCACGATCCCAACGACTGGGACCTGGGCCGCCGCCACGATCTGCCGGTGATCAATATTCTCACCCCAGATGGCCGCCTCAATGACGCCGTACCCGCCAAATACCGGGGCCTTACGGTAAAAGAAGCCCGGGGAAAGGTGCTGGAAGACCTCGAAGCGGGGGGATTCTTTATCAAGGCGGAAAACATTACCCATTCGGTGGGCCATTGTTACCGCTGCCATACGGTGATCGAGCCCTATCTTTCCGAACAGTGGTTTGTCCGGATGAAGCCCCTGGCGGAAAAGGCCTTGGCGGCCTGGCGGAACGGTGAAGTTGTCTTCTATCCGAAGAAGTGGGAAAATACCTACGAGCATTGGCTGGAAAATATCCGGGACTGGTGCGTCAGCCGTCAGCTTTGGTGGGGCCACCGTATTCCCGCCTGGTACTGCAAAGACTGCGGCAAAACCACCGTTTCCCGGACGGACCTTGCCGAATGTCCCCACTGCCATTCAAAAAACATCGCCCAGGACCCGGATGTGCTGGATACCTGGTTCTCCAGTTGGCTTTGGCCCTTCAGCGTCCTGGGCTGGGAGTCCGGGGCCTCAAAAACGGCGGATCTGGCGGCTTTTTACCCCACCACGGCGCTGGTAACGGCCTACGACATCATTTTCTTCTGGGTTGCCCGGATGATCATGGCGGGCCTGGAGTTTACCGGCAAGGCTCCCTTCCGGGATGTGTATCTTCATCAGCTTATCCGGGACAAACAGGGCCGGAAAATGAGCAAAAGCCTGGGAAACGGCATAGATCCGCTGGAAATTGTGGATGAGTACGGCGCCGATGCCCTGAAATTCACCCTGGCTTTCCTCTGCGCCCAGGGTCAGGACATCCTCATGGACAAGGAATCCTTCAAGCTGGGGTCAAAATTCGCCAACAAGATCTGGAATGCCAGCCGTTATATACTGATGAACCTTGAAGGCCGCAATTTCGTCAAGAATCCTGCCCTTAACCCTGCGGATAAATGGATCTATTCACGGCTTAACGCTGCGGCGAGATCCATGGGCGAGGCTTTTCTCTCCTATCGCTTTAACGATGCCGCCCAGTGCGCCTACGAATATTTCTGGAATGATTTTTGTGACTGGTATGTGGAGGCCACGAAACTTTCGGTCAAGTCGGGAAATGATGATGAGAAGGACCGGGCGACAACGGTGCTGTTGGAGGTTTTGGCCGAATCCCTCAGGCTCCTCCACCCCCTGCTGCCCTTTGTCACCGAGGAAATCTACGGTAAGCTCCCCAATACCCAGGGGGAATTGCTCATCCTGGCCAGGTACCCGGAGTATGATGAAAGCCGTGCCGATCCGGCGGCGGAGGCGGATTTTGCCTTTCTCCAGGATTTAGTCCGCCAGGTGCGGACGCTGCGGAGCGAGTGTATCATCCCGCCGGAACGGAAGATCCGGGTACTAGTACGGCCTTCCGGCAGCCGGGGCTCGCTCCTTTCGGATAATGAGGGCCTTATAAAACTGCTGGCCGGCATAGGCGATCTGGAAATCCTCGATAATGAGCAGGGGCAGGGGCAGGCCCTCAGCCGGGAGCCCGGTTCCATCGGCATAGTGGGGGCCGGTTTTGAGGCCCTGGTGTTTATCGCCTCCGGGGCGGACATGGAAGCCCTTAAACAAAAGCTCAGGCGGGACATAGACCGGGACCTGAAATTTATCGAGGGGCTTAAGGCGAAGCTTTCCAACGAAAATTTCCTTAAAAACGCCCCTTCGGAGCTGGTTGCGGGGGAAAAATCCAAACTGGATGAAGCCCTTAAACGGACCGGCAAACTGGAAACTTACATTCGGGATATGGGCTAACATGACTACCGCGGAAATGCTTCAGCTTAAAGGCACTTTTTTGGCCCCCTATATGCAGTTGGCCACGGCCCTGATCGGGAAAACCCGGGAAGGGGGGGGCAATATGTTCCGCCATCAACTGGACACCATGGCCACCCTCATCGACTACGGCTATATCAACTCGGTGCTCCTCAAGGCCTCGGTGGTCCACGATGTTATCGAGGATATTCCCGATTTTAACCACAACCTCCTTTTAACGGTGGATTATGAAAGCGCCTCGGTCTACGATCTGGTTCTGGAGGTAACCCGGTTTCCCGATGAAACCAAGCCGGAATTCCTCAGCCGGATCCGGGAAAACGGCTCCCGGAACGCCAAAATCCTCAAGGTGGCGGACCGGATTTCCAATATGATTTCGCTTGGCTTTGTGGTAAGCACCGAGTTTATCAGCCGTTACTCCGAGGAGACGGTGCGCTACATCTTCCCCATCGCCGAGGATGTGGACAAGGCCATGCTCTCCGAATTGCAGTCCCTGGTGGAATCCCGCCGGAAATATGTGGCGGTCCTTCGGACGGTGTCTGCGGACGGTTGACAAAGAGTAAAATCAATGGTACCGTGATATTACAATGAATTTTTAAGGAGATAGCTATGGCCCAGGCCAGTAAAAACTCACGGACTTCCAGCGCCACCCAGAAATTCTTCTGTTCCTGCGGCGGCGAGGTTAAAATGAAGACGCTTTTCGAGAACGGCAAGGTTAAAAACGTGGCCGAATGTGAAAAGTGCAAGCGTTCCGAACGCCGTCCTTCGGATTTCAAATAGACTGCCTGGCAGTCTAAAGACTCGTATACGGGTAAATTTTACATGGAGGTTTTCCTTTGGCAGTTAAGCAAAGTTCCGCTGAAAAGCGTCATCGGCAGAGTGAGGAGCGTCGTCTCCGCAATAAATCGGTAAAGAGCGCCGTCAGGACCAGTGTGAAGAAGTTTACGGTTCTGGCCCAGAAAAAAGAGACCGTTGAGGCTGAAGCGGCACTTAAGGATATGGTAAGCAAGCTGGATTCCGCCGCCCGGAAAGGGATCATCAAGAAAAACGCCGCGGCCCGGAAAAAGTCCCGGATGCAGAAATTTTTCAACTCTCTTAAAGCAGCCCAGTAAAGATTCCGTGGCATGATGGTAAAAAAATTTACCAAGGCTGATATTATCGATTCGGTTTATCAAAAAACCGGCATGGATCGTAAAGAAGTCCGAAAAATTCTGGATATTTTTATCGACGAGATAAAGGATGCCCTGGTAAAAAGGATACCCATTGAGCTGCGGGGCTTTGGAACCTTCGAGGTAAAAATCAGGAAGGGCCGTCTAAAGGCCCGGAATCCGCGGACCGGCGCTGAAGTCAGTGTCAGCTCCCACGGAATCGCCGCCTTTAGGCCCGGCCGGGAACTAAAGCAGGACGTTTGGAACCTTGATGCCGGTGCCGCTGACGGTGCCCAGACCCCTGATACCGGGCAGACCGAGCAGTAAAATAAAGTGAATTCTTCTATCAAACAGACGGCAAAGCAGGCGGTGGGTAATTTTTTTGTATGCCTCATCGCCATGCTGTCTTCGGTTTTGCTTTTCGCAGCCTCTTTTCCCAATCCGCTCTTTTCCAATGGCCTTCCTTTTCTGGCCTGGGTCGCCTATGCACCGGTTTTTTGGCTCCTTTACCGGGTAAACATAGGCGCATCGGTTTTTTGGGGCGCCCTCTATGGTTATACTTCCTACGGGCTTTTCAATTACTGGCTCACCTTGTTTCATCCCATGGCGGGCCTCATCGTCAACGGCATTTATCTGGCCTTTTTTGCCGTGCTTTTTCCCTTTCTCAAACTGGCGGTTTTACTTTTCCCCAAACGGGGCTACATCCTCCAGTGGCTTTTCTGGATGGTCTTTGAGTATCTGCGGACCTTGGGTTTTGTGGGTTATCCCTACGGCATCACCGGCTATTCCCAGTGGGCTGTTCTCCCCTTAATCCAGATTGCCGCTGTTTTCGGCGTTTGGGGGGTCTCCGCCCTGGTGGTTTTTCCTTCCGCCTTTATGGCGTCCCTTTTTAAGGGCGAATTGCCCCGATTAGCCCCTCCCATAAAAGAATTTTTCAGGCGGGAACGGTGGAGCCTTATCCTCTGGGCGGTGGCGGTGGCGGCGGCGCTGGTCTATGGTTTTGTTTCGCCCCTGAACTATGGCGGAAAGCCCACGGTCAGCGTTGCCCTGATTCAGCATAATACCGATCCCTGGCGGGGGGATATTTTTTCCTACCGGCAAAATTTCCGGGTGTTAAAACGCCTTTCCGACGAGGCATTGGCGGCGGAAAAAAAGCCCGACCTCGTGGTCTGGTCCGAGACGGCCTTTGTCCCCCGGATCTACTGGCACCAGACCTACCGGGATGATCAGGAATCCTGGGTGCTGGTAAAGGAACTGCTGGATTATCTGGCCCAGCAGCCGGTGCCCTTTGTCATCGGTAACGACGACGGCCGCAAAGAGTACAACAAAGAGGGCCGCCTGGAGGAGGTGGATTACAACGCCGTGATTCTCTTTGAAAAGAGCGAAATGGCGCAAATCTACCGCAAGCAGCGTCTGGTGCCTTTTACCGAGCATTTTCCCTATCAAAAGCAGCTTCCCTGGTTCTACGATGCGCTGGTAAAGGCGGATACCCATTTCTGGAAAAAAGGTACGGAGTCCACGGTTTTTGAAAGCCGGGGGGTCAAATTTTCCAGCCCCATCTGTTTTGAGGATACCTTCGGCTACCTTTCCCGGGATTTTGTCCGCAACGGGGCGGAGCTGATCGTCAACCTTTCCAACGATGCCTGGTCCCACAGCCTTACCGCCCAGATGCAGCACTTTTCCATGGCGGTTTTCCGGGCCGTGGAGAATCGCCGGGCCCTGGTCCGTTCCACCGCCTCCGGACAGACCTGCGCCATCGATCCCAACGGAAAGGTCCTCGCCATGGCGGAGCCTTTTACCGAGGCCTGGCTCACTGCCGAAGTCCCCCTCCTGGACGGCATTTCCATCTACACCCGGCATGGTGATTATCTGCCCCGGGTTTTTATTATCCTGGCCATTATGATGTTGATCACCGGGGTGGTTTTGTGTATACTGAAGTATCAAAAAATAAGGAAAAATTCATGAACACCCGAAAAAAAATACTCGTGGTTGATGATGAAGAGATTAATCTCGAATTTTTTGAGGTAATGCTCTCCAAGCTGGGCTTTGTTGTCGAAAAAGCCACCGATGGCGTCGAGGCGCTGGAACAGGTCAAACGGTTTTCCCCGGACCTGATCATTCTGGATGTGATTATGCCCCGGATGTCCGGCTGGGAGGTGATTAAGACCCTCAAGGCCGATCCGAAATACCGGGAAATACCTATCATCATGCTTTCGGCCCTGGACGATGTAAAGGAAAAGGTTGAGGGTTTTGAGCTGGGGATCGAAGACTATATCACCAAGCCCTATAACTTTTCCGAGGTTTTGGCCCGGATCCGGGCGGCTCTGCGGAACCGGGAGCTTTACAACCAGATTGCCGTCCGGGAGTCCCGGCTGGGCCTGGCGGAAGAGCTGAGTGCCGATGTAAAAAACAACCTGTTGGATTTTGTCAAAAGCATTGACGAACTGGACGAGGCTATCACCCTGATTTCAGAGGGCTCTGCGGTGGAGGACTTGCCCCGGCTTTTGGTTTTGCTTACCGAAAAAACCGGATCGGTGCGGAGGCATATTGCCGAACTGGATGCCCGGATTGAAAAAACCGTTGCTGAATGGGAAAATCTTAAAAAAGGCGAAATTGGCATAGGGAATCTGGAGAATCATATTCGCCGGTCCATGTCCCAGGAGTAATGCCGTGGCAAAAGTGGAAAACAGAAAAAGAAACAGCTCGGCCATGGTGGTTCTGGGGCCTGGCACCAGTTTTAACGGGACGCTCCGGTTCAAGGAAACCCTCTGCATACAGGGTAAATTCAAGGGCGCTATCGACGCCTCCGGGGCTCTTATCGTGGAAAAAGGGGCGGTGGTGGAGGCGGATCACATCAACGTAAGCTCCCTTCTGGTCCACGGCGCCGTTACCGGAACGGTAAAAGCCCAGGACAAGGTGGATATGTTTTCCGGAGCGGAACTCAAGGGGGATGTTACCGCCGCCCGGCTGCGGATCGCCGACGGGGTGCTTTTTGAAGGCCAGTGCAGCATGACCGGCGTTGACAAGGACGTGGAGATTTTCTCCCGGCCCACGGAGGAGATCAAGGCCGAGTTGCAGAGGGCCAATGGCTGAATTGCCGGACAGCGCAGCGGTGGCGGAAAAGCTTATCGAGCGGCTGTCCGCCCTTTCCTGGACCGTAGCGATGGCAGAATCTTGCACGGCGGGTCTCGCGGCGGACCTTTTGGCGCAGATCAGCGGCGCTTCCCGGGTTTTGTGGGGGTCTTTTGTGTGTTACACCCCAGCGGCCAAAACGGCGATGCTGGGGCTTGAAGGCAGCCTCATAGCCAGATACGGGGCGGTGAGCCGGGAAACCGCCTGTGCCATGGCGGAGGGGGCCCTGAAAAAAAGCGGCGCCGATGCGGCCCTGGCGGTAACGGGCCTCGCCGGGCCTTTGGGGGACGGCAGCGCTGTGCCGGTGGGCACCGTGTGGATAGCCGCCGCCTTGCGGAACCGCCCTGTGGAAGCCGTGAGTTTTCATTACGAGGGTTCCCGCAACGAGATTCGGGCGGCGGCGGCGGTGGATGCTTTGGGGGAATTGCTAAAGCGGCTCCCTTGAAAAAGCTATTGACAGGAACAGGGTTTGACATTACAGTGGGTGACAGGTAGAGAAACAAAGTACCGGTTTTGTAATCTTTTCAATGTCAAACAAACAATTATTTAACAAAGCATAAAACATTTTACAGGTGGTTTGATCCATGGAAATTGCGAAAAAAAGAGGGCGGAAGCCAAAAAAAGCGGAACCAGAAGAAACTTTGGCTTTTGAGCAGGAGGATTCGACCCCGGAAGAAGGCTCCGGCGATGCCGGGCAGGAAGGCGGGGAATTGTCCTATAACGAGGATAGCGGGCGGCCCGGGGGCAAAGCCGTACTGGTGCGCCGTCCGGTGGTCAAAGGCCGGGGAAACTTTAGCCGGACCCCATCGGCACCACCAGTGGCATCGGGAAATTCTTCGGCCCAGCAGGGCGGCCAGCAGGCCAGCCAGTCGGGCAATTCGGGGGGTAACTCCTTTGGAAACGGCCCTGTTGGCGGTTCCACTGGTGGTCCTTCTTTTGCAGGGCCTTCGCCCGCGGCGGCCCCGGCGGCCATGCCCTCCAACCTTTCGGCCATTCCGCTGAAATTCCCCTCCATGCCGGATATTTACGGCAGACCCGAACCCCGGCTGGATCAGGATAACGGCAAGCCCCGGCTTACCATCAACGAGCTGATCCGCCTGAACATGATAGACCTCCGGGAACTGGCGACGGGTTATAATATTTCCCACGACGATATGGTGGCCCTGAAAAAACAGGAGATCATCTTTTCTATATTAAAGGCCCATACCGAGCGGGGGGGCATTATCTACGCCTACGGCTCCCTGGAGATCCTTCCCGACGGCTACGGTTTTTTGCGGAGCCCCCAGAATTCCTACCTCCCCGGCCCGGACGATATTTACATCAGCCCCAGTCAGGTCCGGCTTTTCGCCCTGAAAACCGGGGATACGGTCTACGGCCAGATCCGCAGTCCCAAGGAAAGTGAGCGGTTTTTCGCCATGCTCCGGGTGGAAACGGTTAATTATGATGATCCCACCGTGGCCCAGAACCGTATTCCCTTTGATAACCTGACGCCCCTGTACCCGAACGGCAAGCTGGACCTGGAAACCATCACCGAGGGGGTCAGCGAGCGGATCATCAACCTTTTCTGCCCCATAGGCAAAGGCCAGCGGGCCCTGATCGTGGCGCCTCCCCGCACCGGGAAGACCATCATGATGCAGAAAATCGCCAACGCCATCACCACGAACCACCCCGAAGTCTACCTCATCGTGCTGCTTATTGATGAACGGCCCGAGGAAGTAACCGACATGGAACGGACTGTCCGGGCGGAGGTGATTTCATCAACCTTTGATGAACAGGCCACCCGCCATGTGCAGGTAACGGAAATGGTTCTGGAAAAGGCCAAACGGCTGGTGGAGCATAAAAAAGATGTGGTGATCCTCCTGGATTCCATCACCCGGCTGGCCCGGGCCTACAACCAGACCGTCCCCACCTCGGGGAAGATCCTCTCCGGTGGTGTGGACTCTAACGCCCTCCACAAGCCCAAGCGCTTCTTCGGCGCCGCCCGGAATATCGAGGAGGGGGGGAGCCTGACCATCATCTCCACCGCCCTGATCGAGACCGGAAGCCGGATGGACGAGGTAATTTTTGAAGAATTCAAGGGCACCGGCAACCTGGAAATCAACCTGGACCGCCGGATATCCGACCGGAGGCTTTTCCCGGCCATCAATATCAAAAAATCCGGCACCCGGAAGGAAGAACTCCTCCTTACCGAGGAAGAACTCCAGAAGATCTGGGTCCTCCGCAAGGTGATAAACCCCATGGACGACATCGAGATCATCGAACTGCTGGTTGACAGAATGAAGAAAAGCAAGAATAATGAAGCATTCCTTAGGTCGATGAATACTGGTTCGGCCGGATCGGATTAAGGGCTGCCGGCGCAGACTGATAGTAGATTGTTTTTTCGGAGGAAACATAGATGCAAGCAAAGATTCATCCTAAATATGAAAGCGCAAAAATAACCTGCGCCTGTGGCAACGTGATCGAGACCCGGTCTACGTCAAAGGACATTAAGGTGGAAATTTGTTCCGCCTGCCACCCCTTCTTTACCGGAAAGCAGAAGCTGGTGGACACCGCCGGGCGGATTGAACGGTTCAGACGGAAGTACAATATTCCTGTAATCGGTGACGGCGAAACATCATAAATTAATAATTGCGTATAGTTGTCGGGGGCATGGCCCATGAATCAAACACCTTGAACCCCATCATTACCGGGGAAGATGATTTTGTCGTGATGGAGGGGGCGGCGTTGCTTGTCCCCGGTATTTCTCCCGGTTCATCTATCCGGGGCATTATAGACACGCTGCGGGAAGCGGGGGCCGATATTGTTCCCATCCTCATGGCCCGGGCGGTGCCCAACGGGGTAATCTCCGGCAGTTTCTACGCCAAAAAAAAGAATGATTTTATCCACCGCCTTGCGGAGGCTAAAGCCGCCGGGCCCATAGACGGGGTATGCCTGGCCCTCCACGGTTCCATGAAAGTAGAGGGCCTGGGCTGTGCCGAGGGCGACCTCCTGGGGGCCATTCGCAAAATCGTGCCGGATATTCCCATCACCTCGGCTCTGGATATGCACGCCACCATTACGGATGAGCTTTTTGCCGGGGTGAACGGCTTTGCGGGCTACAAAACCGCCCCCCATGTGGATTGTGAGGAAACCGGGGCGCTGGCGGCAGAGATGCTGCTGGAAAGCCTCCGCACGGGGAAGAAACTTTACACCGCCTGGCGGAAAATCCCCATGCTTATCGCCGGGGAAAAGTCCGAATCCGAGGCGGAACCCATGAAAAGCCTTCTGGAGAGCTGCCGCAGTGCGGAAAAACAGCCGGGGCTTCGGGCCGCCTCCCTTTTGCTGGGCTTTCCCTGGGCCGATGACGAACACAACGGCGTGAGCATTCTGGTTACTAGTCTGGGTGATGGACCCCCGGAACGCAGCCTTGCCGATAGTACCGCTTTGGAATTAGCCGCCGGCTTCTGGAAGCGCCGGAAGGACTTTAATTTCCGGGGCGAGTATTACGATTCCGCCCAATCCATCGAAACGGCTTTTCTGGCGGTTCAATCGGACTGGAGGTCCGGCGAGCATCAGCGGCCCGTTTTTGTCTCGGACTCCGGGGATAACCCCACCGCCGGGGCCGCCGGAGATGCCACAGAACTTTTGGAGGAGATCCTCAAGCGGATGGATACGGTGGATAAGCTTCCCACCCCGCTTTTGTACTCAGGCTTCTACGATGCCCCTGCGGCGGCGGCCTGTATCAAAGCCGGCATCGGCGCGGAGGTTGAAACACGTCTGGGAGGCAAGTGGGACACGGTGAACGGGAAAAAAATCCCCCTTCGCCTCACCGTAAAAAAGATTGTCCGGAACTACGGCCCCTATAAATCGGACCTGGTTCTGGCGGCCCACAAAAACATCCTTTTTACCATCACTTCCAAACACATAGGCTTTGGTGACGAAATGCTCCTCCCTAGTCTGGGCATACGGGCCGAAGATTACTGCCTGGTGGCGGTGAAACTGGGTTACCTGGAACCCTGTTTCAGAAACATCGCCGCCCGGGCCATCATGGCGCTTTCAAAGGGCTGTTCCAACGAGGCGCTGGAGACGATACCCTACAAAAAAGTCCGCCGCCCCCTCTATCCCCTGGATAAGGACATGGAGTGGAACGGGTAGCATCTAGCCCATCCATGCCTCCTCTATTTAGTTATAAATCAGCCCTACGCGTTGCGATCCTGCCTTTTTTGTGATATATTATATAAGGATCGTAATGGAGGCACATTGTGATGGAAAACCTAGGTATTATATGCGGTGTCACTCTGGGCCTGTTCGGGTCTGTTTTCTCGGTTGTCCAGTTCTTTTACCAACGGCATAAAGACAAAGAGCAGGCCGCAATAGAAGCCGAAAGGGACAAAGCACAGGCTGAAAGGGACAAGGCGCAGGCTGAAAGGGACAAGGCGCAGGCTGAAAGGGACAAAGCACAGGCTGAAAGAGAAGCCGAAAGGGACAAAGCAGAGGCTGAAAGAGAAGCCGAAAGGGTCAAGGTGCAGGCTGAAAGGGACAAGGCGCAGGATTTGAAAGACCGGCTGTTTTTTCTGGCCCAGTTGATTGTCGACAGGGATATTCCCCGAGAATCCCGCCAGATATTTTTTGACGAGTATATATCCAAAGGCGGAAACGGTTCTTTCGTTAAGTGGTGGCTCGAAGGCAAGTAATGGGGAGAAAATAGCATGACTGAACTGGAAGAAATGAGAATAAAAGAATGGGAAGAAATGATGAAAGAATATGATGAAAGAAAAAAAGAATATGCAAGAATTGCAAGAATAAAGGAAAAAGAATATTTAGAAATATCAGAATTATCTACTCTCACGGAAATATCCCCAGAATCTTCGGTTCCCGGAGCCGCCAGACCAGCATAATCCGGCAGGGCAGGGGAGCGCCGGCGGCGGGGATAAGGCGGCCCTGGATTTCCAGCAGGGGGCCCTGTTCTTCCCAGCCTGAGTACTCTATCCGGAGGATGTTTTGCGGGGAAAGGCGGGGCAGAAGGCCGAAGGTGTCTGCATCCACCTTGCTTAAAGGGCCGGTTCTGTAGAGCAGGGCCAGGTAGGTTTCCTCGTCGTAGCGGGGCCTCACTTCCTGTTCAAACTGCCCCTCCCCCTGGGCCAAAAGGAAGGGGCGGTTTTGGGTACGGAATGCGCGGGAAAGGGTTTTGAGATAGGCCCGGGCTTCCGGGGGGAGGCCTGCAAAAGCGGGGTCTTCCAGACGATCGCCCCGGTCTTCCGGTATTGGCGAGGTTTTTTCCGGCGGGGGCGGTGATGTTCCGGCAAGTTGATCCTCCGGGCCGGGGAGCCCGGCGCAGGCGCTTATCATCAATATGATGACGATGGCGAAGGGAAATCTTTTCTCCATAAATACCACCTAAAAGTAAATCGGGCTGAGGTCCGGCGTCTATCGCCCGGTAATCTGCACCAGATTCTTCACATAGTCCAGGCTTAGCTTCATATCGGCGTAGGGATCCCGTTCATAGGACAAATCGTGGTCGATTATCAGCCATTCGGGATCGCAGGCTAAACAGAGGGGCATGAGCTGGGGGAAGTTTACCGTGCCGTAACCGGTGGGGCGGAACTCAAAACCGCCGTTGGAAGGGTCCCGTTTAACATCCCCGGGGGCCCGGGTCACCCTGGCGTAGTCATCGGCATACACATCTTTTAGGTGAAGGACCTTGCAGGCCTCACGGTAGCGGCGTAAATAATCGGCAGGGCAGGCGGAACTGTAGACCATCCACCCCAAATCGGGCTCGAAACAGAGGCCGTCTTTTACCAGGGCATCCAGGAGAGTGCCGGCATAACTGGCGCCGTCCGGTTCGGCCCGCACATCCCAGCCGTGGTTGTGGTAGAGGGGCGTAATGCCCGCGGCGCGGCACTTGCCGATGAGGGACCGCATATCGTCGAGCATGGCCAGCCATTCTGAGGCGCCGGGTTTGAACTGCCCTTCCTGATGGGCAATGGTCAGGTATTTGCAGCCCGCCTCAAGATGTTCGTTTATTACCTTGCCGGGATCGGACAGAAAGTCTTTGATGGGCACGTGATCCCCCATGGCGGCGATACCGCTGGCGGCAAAACCGGCGCGGATCTCGGCGGGCTTTTTCCCGAAAAATCCCAAAAGCTCCACGCCGTTGTAACCCAATGCGGCAAGTTTCGCCGTCACCGCAAAAAGATCTTTTTCCGCTTCCTTCCGTAAAATAAATGTCGGGCTTCCGTAAAGTATCGTGGCCATGTTTACTCCTTTTTACCGCCCCAATTTGGCGGTCATATAAATGCTTTGTTTGTAGTTGCCGAAATTTTCACCGAAAAGGTTCAGCCCCCCGGAACATTCGGCGTCTTCTTTTACCCCGATTTTGAAAGAAATAAAATCCCCTTCTTTTATGCGGAGCGCTTCAAAATTTAAATCCGAAGTTTTCCGGCCATCGCCGAAACAGCCCTGATCGGTAATCTCCAGATGATGGAGCTCGCCGTATTGGCTGGAGACATCGGGCCACCAGTCGGGATTGTAAATGCCCCGTTTGCCGCCGAAATCCCCGGCGCTGCGGAAAGTGAAAACTTCCCCGCCGTTGATCCAGACGGTAATGTCGCTGGGCCAGTCGTTGTTGTACCCCGGAGCTTCGGAACAGGCCTCGAAGGAAAAATTTACCTCCACCAGTTTTTCGTGAATTATGGGAAGGTTCGGAAAACGGTATTCCAGAAACCCCGTGGCAAACCAGATGATCTGGGCGTGAATGCGGTTGGGGCTGTAAAAAGCCTGGGTTGAATCTTCAATGCCTATGTAGGATTTTTTCCCCGCGATGCCGCAGGGCTTTGTTACCGAGCAATCAAAATAATTTCCCAGGGGCATATTGCAGCCTATGTTTCTGGTCTGGTTTTCCTCTTTTTTCCGGTTAAAAATATTGAGGTATACATCTTCCGCCAGAAGGGCGCAGATCTTTTGGGCGCCCCGCAGACCCGGCCGTTCCTGAATAAAGATAAGCCCCGCATCTTCCAGCACCCGGACGTGCAGGGCCGCAGTGGAAAGGGGGAGGCTGATTTTTTCCGCCAGCTCGCTGATGTTAAAGCCCCCGCTTTTTTCCACAAGGCACTGCAGGATCCGGAGCCGCACCGGCGATGAAAGAGCCCGCAATACACCGGCGCTTTCTTCGGAATCACCCAGTTCCAGATTGATCCGTGTCTTCATCGGTAAAAGTTGCTCACCTTCCGCTTGTTGATTTCTTTTAACACCGAAGGCTCAACCTTGAAATTCCGGTCTATATCCATGATACCGTTAATTTCCTGCTGAACATCCGTCACCTGAGTGTAGCAAAAGCCTGCGATATTGGCAACCTTTTTGATGGCGGTGGTGATGGCGTCGAAGCGTTTAATGTATTCCTCTTTTGAACTTACCTTGTTGCCGTAACCCCAGCCCTCGCCGGAATTGTTAAACGCGATGCCGCCGAATTCACTGATGATCACCGGCTGCCCGTCGTAAGAATAGCCCTCGGCAAAGGCGGATTTGTCCAGATTGTGATAGAGCCGGTTTTCGAGGATCTCCTCCAGATGTTCACCGTAACGTTCAAAGAAATCTTCACCGTTTTCTTCGTAATCGTGGAGGGTGATAATGTCGGAAATGGTATGTTCCCAGCCGTCGTTGCAGATCACCGGCCGCTGCTGGTCGTAGGCTTTGGTCAGATGGTAAATTGCTTCGGTGAAGGCCTGCTGGGCCCGGTCTGTTTTTATTTTCGACACTCCCCAGGATTCGTTAAAGGGCGTCCAGGTGATGATGGCCGGGTGGTTGTAATTCTGCCGGACAATTTCCATCCATTCGCGGGTAAAGTTTGTTACCGCATCATCGTTAAAGATATATGTCGCCGGCACTTCGCTCCAGACCAGAAAGCCTTTAACATCGGCCCAGTAGAGGAAACGCTCATCTTCGGTTTTTTGATGTTTCCGCACGCCGTTGTATCCCGCCGATATTAGTTTATCAATGTCCGTGACCAGCGCTTCTTCGTTGGGCGGAGTTAAATGGCTGTCTTTCCAATAGCCCTGATCCAGAATAAGCCGCTGGTACAGGGGCCGCCCGTTGAGCAGCACATTGGCGCCGTCTATGCGGATATCCCTCATGCCGAAATAGGAACCGGCCTCGTCGAGGATTTTTCCATTCCGCTTGAGGGTAAAGGTAATATCATAAAGGTTGGGATTTTCCGGGGACCAGGGATGAACACCCCATTCGGTCACATCCACGGAAACCACATCAACAGGGAATTCCAGCCGCTTTTCCGTTGCCGGAATCGTTACACGATTCACCGGCTTATCCTTAAAACTGACCGCCGCCTCCAGCTCCACGTCAATCCCGAAACGGGCATCCACCTCGGCCTCGATTTGCAGCCGCCCTTCGGAAAGGAGGGGCGTCATTTTTACGGATTTGATATGTTCGGCGTTCACATATTCCAGCCAGAGCGTTTTCCATATCCCCGTGGTCTGGACGTACCAGCAGCCGAAATTTTCTTCCTTCCAGCGTTGTTTGCCCCGGGGCTGGGCTGCATCGAAGGAATCCTCCACCCGGATTACAAAGGTATTGTTCCCCGCCTTGAGTAAATGGGTGATGTCAAAGGAAAACCGGGCGTAACCGCCGGAATGTTCCCCCGCCAGGGCCCCGTTGACCCAAAGGCGGGTGCGGTAATCGCTGCCTTCAAAATGGATAAAGACCTTGCCCTGTTTCTTTTTTGCCGTATCTACCGCAAAATCCCGGCGGTACCAGACTACATCGTGCCGGGCATTTTCGCCAATGCCGCCGGCGGGGGTTTCGTAAGTAAAAGGTAGGGTGATTTTTTTCCCGGCGGGGAAGGACGCAGGGGAAGAAAACCATTTTTTGGCGATTCCCTCGTTTTTATCGTCAAAGGCAAAATCCCACTGTCCGTTCAGATTTTCCCAGGATTCGGGATTCCGCACAAACTGGGGCCGGGGATGGTCTTTTTGGTAACATTTCATGGGGCACTCCTTAAATTAATAAAAATCTTCTATTCATTACAATAATATTGTAATTATTATAAAAAATTATACGGGTTTTTTTCAGTGCTTGTCAACAAGGATCGTAAAAATCGGCAAAAATCATAAAAAAATGAAAATTTCTGTTGACAGCTAAATAACAGCGGTTTATAATTATTTTTAAGGTTAGTAATGCTACATAAAACTTGTAGTAAATCTATCTAACCAAATATTTTATGGAGGAAGAAAAATGAAAAAGCGCGTAAGTCTGATGTTTCTGCTCCTGGGAATGATCCTTGCGGTCTCTACGGCCTTCGCCGCCGGCGGCCAGCAAGGTGGAAGCTCCGCGGGGGGGGGGGCCGCCGTTGACGTAAATGCCGACGGTACCATCAACAACCCCGAAGATGTGGTGGTTGACAAGAACAAATTGGTGTTCTGGTCCCTGTTCGCCGGCGGAGACGGTGGTTGGATGGACCGCATTATCGCCGACTATAACAACACCAAGCCCACCAAACAGGTTCAGTCCATCATGCTTGTATGGGGCGACTATTACACAAAGTTTGGAACCGCCGTGGCCGCCCGGAAGGGTCCGGATATCGGGGTTTCCCACATTTCCCGGCTCCCCGAACTGGTGGAACAGGGAATGGTTATCGCGGTTGATGATTATGCCGCCAAGGCAGGAATCAACTGGAGTGAATTTTCTCCCTCAATGATTGAAGGGATCACCTTCAACGGCAAAAAATACGCCGTTCCCCTGGATACCCATGCGGAAGTCACCTATGTCAATACTGATATTCTGTCCACCGCCGGGGTAACCCTTTCCAACGGCCAGCTTCCGGTGACTAGTGCGGCGGAATTCAAGGCAGTTTTGGACAAAATAAAGGCCGTTCTCAGGCCCGACCAGTCGGTTATTTCCCTTTCCCAGACCGGGGATGATCCTTACCGGGTTTGGTGGGGCACTTATTTCCAGATGGGCGGAACTCCCCTGGTGAACGCTGCGGGCAATCAGGTGACCCTGAATAGGGATATCGCCGTCAGAGCCGCCGATTATGTAAAGAGTCTTTATACCGATGGGTATATCCTCCCCGGCATCACCGATCACGCCCAGTTCTTCCAGAACGGCAATGCGGCCCTTGTCTGGTGCGGCACCTGGACCACCGGTATGTTCACCGAAACCTCGGGCCTGAAATTTACCGCCCAGCCCTTCCCCCGGCTTTTTGGTACCAATGATGCCTGCTGGGCCGATGCTCACGTGTTTACCATTCCCACCAAGCAGGCCCGGAATGCGGCGGATACCCAGGCGGCGGTGAACTTTGCCGGTTGGGCAGTGTCCAAGGGCGGCGCCACCTGGGCGCAGTCCGGGCAGATCCCCTCGAACATTCCCGTACAGTCCAGCCCTGCGTTTACGGCGCTTCCCTACCGGACGGGTTATTTCAAGGCCGCTTCCACCGCGGTGCTTCCTTCGAAGAATGTCAACTTTGGCAAATTCAAGGACTCCATGATCCGGAACCTGGACCTGGTGTGGGGCGGACAAATTGATTCCGCCACGGCGATCAAAAACATCTCCGACGAAATCGGCACGGCGATCAGGAACTAATTTTCGCTTCGAGTTACGGATTTTGAGGGAACCTTTCCGGTTCGGAAAGGTTCCCTTTTTGCGGATTGTTTCGTTTGTATGGGGGTTCTCTGATGGAAAAACTAAAAGATAAACAGATGGGGAAAAAGACCCTGACCGCCTTTTTATTTATACTGCCCTTTCTTCTTCTATATACACTGTTTATTATCTGGCCGGTTATTCAGGGCATTTATGTGAGTCTCCATAAATGGGGACTCATGGGAAAGATCCGGTTTCTGGGTTTAAGTAATTATTCCAAATTTCTAACGGATAAATTTTTTTGGGAGGCCCTCTGGCATACCACCTGGTTTGTTATTATCACCGTGCCCTGCCTTATCGTCGTCGCCCTGGCGCTGGCCCTTCTTGCCAACCGGGAAAGCGGATTAAAAAAACTGTTAAGGGTTTGTTTTTATGTGCCCTCGGTTATTTCCGTTACGGTAGTGTCGTTAATTATGCAAAAACTGTTTTCCCCCTATACAGGTTATTTGAGCACCATGCTTCATTCGGTTAATATCCTGAAACCGGGGGTGGAAATACCCTGGCTTTTGCACCCGCCCCTTATCTGGGTGGTGGTAACGTCAACAACGGTCTGGTGGACCACAGGTTTTTCCATGATGCTTTACATATCGGCCCTGCAGGATATTCCCGTGCAGGTCTACGAGGCGGCGGAGCTGGACGGCGCTACGGGGGCCAAACAGCTTTTCGGCATAACCCTGCCCCTCTTAAAACCGACGACCTATCTGATTTTGCTTTTGCAGATCATTGCATCGTTTAAAGTGTTCGGTCAGATTATGCTGATCTCCGGCGGGGGCCCCGGCGGCATGACACGCCCCCTGATCCAATACATTTATGAATCGGCTTTCCGCCAAAACGATCTTGGTTATGCGGCCGCCATGTCCTACGCCCTTTTTATCATCCTGGTGGTCCTTTCTTTTGTGCAGATCCAGTACCAGAATTACAAGGAGGCATCATCATGAGTGTAGTTCGTAAACAGGGGGTGGAAATTTACCTCCTGGCGGCCTTGTCATTATTGGTGGCCCTGATTTTTGTTTTCCCCCTGTTGTGGTGCTTTTTTGTTTCGATAAGACCGGTAGGCAGCCCCATGAAAGGCGCCTTCGACTGGTTTAAACCGCCCTACACCCTGGCCAGTTATCCCGCCATTATTTTTAACAGTAAAGTGCCCATGTGGTTTTACAACAGTGTTTTTATCGCGGTGGCGGCCACTTTCCTGACCATAGTGGTTTCTTCCCTGGCGGCCTATCCCCTGGCAAAAATGGATTTTATCGGAAAGAAAAAATTGTATTTTTATTTTCTTATGGGGCTCATGGTTCCCGGCGAGGCGACAATAGTTCCCCTCTTTATCACCGTGAACGGCCTTAATATGATCGACACCTATTGGGGGATGCTCCTTCCTTCCATTGCAGGTTCGGTAAACCTCATCATCATGGTTTCCTTTTTCAAAGGCATTCCAAAAGAGCTGATCGAAGTGGCCTATCTTGACGGCGCCCGGGATTTTACGATTTTTTCAAGGATCATTATTCCCCTTTCCAGGACAGTGCTGGTAACGGTGAGCATCTTTGCCTTTATGGGAAGCTGGAACAGCTACCTTTGGCCTTTGCTCTGCGCCATGGGGGAAAGGATGTTCACCCTGCCTGTGGGTTTGCCGACATTTTCGAACACCTATAATGTTGATTACGTTATGCCCTTTACCGCCAACATGGTGGCCTCCATACCGGCGATTATTGTGTTCCTTATTTTTGAACGGCAGATAACGCAGGGCATTGCGCTTTCAGGTATTAAAGGCTGATGAAAAAAGCATTCGTTTATTTCGCGGCGCTTGTTCTCTGTTGGAGCATAAGCGCCTGTGCGAGTTTCCAAAAATCTGCATCCGACAAAGGAGTTCCCATGAAAAACCGCGTCCCCAGTGTTCCGCTTATTTTAAGCGATCCTTATTTTTCGATCTGGTCCCCCGCGGATCGTCTCTACGAATCCGAAACGGTTCACTGGACAGGCAAGACGAAACGTATCAGGGGCATAGCCGTTGTTGACGGTGTCGAATACCGTTTCATGGGCCTTGGCGCGGAGCCGGTACTTACCCAGACCGCTCTGGAAATTACCGCCACTTCTTCAAAATATTTTTTTGAAGGCGCCGGGGTAAAGCTGGAGCTGACTTTTTTAAGCCCCCTTTTACTTTCCGATCTGGATCTCCTTTCCCGGCCTCTTTCGTATATCACCGCGAAAATAAGCTCTTTAGACGGGAAAAACCACGAAACAGAGGTCAGTTTTTATTTTAATAGCGATCTTACCAAAAATACCGACAAACCCCTGCCCATGATCTGGGGCGTTCATGCCCTGGAAGGCGCTTTTGCGGCCTGGATGGGCCAGCGGAACCAGGCGCCTTTAAGCCATTCCGGGGATGATGTAACCATCGACTGGGGATACCTCTATCTGGCGGTTCCCGATGGCGGCGGCAGGGTTCTTGCGGCCGGCGCCGGTGACGATCTTTGCGCCAAATTGAAACTTTCCACCTCCGATGGTAAAGACGAAGCTTTCTTCGCGGCCGCTTACGATGATATAGCATCCATAAATTATTTTGGTGATATACGCCGCGGCTACTGGGCCCGGGACGGAAAAACAATTCTTGCGGTGATCGAAGAAGCTATCCGCGATTATCCTTCCATCAGCAAACGCTGCGCCGATTTTGATCGGGAGCTCAATGAAAAAGCCGCTGCCGCCGGGGGGCCGGGGTATCAAAGAATTTTGAATCTTTCGTACCGCCAGACTATCGCCGCCCATAAGCTTATCGCCGATGAAAAGGGCGAAGTGGTTTTTATTTCCAAGGAATGTTTTTCCAACGGCTGCGCCGCCACCGTGGATGTAAGTTATCCTTCAACGCCGCTCTATCTGCTTTACAATGCGGAATTGGTCAAGGGAATGTTACGGCCCATTTTCCGTTTTGCAAAACTGCCGGTCTGGACCTTTGATTTTGCCCCCCACGATGCGGGCCGGTTCCCCCATGTAACCGGCCAGGTTTACGGCCTCAAGGGCGACCGCATGAAAAACACCGAGACTTATCCGCCATACTATGCGTATCCTGCCAATGCCGATGTGTACGATCTGCGTTATCAAATGCCCGTGGAAGAATGTGGCAATATGCTGGTGATGATGGCCGCCGTCGCCAGGGCCGAGGGTAACGCCGAGTTTTCCCGGCCCTATCAGGACCTGGCGGAAAAGTGGGCCCGGTATCTGGTGGAATTCGGGCCGAACCCCGGCGAGCAGCTCTGTACCGATGATTTCGCCGGTCACCTGGCGTCCAACTGCAATCTGGCCGCCAAGGCTATCGTGGGCCTTGAAGCCTACGCCGTCCTTTTGGAAATGTGGGACGAAAATGCAAAAGCGGCGCAGTATCATACAAGGGCAAAAAATTTCGCCGCCGATTGGCAGCGCAACACCGCCCGGGGGGATCACACCGCGCTGGTATTTGACAAACAGGAAGGCTGGAGCCTGAAATACAATTTGATCTGGGACAAAATTTTTGGCAGCAAACTTTTTGACGAAGACCTTTTCAAAGCCGAAGTTAAATTTTACCTCAACAATCAGAATGTTTACGGCGTTCCCCTGGACAGCCGCCGGGACTACACCAAGTCGGACTGGATCCTCTGGACCGCCGCCTTTACCACCGACAAAGCCGAACGGGCCGCGCTCATTGCCCCGCTGGAGGCATTCCTGGCGGAGTCTCCGGACCGGGTGCCCTTCTCCGATTGGTTCGACACAAAAACCGGCCAGCATTATTACTTCCAGAACAGGACGGTTCAGGGCGGCCTCTTTATGCCCCTCCTGGCAGATACCTGGGCTGCTAAATAGCCTGGCTGAAGCCCGCTAAATAATAGTGCCGCCCCCGGCCACCACATCGCCGTCGTAAAGCACTGCGGCCTGGCCGGGGGTAACGGCCCGCTGGGGTTCGTCAAAAATCACGGTAAACTCATCCGGGCCGGTCTGTTCCACCAGGGCCTTTTTTTCCTGCTGGAGATAACGGGTTTTTACCATAAGCCGCAGGGGTTTTTCGATCCGGTCAAAGGCGATAAGGTTTAAGTCCCGGGCGATAAGGCTTTTGGTGTAAAGCGAAGACTCTTTTCCCAGCGTCAACGTATTATCATGCTGATTTTTTTTTGTGACATAAACCGGTTCGTTGGCCGCCACCCCCAGCCCCCGCCGCTGGCCTAAGGTGTAGCGCACCAGCCCCCGGTGCCTCCCGATGATCTTTCCCTTTTCATCAATAATATTTCCTTCTTCGTAATGCTTCCCCGTGTATTCTTCCATAAAACGGCCGTAATCGCCGTCGGGCACAAAACAAATATCCTGGCTGTCCCGCTTGTTTGCATTGATAAAACCCTGGGTGGCGGCAATTTCCCGGACCTCCGGTTTGGTCATCCCCCCCAGGGGAAATTGGGTGTGGGCCAGTTGCTCTTGCGTCATGGCGTAAAGCACATAGCTCTGATCCTTCTTTGCATCAAGCGCTTTTTTTAACAGCCACCGCCCGCCCTGTTTTTCGATCCGGGCGTAATGCCCGGTAACCAGAATATCAAAATCAAGCTGTTTTGTCCGCAGCAGCAAATCGTTAAATTTTATGAAGCGGTTACAATCTATGCAGGGGTTCGGCGTCCCCCCTTTTTCGTAAGTCTCGATAAAACGGCGTATCACCTGTTCCCGGAACTCATCGGCAAAGTTAAGCACATAGTGGGGCATCTTTAGCTTCCAGGCTACGTCCCGGGCATCGTTCACATCGGCCAGGCTACAGCAACCCCGGGAGGCTGCCGGAGCTATATCGTCAGTGGAAAAAAGCTTCAGGGTAAGGCCTATGCAGTCGTACCCCGCCTCCAGCATACGCCATGCCGCCACGGAACTGTCCACCCCCCCGCTCATGGCGATAACCGCCTTCTCGTTCATCATAAAAACATAGCACCGAAGGCCGGGGACCCGCAACCGGACGGCCCGGGCCGACAGCAATTCAAAGTATCACTCAGTATCACTCATCAGCCCGGACCCGCTCTCCGCCATGCCAGTGGCAGATGTAACACAGGGTGGATTTTGCCCGGTGGCGGCGGCTTTCCGAAAAGCCGGGAATGGGGTATCATTAGGATGAGGGGGAAACCTATATGTATGCCACTTATCACCTGAAAGCGGATGAACTTAATGCCAATATTATCCAGACCTTGAAAAACACCTTTCATCAGCGTGAAATCGTTATTTTACCCAAAGACGAATATGATGAAATGGAAAAAGCACGACACAATGCGGCGTTTACCGCAGAATTGCAACGGCGTATGAAAGAGCTTGATGAAGGCAAGGGGATAGTCAAAACCATGGCGGAACTAAGGGCTATGGAAAATGACTGACGTAATTTTTCATGCCAAAGCCTTTAAAGAATATATGGATTGGCAGTCCGAAGATCGTAAAACCTCAAAAAAGATAAATGATCTCATTGAGGATATTCAGCGTAATGGGTTTATGAAGGGTAAAGGCAAGCCGGAAGTATTAAAACACATGAAAGCATACAGCCGCCGTATTGACGATGCAAATCGTCTTATTTATATGGGCGATGAAGACCAAAACTTGCATATTATTGCCTGCAAAGGCCATTATACATAATTAAAGGGTGGATTTTGCCCGGTGGCGGCGGCTTTCCGAAAAGCCGGGAAATACGGGGCAATTCCACCATCTTTTTCGCCTTCAGGGAATCCGCTATGCGGAGAGCCCCCGTTGCGGTTATAAATCTTCAAAATTCCTGGATTTCTTCCTTAATAAACTAGATATTTTTAAGAATAAATGATATATTTCCCACAGGGGTATGTGATAATTAATAAAGATAGTATCACTTCCGCCTAATGCGGCAGTAAATTGCCTTTTTATAGGAGATTCGTATGAGAAAAAAATTGACAATCCGGGCTATTTCCGGCCTTTTGGTCCTCTTGGGCGGCATCGTTATTGCGTCCTGTTTTAACCCCATGGATACTCCGAATGGGGTACAGGTTAAGGGGGGCAGTGCCGATTTCGCCCTCCCGCTGGGCAGCAAAGAATTCAATCTTGCCGATATTTTCTCTGCGAAAAAGCTGGGGGAAAGCATTGGCGAGGGCAGCGGCATTGAAGTCTACGACTACGCCAAAGCGGGTGTCCAGACCTTCCTGCTTTACTACCCCATCGACGGTATTAGTGTGGAGCTGGATGCTGAATCATTCAACTTTGAGGAATTGGACGGCGCCAGTGAGGGCACAGAATTAACGGTACATATTCCGGAAATCAGCCCATACATTGGTGCTGATATTACTTCGCCTTTGCCTATCCCTGTTGACATACCTTTACCTACCTCTCCCATTTCCCTTTTCGGCGTAGGGGATCAGACGATTTTTCAGGAAGCCAGGATTAAAAGCGGGTATATCCGCTTGGGCGATTCTGGTGACGATTTTTCGAATGTGACGATAAAACTGAATAGCTCCAAGGGTAGCGAATCCACACTGATCGTGGAGGATGATAAGCGCAGTTTTTCACTGGCAGGGAAGACCATTTATGGTGATACTACGGTAACACTCGGCGGATTCATCACTATTTCCCCGGGTCAAAAGGTCCCCCTTAAATTTGTCTCGGAAGGTATCCATTTTGAAACGGTAGAAATAAGACCTACAGAGACTCTTACCGAGGTGTTTGATTTTGATATGACAAGCCTTATGGGTCAGAAATGGCTCAATTCGATCAAGATTAGCGAGCTTAAGATCGGCTTAAAGCTTGAACCTTCCATTGGTGGTTTGCCCATCAGAATTGAGAATGCATTATTTTGGCCGTCACCGGGGGAACTTGTTACGGATTTAGCCGCTGGCATTAGCGCGGCCGGCGAGCTGAAATTAAACCACGACGATTCCGCCCCCAGTATTAGTTTTACTCCTGATGGCGGTTTCGCCAATTCCACCACCTCCATTCAGCAAACCATAACAATCAAGGTCAATGGTGAGGGGACTCCTGCGATTCTGACACTTACCGATATCAAAGCCGGTGAATCTAAAACCATAAAGGTGACACCCGAATTGGAATTCAACTGGGAAGAGGCCAATATAGACCCCAGTGGGCTTGCGCCTGGTGTTTTGGATGGTAGCTTCCCCGATGACGGCCTCAATATCGCTGAATTGCTCGACATGGGGGATTCTGCCAAGGGTTTGGATTTTGAAAATGTGGAATTCGAGGGTATCAAACTCCACATCTACATGGACGGTCCCTCGGAGCTCCTTGAACAAGCGACACTGGAACTGTTCGCTACGGATAATGGTGTCCTACTACCTGGCTTTTCCTATACAGATACTGACGCCATCAAGTTTACCGCCGGTAATTCTGCTTCCGGTATCAAGGAAAAGATAGACCCTGTTACCAAGGTGTTCAGCGGTGATTTGCCGCATGGGCTCCTCTATCAGGGCGATGAGGATGATGAGGATATCAGTGATATTTTCAACGACAAACCCACAAATTTTGTCCTGAACTATTGTGTGAGCTTTGACAACGGCGTCACGGTGAAAAATGACGGCAGTCTCACACGGCTGGAATTCCGCCCCGAGGTGATCATTGAACTGCCCTTCAAATTTACGCTTAAGGAAAAGGTCGGTACAGGCTACGCCGCCCTGCAATTTAGTGACCTTGGCATTGGAGACGGCGATTTAATGGGCCGTAAGCCGCTTAGCCCTGGCAAAAAAGATCCCCTGAGCCTCGTTAAAAAGGTGGGTCTGGATATTACCTACGACAATTCCATAGGGCTGGACGGTGTGGAAGTCGTTCTGCTTTTGCAGTCGGATGGCAGTGGCAGTGGGCAACGGGAAATACCGTTGTTCACACTGCAAGAGGGGAACGGTCAAAAAATGAGTATTAACCTGGGGCCGGACGACTTCAAATATCCCTTTATCCCCAAGGCTGTAGAGTTCCGCACTCTGGCTACAGGCGGTAAGGGAGAGCTGAGCATACTCCGGGGCGCGGGTGCAACCGCCAACCAGGCGCTTAAAATGCAGATAAAAGCCGTACTTCGGGCAGACCTGGACGGTTTTAATCCCGATGATTTTGAGTTCTAAAGGAAGGGTTAAATGAAAAAGTTATTGTCTGTCATATTTTGCTTAATTACAGTTGCCGCTCTCTGGGCGGAAAAGCCCCGCCGCTTCTTTGAGTGGGGAATGGACGTGGGCGCGGGGTTTGGTAACAGCTTCCTGAGGCCCACCGATATCTTCAACAGCGACCGGCTTATCAAAATCGATCTGGATGAATTTGCCAAACGGAGTTTTGATATTGCCTTCGATGCCGAAGCCAAGACCTTTTTTGCCCTTAACCCTAATGAAAAATGGTCGTTCCAGCTTTACACCGGGGTCGATGCCAAAATGTTCAGCTCAATTTCCCAGGAAATTGCCGCATACCTTGCAGAAGGCAATGCGGACAAATCGGATTTTACGGGAACCGGCAATTTTGGCTTTAGTGTCTTTGCCGATGTTGGGTTAAAGGGTTCCAGAAAATGGGGTAAATGGACCTTCGGCGCTACCCCGGCGGTCTATGCCCCTCTGCTTTATTCCTCCAAACCGGAAATGAAGGTGCGTCTCAATACCGGCGAATCCCTTGAGGCTAGTCTCATGTTCGATACAGAGCTGTATTCCGCCATCCCTCTGGAGGATTATCTGTCGTCCCTGCTGCCCGAGTCGGCGACGATGAGCGGTGCATCCTCCTCCCAGTCGTTTCCCCTGGGTTTTGATCTTTCCCTGGCGGCGGAGTACGATCTTTTCCCCGTCTTCAGCGTCGGGGGGGTAATTTCCCACATTCCCATCGTTCCCGCCACCATGAATAACCGGGCCCGTATTCGCGCAAGCTACGAGCTGCCTTCCGGTCAGAGTCTGCTGGATATGCTTACCGGCGACGAATTTGATGCCGGTGATATAAAATACGATGTTAATTTTGATGATAACGGGGTTCTGGTGTTTCGCCCTCTCCGTTTTGATGTTTTTGCCCAATACAAGCCCTTTTCATCCAGGCTGGTGGTGCTAAAGCCCAGCATTGGCTTTTCCGTCCTCACCGTTTATGGGGATATGCTTTGCCTGAACGGAGGGCTGGAGGCGCAGCTTAACCTGGGCCGGGTTTTCACCCTCAGCGCCTCCAGTTCCCTTCTGGAAAATATTTGGCGGCAACAGGCTGGTTTTGAGCTGAACCTCAAAGTTTTGGAGCTGGATCTGGGGGTTTCATCACAGTCCCAGGATTTCCTTGGCAGTTTCCAGCTCCGGGGGCTTGGAGTTACCTTCGGCCTCAGGCTGGGCTGGTAGTAAAAGCGGTTTTTCAGATACCCGATGCAACCCGTTTCCCGTCGTGCATGGCTTGGCGGGAACGGGTTTTTTCTTTAAATTCCCCTCAAATTCCTGCTAAAAACATAGTTTTTTTCGCAAAAAAGTGATATGTTGTCTTATAATACGTGGTTTAGGGAGAATATCATGTCCAAACGATACATGCCGGTTTTTGTGGTTTTTTCGCTTCTGGGGGCCCTGCTTTTGGGTTCCTGCGACAATATTTTTAGCACTACCTGGGGGACGCCCCGGGAATATGATCCTTCCAAGATAACGCTCAGCCCCGATAATCTGGATGCCTGGGTAGAACAGGCCAGGAAAGACCCCAAACTGGCGGATGCCGTGTTAAAAAAGATAAAAGAAAAAGTTGACGGCGCCACCGGGGCGGAGAAAGCGAAGTTCCAGGATGCCGGGGTAGCCATGGCGGTGGAATCCGCAGGTATAGGCAACGCTATAATGGGCCACCTCGAGGATGCGCTGGATTTAGCCGACGAAAGCGGCGATGGGCAGAAAGATGCGGTAACGAATTTTTTTGACAAGGTAAAAGCCGAGGTCAGTGATAACTGCGCAAAAGCAGCCGAAGATATCACCGCCATTATTAAGCTGGAAGGTAATCCCCCCAAATTCAGCGATGAATTTTTTGCTAAAGCCAAAGATAACCCGTCAACAGCGATACAGGCCATGATGGTGCTGACCCTGGCGGAGTTGGGAGATAAAACCATGGAAGATATTCAGAGCAGCGGTATAGCAGCGCTGGATGGTCTTTCGCTCAACGGCAGCCACATTGAGGTTGATTCAAATGCATCTGACGGAGCTAAAGTCCTGGCGGCATATATCAACATGATTGTGGACGGCGGTTTTGAGGGTAACGCTATTCTCGGCAGCATCAGGGATATGATGTTAAACAACTGAACATAAAGCAGGGAGTAAAAATGAAAAAGATTTTGGCAATATTGATGATTCTTTGCGCTGCGGCGGTTTTTGCGGAGGATAAGCTCATGCCCCGGTTTACGGTGCCCACCGCCTGGAGCAACGGTATGGGCGGCGCTCACACAGCCTATACGGATGATGTTTTTGCCCTGCTGGTTAATCCGGCGGCCCTTATCAGGGCGCAGCAAAGAAGCGTTTTTTCCCTGTCGCCCAGCATTTTAAGCCCCGAAACGGCCTTAAATTTGATTGATCCCGTTTCTTCCGCAGTGGGAGGGGGGAGTTCTACGACGGATATAATAAAGAGCTTTGGCTCCACGCTGGACGCTATCAGCGGAATGGGGGGAAAGATACCGCTGGGCGCCAGTATTCGGGAATTCCCCCTTTCTATTGCCTATGCGGCCAACGGTTTCGGTTTCGGGTTATGGAACACCAGTTCTTTCAATGTAAATGTTCAGGGATTGTATGTCCATGTGTCGGCCTTTGAAGATGTCATTCTCCCCATCGGTTTTGCTTTCCGTATCTACGACAACGGCTCCCAGAGCGTTGATGCGGGTTTTACGGTCAAAGGTTTTGGCCGGGCTATGGCCTCCGCCAGCGAATCTATTTTGAATTTGGCAAGCGGTAATACCGATAGTTTGACCGGTTCTCTTTCCGTTCCCCTTATCGTGGGGGGCGGCGTTGATCTGGGCCTCATGTACCGTACTGGTGGCTTCCGGCTGGGTTTAACCGCTACCGATGTTTATACCCGGGGTGTTGTGGTATCTACTCTCTCCGGTGCGGAGGATACCAATAACTATGCGGTGCCTCTGAATTTCAACTTTGGGGCGGCTTACGACTTGAATATCGGTACTATGTGGACCTATGCCCCTCGTTTCCTGGCCAAGAGCGGGCTGGTGGCGACCTTTGACTGGCGGGATTTGGGAAATATTTTCGATCAGGACAATTACCTTGAAGAGCGGAATGCCCTGCTGAACATGGGTCTGGGGCTGGAGCTTTATCTGGGGGGCATCTTCAAATTCCGGGCCGGCCTCAACGAAATGCTTCCGGCGGTAGGCGCAGGTATCCATTTGGGCTTCTTCAAGCTCGATGTGGCTTATTACGGCCGGGAGCTGGGCAAGGAACCGGGGGAGCTTTCCGTGGCGGCCCTGGATCTGACCATCGCCATCCGGCCTGAAGCGAAAAAGAAGAAGTGGCCCTGGGCTAAAAAGCCCTTCTTTGGCGGTTATGTGGAGCCCGATGAAGATGCCGGCAAGGCTATCGGTGATAACCAGGATACGGATATTGATGTAGATTGAGCGGACAATTTACTCACATATCCCCCAGATCGTAGGGGGTCTCCTGATAGACATAGTTGAGCCAGTTGGAAAAAAACAGGTGGGCGTGGGCCCGCCAGCGTACCACCGGCGCCCGTGAGGGATCATCCTCAGGGTAGTAGTTCCGGGGTATGGCGATGGGAAGTCCCTTGGCCAGATCCCGGCGGTACTCCCGGTCCAGTGTTAAAGGGTCATATTCCAGGTGGCCGGTGGTGTATACTTCCCGGCCCCCCCGGGCGGTGGCGATAAACAAACCGGTATCGTCGGTTTCCGATTGTATGGTTAATGCCGGGCAGGCGGCCACCGCATCCCGGTCTGTGGCGGTATGCCGCGACTGGGGGGCGGGAAATTCATCGTCAAAACCCCGAAAAAGGACATGGCGCCCCCCCTGAATATTGTGGGGAAAGATGCCGAAGAGCTTTTTTTCCAGGGGCACCTTGGGGATGCCATAACGCCGGTACAGCCCCGCCTGGGCCCCCCAGCAAATATGCAGTGTAGACCAGACATTTTCCGTTGAATAATCGATTACCGCCGCCAGCTCATCCCAATAATCCACCTCCTCGAAGGGCAGGGTTTCCACCGGGGCCCCGGTGATGATAAGCCCGTCAAAACGGATTTTATTTTTGATGATACCGTCCGAGTTAAGGTAAAATTTTTCCAGGTGCCCCGGCGGGGCGTTCCGCGACTCGTGGCTTCCCATGCGGAGAAAACTTATATCCACCTGCAGGGGCGAATTCCCCAAAAGCCTGAGGAGCTGGGTTTCCGTGTCTAGCGTGGTGGGCATAAGGTTGACGATACCCACTTTTAAGGGCCGTATATCCTGATGTTCTGCCCGGTCGTCGGGGATGATAAAAACCCGTTCTTCCGTAAGGTCGTCGAAGGCCGGCAGTGTCCGGGGAATTTTTATAGGCATAGATGACTAAACTCCTCTAAAATGCTATTATACCGATATATTACCAATTAAGGGGCATTTATGAACAGGGAAGAACGGGAGAAAAACATCGAAGATTTAATTTCCAAAATGACCTTGGAAGAAAAAGTTTCCCAGTTGTCTTTTACCAGCGCCGCCATAGAACGGCTGGGGATTCCCGAATATAACTGGTGGAACGAGGCCCTTCACGGCATTGCCCGGGCGGGGTTAGCCACGGTTTTCCCCCAGGCCATAGGGCTGGCGGCGACCTTTGACGATGAATTTGTCGAAAAAGTAGCCTCCGCCATTTCCGACGAAGGCCGGGCCAAATATAACGAGGCCAGTAAAAGAGGCAACCGGGGCCAGTATTGGGGCCTTACCTTCTGGACGCCGAACATCAACATTTTCCGGGATCCCCGTTGGGGCCGCGGACAGGAAACCTACGGGGAAGACCCCTGTTTAACGGGCCGCATAGGGCTGGCCTTTGTAAAGGGCCTTCAGGGGAAGGATCCCGAACATCTTAAAACCGCCGCCTGCGCCAAACATTATGCGGTACATTCCGGCCCCGAGGCCCAGCGCCATACCTTTGACGCCGTGGTTTCCAAAAAAGACCTTTTCGAGACCTACCTCCCGGCGTTTAAGCTGCTGGTGGAAAATGGCGTGGAAACGGTGATGGGGGCCTACAACCGCACCCTGGGGGAACCCTGCTGCGGCAGCGCCTATTTGCTCAAAGAGATACTCCGGGACCGCTGGCAGTTCAAGGGCCATGTGGTTTCCGACTGCTGGGCCATCCGGGATTTCCACGAAAACCACAAAGTTACCGGCAGTTTTGAAGAATCGGCGGCGCTGGCCCTGAACAATGGCTGCGACCTTAACTGCGGCTGTACCTTCCCTTACCTGACGGCGGCCTGTAAAAAGGGCCTTGTTACCGAAGAAGCCATCAACACGGCCCTGAGGCGGCTCCTCTGGACCCGCTTTAAGCTGGGGATGTTCGATGCGCCGGGAGAGGACCCCTACGGCAAAATCGGCGCAGAGGTGATCAACAGTGAAAAGCACCAGGCTTTGGCTTTGGAAGCGGCCCGGAAATCCATCGTCTTATTGAAAAATGATAAAGACGCCAGCGGCCGGCCCCTGCTCCCCCTAAACGATCAGGCGGGGAAAATCCTGTTGATAGGCCCCGGCGCCGCCAATGCCCATGCGCTTATTGCCAATTATCACGGCCTCAGCCCCCATTTGGTGACGATCCTCGAGGGCCTTACGGAAAAGATCCGGGGGAAATTTACCCTCAACATGGAATACCGCCAGGGCTCTCTGATGTATGAGGATATACACAAGGGCTTCCAGACCTTCGGTTCCGCGGGCCACGGCGACGAGCCCACCTTCGACTTGCACGGCATTGACGTGGTAATCGCCTGTTACGGGCTGGATAACGCCATTGAAGGGGAGGAGGGCGACGCCATTGCCTCCGATTCCAACGGCGACCGGGACAGCATCGAGCTGCCCGAATGGCAGTTGAAGTTCCTCAGGCGGGTCCGCAAGGCCGGCAAGCCCGTGGTGCTGGTCCTCACCGGGGGCAGTCCCATCGCCTTCCCCGAGGACATTGCCGATGCGATTCTTTTTGCCTGGTACCCCGGCGAACGGGGCGGTCAGGCGGTGGCGGATATTATTTTTGGCGACACGGTCCCCTCGGGAAAACTGCCCGTCACCTTCCCCGTTTCCACCGCCCAGCTCCCCCCCTATGATGATTATTCCCTGACGGGCCGGACCTACCGCTACATGACGGAAAAGCCCCTTTATCCCTTTGGTTTCGGCCTTTCCTACACTACTTTCCGCTTCGATTCTATCGAGCTTTCATCAAAAGAAATTGCGGCGGGCGCCTCGGTAAAGGCCAAAGTCGCCGTGACCAACACGGGGAAACGGGATGCCGAGGAAGTGGTGCAGATCTACATCTCCCGGGGAGAGCGGGCCGCTGATGATCCCATTACATCGCTCCGGGCCTTCCGCCGGGCAGCGGTTCCGGCGGGGAAAACGGTAAACGTTGAATTTGACCTTCCCGCAGCGGCCTTTGAGTCGGTTGATAGCCGGGGCGAACAGGTTCTTCTGCCGGGAACCTACCAGGTGTGGGCCGCCGATGCGGCGCCCCTGCCGGTGTCGGTGGAAAAAGGGGCCGTGCCCCCGGTAAGCGCCGGGATTACTGTGCGGTAGCTGATGTCTTGAATTTCCATGGCGAAAGGCTGTATAGTTTGTCATGTACAGGAGGAAGATATGAAGAAAATTGGATTGATAGGGGCGGCGCTGCTCCTTTCGCTCGTGACCAGTGTGTATGCCAAGGGTAAAAACGAACAGATCCGTATGGCCACCGGGGGAAGCACCGGGACCTACTATGCCTATGGCTCGGCGGTGGGGCAGATCCTCACCGAAAAAACCAAAATCCCCGTCATAATTCAGTCCACCGGGGCGTCGAAGGCAAACATTCAGCTTGTCGCCGCAGGGGAAGCGGAGCTGGCCATCGTCCAGAATGACGTGATGGATTATGCCTGGCGGGGAGTGGACCTTTTCAACGGCGAAAAGATCACCGGTTTTTCCACCATGGCCGCCCTCTATGCCGAGGTGTGCCAGGTGGTGGCCAATCCCGCCGCGGGGATCAAAACCATTGCGGACCTCAAGGGCAAAAATGTGTCCGTGGGGGATGCGGGGAGTGGTACCGAATTTAACGCCCGGCAGATTCTGGAAGCCTACGGGATTACTTTTAACGACATAGGCCGGCAGAACCTCAGCTTTGGCGCCTCCGCAGATGCCCTGCGGGACAATAAAATCGACGCCTTTTTCTGCGTCGCCGGCGCTCCAACCCCTGCGATAATCGATCTGGCAGTGGGAAAAGAAGTGGTGGTTCTCAATGTTGACGATGAACACGCGGCCCAGCTTATCGCAAAGTATCCTTTCTATACCCAGTTCCCCATTCCCGCTGGAAGCTACCGGGGACAGACCGTGGCGGTAAATACCGTGGCGGTAAAAGCTGCGTTTATTGTCGCCTCCAAACTTTCGGAAGATACGGTGTACAACCTTACCAAAGCCCTTTTCGAGAGCAAAGCCGAAATCCTCGCGGCCCATACGAAAGGCGCGGAGCTTTCCCCTTCTTATGCGGTGTCGGGTATTTCCGTACCCTTCCACCCCGGCGCGGCGAAGTACCTGAAGGAAATCGGCGCGCTTAAATAAGTTTTTTCATGGTACTCAGGTGGTGGTATGGTATCGCGCTGAATTTGCTATTGGCCGTTCTCCTGGTATCGGGAGCGGCCATTGCCGCCGCTGTTGTCAGGGGGAAACAATCTCCACCCCAGCTGCTGGTGCTAGGGGACGCAGTTTCCGGCAAAGTTTACGGGAGCTGGCCCCTGGCGGATGGCGGTGAATTTGCCATTGAATTTATCCACTCGGTGAATCAGAGTCCGGTGCGGGAAACCTTCAAAAGGGACGGGAAGATCTTCAGACCCGTAGAAACCCGCTTCTCCTCTTTCGGCGCGGGGATGCAGACGGAGCCGGGCGAAGGGGAGGTAATGAGCCGTGATGGTGATTTTTTGATCATCACCGGGTTTACCCGCTCTTTCGATGAATTGAATTATATCGTGGGAACTGTTTCGGATCATGTTTTGTATATCAACGGTGGGGAGCTTAGTTTACGGGATCTCTGCGGGAAGAACGCCCATGTTAATATCCATATTAAATAGGAGAAATGAATGACCCACATGGCCCATCATGATAAAACTATCCACATTTTGACCGAACAGGAAACCGAAGCTCTGATCGCCCAGTTCGACCGGGAATCCAATGTCCGCCGTTTTTCCGGCGTTCCGGATTACCTCGTCAAGGGATTTCTGCTCCTTTTTACCGCCTATGTTTTTTGGGTAACGCTGATAGCGAATCTGGCCGAACAGGTCCGGCGCTGTTCCTTTTTGGGGATTTTGATTTTTGCCGGATTTATGCTCTATCCCATCCGCAAGGGTATGACCAAACGGGAAAATTATGTGCCCTGGTACGATTTTGTTTTAGGGGCCCTTGGGGCCGCCGCCTTTTTTTATTTTGTGATTAATTTTCAGGCAATCGTAGGCCGGGCCATTTTATTAACGCCATTGGATATTGCGGTGGGCATTACGGGTACCCTTATATTGGCCGAGCTTTGCCGCAGGGTGGTGGGTCTTCCCATTCTGGTGGTGGCCGGCGGATTTATCATCTACGCTTTTACGGCGGGTTTTTCTTTACGGCGTGTCACACAGCAGCTTTTTTACACCACCGACGGGATCATCGGTACCCCCATCGGCGTGTGTTCTACCTTTATCGTATTGTTTATTTTTCTGGCGTCTTTTCTGGAAAAGTCCGGAATCGCCGGTTTCTTTATCGACCTGGCCAATTCGGTGGCGGGTTTTGCCTCCGGGGGGCCGGCAAAAGTGGCGGTTATCGCCAGCGCTCTGGAGGGAATGTACTCCGGCAGCTCCGTGGCCAACACCGTGGGTTCCGGCTCGGTCACCATCCCGGTGATGAAAAAAACCGGGTATAAGCCGGAATTTGCCGCCGCCGTGGAAGCCGCCGCCTCCACCGGGGGGCAGATCATGCCGCCCATCATGGGGGCCGCCGCCTTTCTTATGGCGGAACTGACCAACATTTCTTACGCAAAAATCGCGGTCGCGGCGATTTTACCGGCGGCGCTTTACTTTACCGGCATTTTTCTTATGGTCCACTTCGAGGCGAAAAAACTGGGCCTTAAAGGGTTGCCCAAAGAAGCGATCCCCCATTTCGGTAAACTTCTTTTTGTGAAGGGCTATCTTTTCCTGCCGGTAATAATTCTTGTGGCCATGATGAGTATCGGTTTTACTCCGGCCTACGCAGCCTGTTTCGCCATTGCCTCGGCCTTTGTGGTAAGTTTTTTCCGGAAGGATACACGGTTCAACCTCGGAGGCTTTGTGGACGCCCTCACTGCCGGTGCGAGAAACACCATCGGTGTCGCCATAGCCTGCGCCGTAGCCGGTATCGTTATCGGCATTGTATCCCTCACCGGCCTGGGGCAAATACTTATCGGGCGGCTTATCTACATTGTAAATATTCCCTTCTTCACCATGACGGGCACTAATCTTTTTGTGGCGCTGTTTATCACCATGATCGCCTGTCTTATTTTGGGCATGGGAATTCCCACCACGGCAAACTATGTGATCATGGCCACGATCACCGCCCCCATGGTTATGCGGGCGGGCGCCGCTGCCGGTGTTGCGGTCCCCCTGCTGGCGGCCCACATGTTTGTTTTTTACTTCGGCATCGTGGCGGATATTACGCCCCCGGTGGCTTTGGCGGCCTACGCCGGCGCTGCTATAGCAAAGGCCAACCCCATAAAAACCGGAGTCACCGCCACCCGCCTGGCCATCACCGCCTTTATCATCCCCTATATTTTTGTTTTTAACCCCAGTATGCTGCTTATCGACACCACCCCCCTCAAGGTGATTCAGATCATCCTCAGTTCCTGTATAGGAATGTTTGGTTTGGCCGCTGGGCTTGAAGGTTATATGTTCCGCAAAGTCGGCATCTTCTGGCGGCTGGCCGCTATTGCCGGGGGCTTTCTCTTAATTGATCCGGGCTTCCTGTCTGACATAATCGGTTTCGGCCTTATCGCCGTGGTGACCTTATATCAGATTATTTACAAAGAGCGTCGACCCGTTTCATAGGCTGCTGCTCCTGCCTAATCATCGCCGGTTTTCTTTTTGTAGGTTGTGGGCCCCCGGTAATAATCGGTACCTTCCAGCCAGCTGTCGGGGTAACGGGTTTTTCCAAGACGGCGCTGTTCCCCCGGCGGGGCCAGGTTCACCTCACCCTGATTATAGCTTAAGACCAGGTCCTCAAAGAGCAGCTTCCAGTTGCGGTGAATCGTTAAGGCGTTTGTGTTAAGCACAAGCTTAAGCTGGGCAAGGGCCTCTTCAGGATTTTCCTCTGCCAGGGGAGCAAGCATCTGCTGCAGTTCCCTTACCAGCCTGACGGAGGCTTCCTCGTTTTCCCTTTGCGCCCTGTTGATAGTGCGTATCATGGAATTGTAGCGCAGGTTCACATATTCCCCAACCAGATTGTATATCTGCCAGGCCTGCCCTTCCATGCTGTAAACTCCCGAATCATAGACTTCGTATATGGGCGGCATTTCTGCAATTGCAAAGGGTACAAAAACCGATTCCGAAGGGGCGTTAAGGGCAATCCATGAAATGATATTTATGGGATAGGGCAGATCCGGGTGCAGCTGATTGATATAGGTCACGTTGGTATAGTATACGCCGATGGGACGTTCCCAGGCGCCTGACATTTCGCTGTCAGGGTCGCCCACATCCCCGCCGGAATCATTTGTTCCCAGATAGCGGTTCGGGTTTCCCCAGGGACCGGCCGCCGCGCCCTTTGTAAGATCAAATTCGGTTCCCGCATAGTGGTCGCGGTGTAGGCGGCGGATATCCCCCAGGGTCAGTTTTTTATCGGGCCTGACGGAAAAGGGATAATCCCTGGTAAGCCCCTTCTGCCCATCTTGCACCCAGGGATCGAGGTTCAGCGAAGGAGCCGCAAGGGACAGGCCCCGCCATACCCTGCGGAGGGAATAGTAGGGATGGCTGTATTCGCCAAGGCTGACCGTCGCAAGCCAATCCATGAGTCCCGACTTTTTATCCGTTACCGTATACCAGCCCAGATCACGGGCGACATCAAAAAGATTATCCCCGTAGAGCTGGGTCCGGTTGCGTTCCACCGGATCAATTTCGCGGATGCGGAATTCATTTGCGGCTATAAAAAATTCGCCATCGGGAACGCGCTGGGCAGCCCAGAGGCCCCCCGCTTTTGTATAGTCTTCGCTCACCGGCGCCATTTCAAAAACCCATGCTTCTTCGGCATCGGCTACCGGGAGTGTTTCGCCGGTTCCCCAATAGCCGTAGGTGTCTATAAGATGCCCCATAAGAAGGACGGCGGAACGGGCGGTCTTGCAGTTTTCAAGGGCGATCCGGGCAAGGTCGCTCGAATAAAAGATGCGCTTGTCCGGCACCGGGTTGTGGCTTGTCTTGGAACCGTTGGTACATTCGCCGAACATCACCCCCCATTCATTGGCAATGCTGTAATTGCAGTCAAGGTATGCATAGGTAGTGCTGCGATCGGCTTCGCCCAAAAAATCCAGAATATCGCTGTAGGGAACACTGCCTATGGGGATGGTGCGGGGAACTCCCGGATGCCGGTAGCCCGGAGCCCCCTCATCTGTTGCGAGACGGGGGATTGCAAATGAGTTATATTCCGGCATTACACCCAGAGCCCCCGCAAAAGGGTACACGGCGCGGCTTCCGGTCCGGTCAATGGGCGAGCGCCCCACATAGATGACGCTGGAATCGGCTCCCAGGTGGCCGTCGTCCGAATGGCTGACCATGACGCTGCCGTCAGCGGAGGCGCCCCTTGTTACTATGGTAGTTGTGCAGGGTGACAGGGAATCGAGTCCCATAAGGCTCATGATAAGGACCAGGGCAGTAAGTTTAATTTTTCGCATACATTACCTCACGGTAATAAAGCATAGGGTAAAGTATGAACAAATGCTATCCTTATTATGGAGGCGCTGTCAAAGCGGTGAGGGTCTTTTCAAAAAGGGACAACAGGGGATCAATCTCCACCCGGATCCGTTTGAGAAAGGAAAGGTTGTCCGCTTTGGGGCGGCGGCCTTCGGCGGCGGCACATTCGGGGAAATGGGCCCAGAGGCTGTCGTTATAATCCAGCAGTGTTTCAAGCTCTTCGATAGAGGAGGCTTCCCCGGCAGATCCTGAAAGAATATTCCGCAGACGGATAAGTGATTTTTGTTCCCTCAGGATAAAGGCGATGGTTTTTTTCCGCAGCTCTTCGGAATTGTGTTTCATATTATGCGATGTGCCGGGCTCTGTCTTTGGCGACCCTTTGAGCAAGGCAAAGGCATCGTTAAGTGAAAGGGTTTGCAGCCCCAGGGCCAGGCCCGATCCGGCAATGTCGTAGAGGCGGATTTCTCCGGCAAATTCCCGCTCGAAAAGGCTGCGGTAGTTTTTCAGGGCCGGATCGCTCCGTACCGGGAGGCCGGATTTTGAAACGGCCGCCGCCGCCCCTTTACGGAAGGCCGCCTCGGCATTGAGGATGCTGTAAAAACGGCTTATTTTCGACAGGCGATCCCGGTGGCCGGGGCTGGAGCGGGCGTGAAAGCGGTCAAGGGTGAAGGAAAAATCCAGGCCGGCGGTAATAACCGGCCCGTGGGAAATACGCAGGGCCAAAGCGGCGGTGCTGAGGCCCACGGAGCCCAGGGGGGGGAGGCTTTCCGGCAAAAGCCCGGCTTCCGCCAGCCGCCTGATAAAGGACAGATCGGTCCAGAGGGTGGAAAAAAGAAAGACTTCGCCATTTAATACCCGGCCGGTGGCGGGCAGGGCGGAAAGGTCCATGGCCAGGGGGAGACGCCAGCCGTCAAGACGCCAATCGCCAAGGCCGGTAAAATCCCGGAGGTTCCAATGCTGGCTTTCCAGCGCCACCGCAAGATCGGGCTTTATCTCCCAATCATGTAGGCAGGGGAGGGCGGTATCGACACAGACAATTCCGAAGGGCCTTGTCGAGGGGTCTTTAGCAGAGGAGCCGAAAAACCGGAGAAGCTCCGGCAGAACCTCGTCCAGCGAAGGGCCCGCCCCCAGCACAAGGACAGGCGCCGCCGGCGAAAAATAGGAACCCAGATGCGACAGGGGAAGGGAGCGGGGAATGAGTGATAGATTGGCTATAGCGTTACGGATGTAGCGGCGGCCGAGCTTTACCAGCGTCATTGCGTTGCCCCAATCCAGAGCGATCTCCCCGATCAATGCGGCGGCCAAATCGTCATAGACCTGGCTGTCCAGCCGCCAGCCCGAGCTCAGGCGGAGGATCTCTACCCGGCGGAATATTCTGCTGCCCCAGTTTTTCCGTACAAAAGCGCAGAGAGAGGCCGCATCAGATGTTTTTATCAACGCAAGCCCGTGGTGCCCTGACGGGGGCTGTTCTTTTAAGAGGCCGCCCATGGATTCTGTTGAAACTGCCATAAGTTTTTCATCGGTTTCCACGCAGAGGATCGCCGAATCGGGGGCAAGACGGTCGAGTAATTTTTTGAGGCCGTAACCGTAAAGCGGGGAAGGGCAGAAGTACAGGGTCCGGTTTTTTACCGGCAGTTCAGCCGCGATTTTTTCCGCCTGAGCTATGGGATCAAAAAGGGAAAGCAGCGTTTTTCCCCTGTACGAAAGGGAAAAGCCCCGGCGCGCTTCAACACGCCGGGGTGCTTCATCATCAACCATCAATAGTAGGAAGGCTGGAAGTATTTGTAATATGTTTCGGCAAAATGATTTTCCAGTTTTTTACTGGTTATAAAATAAGTACGGATATTTTGATTGACAATTCCTGCCAGAACATAGGACGAATAATTTGATTCCGCCCTGGCGGCGCTTGTCTCCGGGCCGGTATCGTTCGTTTCCTCCAGGGGATAAAGGATCACCACATTGGAGCCCAAAACCATGGGCCGGGAGGGGCTCTGGAGGGGAGTGGAAAAGGCCGTCTGCCAGAAATTTTCACTGGAAGCCCCCCAGGAAAGCTCGTTGATGCCGAAAGAAGAAAGGCTGGTAAAGAGTTCGGTATTGCCGTAATTAACCGGTACCGGGCCAAAATTTTTCTTTTCGGTCCCCCGTGCGGCAAGGGCATCGTCAAGGCCTGAGGCACGAATTTCTTCGGCCAAAAGCTCCGCATCTTTTATGAGCCAGTCTTCCACCCGGCCCCGGGCTACATCCATTATATAACTGCGGATCTTTCTCATGGTCTCCGCATTGTCGGTGTTGGCCGGAGCCGCCGCTTCGTCAACCCTGAAAAAAGCCCAGCCTTCGGGAACTGCGATGATGCCGCTTAACTCCCCCTGGGGCAGGGCGAAGATCTTTTCCCGGTCCGCCTCCTCGGGGATTTCGGAGAAAAGTTCCCAGGCCATTTTTGAACCCATATCACCGCCCTGGCCGGAATATTGATCCCGGGAATAGGTTTGCGCCGCTTCCTCAAAGGTGGTAACTTCCCCCCGGATGGTACCGAGGATCTGCTCGGCCTCTTTGTCGCTGGCGCCGGGCGTAATCCGGGAAAGCCGTATGGTCCTGAATAATTGGGGATTTTCCGCCGCGTAAGAGGCCGCCTCCGTATCCGGGTAAGCATCCAGGGGCAGACTTGCCATGGCAAAGGTCCGTTCTCGGGCGGCCATGGCGCCGATAAAAGCCGCTTCTTTGGAAGATACCCGGCCGGTCATATCAAGATGATAATTACCCTCGGCAATGCCTTCCTGCACCTGCTTCCACTGGGCCAGTTTGGCGACATTATCAGAACGCCGATACGCCGCAAGCCAATCCGGCCGTTCCGCGATACGCCGGTCCACCAGTGCCGCCGGGGCGGTATAACCCGCCTTTTTCATCTCATCAAGAACCCCGATGTGAACCACGGTCGCGTTAAACGCCTCGTGCATGAGTTCCACCGGCTGGATGTATTCCAGAAACTGCCGGTACTGTTCGTTGAGGTCGGCATTTGCCTGGGCAAAATAGTTACCCGGCACCAGTTCGATGGGCGTTTTATTGTACGAGCCGAACACTAAATCCACAGATCCCCCGGCATTGGGCACCATGGCGGGAACCACCACGAAGGACACAATCACCAGGACAAGCACCAGGATGGTCCCGACAAACAGCAGGGGCTTGGTTTTGAACCGGCGGACAAATTCTTCCTGGAAGGAGCTTGTCACGGTATTTTTCTCTTTAACAGCCATGGGGTAGTTATATCATTTTGATGGAAGATGGTCAATTACCCTCGAATCTATGCTGTGCAGCAGGCGGCCCCCCTTCGGGCGCACATGGTTGCGCCCTACCCCCCACAACACAGGGGATCAGTCCCGGCGGAGAGCAAGAGCCCGCCCGCGCGGGGGCTGGGCTGGCAAAAACACCTGTAGAACTCACCTACGCAGCCCTTCCGTTGGGGCGCGTTTTAGGCTTTTGTTGACGGGAGTGATGGAAGATTGCGAGGGCTTATTCGGGTAATGGCGGTGGATAGGCAAATGGTCTGCTCCGGTGATGAATTCCAGAAAAGTTTTTGCCAGCCCAGCCCCCGCGCGGGCGGGCTCTTGCTCCCCGCCCACCTGCCACGAAGTGGCGGACGTGGCACAGAATGGCCTAGGCCAGGATGCACAGAATAGAGAGTTTCGGGATAGGGCCATTTTTTGCCGGTTTCTATATCGCTCAGAAAATTCGTGGAAAAATTGGCTTCTTCGGCTAGTTTTACCTGCGCCCAGCCCCGGCGCTTACGATACCTCTTGATGTTTGAGCTTAAAACCGCCTGTAATTTTGTTCCGGCCATAGATCCATAGATCCATAGGTGCCACTGGTCGGTACAGGCGGAAATCGATATAGGATTGATAGTCGCTATGTTAGGCATCTGTCTTATGTTTTTTACTGATCCGAATGCCCAGTGGGCCGGCCCTTCGTCTGCCGTCAATCAATTCTGTGCAGTTTCCGGTGCTTACGCGCCAGTTAAACGAAATAAAAACCCAGAAATTTCCGAATAGTCTCGCCGCGTTCGTGCGGCTCGAAGAAAATATTTAAAAATATTGTTGATATTTTATTATATAAGATATATAATATTAAAAATTGCATTGAAAGGTGGTATAGTATGAATAAATATACAATTCTGGGGTTGGTCTTTTTCCTTATTATTACCCATTTTGTTTCAGCGCAATTATTTTCCGGTGATGGTGGTAAAGGAATAGTTATAGCAGTACCGCCCCCTAATATGTCTAATCAAACATCTGCAAACGCATGGATACCGCAATTATTTCAAGACATTATTACTGGAAATTTAGCCCGGTTTTCTGCTATGACTGTTCTTGATCGAAAAAATGAAAAGTTGACACTTGCTGAACAGGAATTGTCTGCAAATGGCAATTATTCAGAGGATAATTATATCAGAATGGGTCAGCTCACCAATGCTCAATACATTGTTGCTGGAACTATATTACCTATTTCAGGACAATACCAAACTAATTTCCGCATAAATAATACCGAAACCAATCAAATTGCAACATCTTTCGATAAGCGTTATCAATTTAAGGATGTTGAGAGTGGATACGCCGCGAAAGAAATAACTTTTGAATTACTAAAAGGTATGGGCGTATCAGTAACAGAAACTGGCAGACAGGCATTGCTTTCGGTAAAGGAATCCCAAACGCAGGCAACCATACAATTAGCCAGAGGAATGAGCGCTGAAAAGAATGGGGATATTGTTGATGCTTTGGGCTATTTGTATCAGGCCTCTGAAACAAGTCAAACCAGAAATGAAGCTACTAATCGTATAGACAATATTTCTATTTCTGTGCCACAGGGAAGCCTCCGTGAACAGGCCCAGGCAGGATTAGCTCTGCGTGAAAAATGGACAAAGATACAAAAAGATTTGCTCTTATATACTCTAAAAAATGGTATTCTCTGTGTTGTATATGATTTTAGTGAAATGAAAAGTAGAATAGATTATGACTATAACGGTGTTCATTTTACCATGTTACCCGGCGTTCAAATAATCCCAAATGTGGTTGCCTTTTCTACGTGGAAAAAAATACACGAAGAATGGAATAAAGTAAAAAATGAAGAATGGGCTAGGACTAGTAGAATATATTTTACACCTCCAAGGGGTACTTATAGCATATATATTTCAATTATTGATGAATATGGCGATAAGATAGGGGAAACCACGAGAGGTTATTTAGGTTTGGGTGTAGATTATGACCGAAATGATGAGCCTGTAATACAATCTCAATTTAAATATTTTTCAAAAGCTCGATATCAAATTGGAAATTTTGACGCATCTGTTTTTATTCCATTAGATAAGCTTACAGATACAGTTACTCAAAAAATTGAAAAAATAACTTTAACAGGGTTTTCTCATAGCGTGTATAATGATGTTCGTAATGAAATACGAGCATTAGGTTATTCTTTTGATAATTATGATGAGTTGATTATTGATGTTCCTGTATATTCATACACGGAATGGCAGGAATGGATTGCCGGACAAGGGAGGTAATATGTCAAATTCAGAAAATGAAAAAAGGTTTAGCGATCTTATAAATCAACAAAATAACCAGGAATTGATTATACAGACCTTTAGGGAGATTTTTTTTGATTGTGATCCCGCTTCAAAGGCTACGTTCTACTGCCTTAAAAAAGCAGAAGTTGAGAAAAATGAAGAGAAAAAACAAATTTTGAATAATATTTATGAATATTGTTCCAGAAAAAACTATATAGAAGAATTGGCAAAAAATGAATTCCAAAGATTTTCAAATTCTGCTAAAAAATTTGAAAAAGCAACCGAAGAATATAAGAATAAAGTTAAGAATATATTTAATGAAATATAGGAGAAGAACACGCCCGCCATCCGTGGCGGACGCTTCGTAGCAGAGTTTTTACTTCGTTTAACGAGGCTGTCGAAAAAGTCATTTTCATTACGCCCGAATTTTTAGTCGCACCTTAATTTTGGGGAATCAGCGCAAGCAGTTGGAGAATTACTGCCTAAAAAGCGATTTATGACTGGCTTCGTTTGCCGAAATGCCCCATTCATCATCCGGCGCTCCTGCTGACGGCCTTTTTCGGCACACATTTCCCTATATTATGAACGATACAAAATAATAACCACTGGCCAGTTACTTTTTCTTTGCCCCTTAAACTAAACCGATTCATTTTCTTACAGTATTCAATGTCTGCAAAACAGGGCTCAATGATTTGCATTCGTCTTCCATATGCCCCTTATATTCAAGCCTTTTACCCGCAGGACAGGTATAGGTATTATCGTCTTCATTATAGGTGAAATCTTCTTTGGTGTATCGACGTTTCCCATGGCATTTTTGGTCTTTAAAACTTTCATCCCATTTACGGAATTGTTGGTCCGGAATCAGCACATCAACACCGCGCGCTTGTGCTTCTTCAAGATTCTTTTCACTGAAATAACCGGTGTCGCCAAGTATTGTGACGTTCTCAAGAGGCTCTTCTTTGCCGGTTATGTTTTGCATAGCTGTTTTTAGTTCGTCAATCATGCCGGGCAGCAAATCGCCTTCATGCACCGAACCTGCCACGTTTGCCGCTACTATCACCTGGTTTTCGGCATCTGCCACTGCTATTCCATTATATCCTTGAATGACCCCATGAGGCCCGCGGACTTTCAGTCCGATTGATCTTCGCGCTTTCATTATCGGTTATGGCGGACCTATGGTCCGACGAT